>JBKJHG010000050.1:0-14438 GCA_046599115.1 Gemmatimonadaceae bacterium
CGACTACATCGAGAGCGTGTGGTGGGCGCTGGCGACGCTGTTCGACAAGGGCCTGCTGTACCGCGGGCACAAGGTTCTCCCGTATTGCCCGCGCTGCGAGACGTCACTCTCCAGCCACGAAGTCGCGCAGGGATACCGCGACGTGAAGGATCCGAGCGCATACGTCGCGCTCGATCTTCTGGACGAGAGCGGCAAGCCGTTCACGCCGCGCCGCCGCATTCTCGTTTGGACGACGACGCCGTGGACGCTGGTGTCGAATGTAGCGCTGGCGGTGAATGCGGAGCTCGAGTACTTCGAGCTGGTTAGAAAATCGACTAGGGACGAGGGACAAGGGAGTGATCCGAAGGCTGGCACCATCATTCTCGCCGCGGCGCGGGTCGGGGGTGTGTTGGGCGAAGATTATCGGGATCGGTGGGACAAGGTGGGGTCGCTTAACGGGCGCGAGCTCACCAGGCTGACGTACAAGCGTCCGCTGGATTGGGTCTCATACGGAGAAGGGAAGCACGAGGTGATCGTCGCCGAGGAGTTCGTTTCGGCGGACGATGGAAGCGGAGTCGTGCATATGGCGCCTGCCTTCGGCGCCGACGACTACTCGGCGGGGAAGCGAAACGGTCTCGCATTCCTCCAGCCGGTGGATCTCAAGGGTCAGTTTGTCGCCGGGATTCCGCTCGTTGCCGGCGTCTTCGTGAAGGACGCCGATCAAATCATCCTCGACGAGCTGAAGCGCACGGGTGTTCTCTGGAAGACGTCGCTGTTCGAGCACTCGTACCCGCACTGCTGGCGCTGCCACACTCCGCTCCTGTACTACGCGCGCACGTCGTGGTTCGTGCGCACCACCGAGTACAAAGACCAGATGCTCGCGCGTAACGCGAAGATGGACTGGCATCCGGAGGAGATGCGCGAGGGACGCTTCGGCGAATGGCTCACCAACAACATTGATTGGGCCGTTTCGCGCGACCGGTATTGGGGCACGCCGCTGCCGCTATGGATTTGCGATAACGACGCAACGCACATCGAAGCGATCGGCAGCTACGCAAAGCTCGCGCAGCGCTCCGGCGCCGCGCTCGGCGACAATTTCGATCCGCACAAGCCGTTCATCGACCGCATCACGGTGAAATGCGAGAAGTGCGCGGGGACGATGACGCGCACGCCCGAAGTCATCGACGCCTGGTTCGATTCGGGTTCGATGCCGTTCGCGCAGTGGCACTTTCCGTTCGAGAACGCGGAGAAGATGGCGCACCACTATCCGGCCGATTTCATCGCCGAGGGGGTGGATCAGACGCGCGGGTGGTTCTATTCGCTTCTCGCGATCGCGACCGGGCTGGGGGACGCGCTGCCGAACAACGACATCAAGGGCGACGAGGGACTAGGGACTAGGGGCGACGAGGGACTAGGGACTAGGGAGCAGGGTGCTCGCCCCGGTGCGCTTCAAAAAGCGAACACCGCACCCTACCGCTCGGTCGTCGTCAACGATCTCGTGCTCGACGCCGAAGGGCAGAAGATGTCGAAGCACGTCGGCAACACGGTTGAACCTGCCAAGGTGCTTGTGCGTCACGGCGCCGATGCCGTTCGTCTCTCCCTCATCTCATCGAGCCAGCTGTGGATGCCTCGGCGGTTCGACGAAGCGGGCATTCGCGACACCGCCGGCAGATTTTTGCTGACGCTCAAGAACGTCTATACCGGCATCTTTGCCGAATACGCGAATTTCGGTTGGTCGCCCGGCGCGAATGATCCAGCAGTCGAGAAAAGATCTCTATTGGATCGGTGGGTGCTCACGCGCCTCGCGGCTGTAGAAGCGGAAGCCGACCGTCTCCTGGTGGAGTACGACGCTACTTCGGCGGTGAAATTGGTGATGACGTTCTTCGACGAAGACGTCTCCAAATGGTATGTGCGCCTCAGTCGCAGCCGTTTCTATGACGTGGACGGCGCCGACAATCAGGCTGCCTTTGCCACCCTTCACGAAGTGTTGGCGGTAACCTGTCGCCTACTGGCGCCGTTCGCGCCCTTTGTCACCGATTGGATACATCGGGAGCTCGTCGGGACGTCGGTGCACCTCGCGGACTACCGCCGCCCGGATTCCGGCGTTCGGGATGAGGCGCTGGAGAACGCGATGGACGACATCCGTACGCTGGCGACCTTGGGGCGCGCGGCGCGCGAGGAGGCCGGCGTTAAGGTGAGGCAGCCCATCTCCCGCGTCATTTGCGTCATCCCGGCGATGTCGGGGGCGGGGGAGTCGGGGCGGCTGGCTGATCTCGAGCTGCTCAAGCCGCTTCTTGCCGCCGAGCTTAACGTGAAGAGGGTGGATTTTGCTTCCAGCGCCGACGATTTGGTGACGCTCGAGGCGAAAGCCAACTTCCGGGCGCTCGGTAAGCGATTTGGAAAGAGCACGCCTCTCGCCGCAAGGGCCGTCGAGGCGCTAAAAAGTGACTCATTGAGGGCCTTTGAAACGGGCTCGCCCATTTATCTTTCGGTTGACGGAGAAAACCATCAGCTGCTGCCCGAGGAGGTCACTCTCGTTCGGAAGGCGTCGGGCGATTTCGTCGTCGAGGAAGTTGGCGGATACTTCGCCGCGATCGATCCTGCGCTCACCGAGGATCTGAAGCGCGAAGGGCTGGCCCGCGAGATCGTCAGCAGGATACAGAAATTGCGTAAGGACTCGGGCTTTGCCGTGAGCGACAGAATCAAGCTCGGGCTGTACGGCGACGAGGATGTGCTGGGGGCGGTGAGACAGCACGGAAAATGGATCGCCGATGAAGTGCTCGCCCTTCAATTCGACACGGGCGGGATAGAAGACGAAAAAGACGCGGCTCAATCGCTCGACCTGGAAGGACGGGTTGTGAGAGTCGCCATAGAGAGGGTAGGCTGAAAATGGCAACTGCTACTGGCGCGAAGAAGCCGAAGTCGATGAGCAAGAAGATGCTCGACCACTTCGAGAAGCGGCTGATGGACGAGCGCAAGCGCGCCGTGAAGGAGCTCGGGCATTACGACGAGACCTTCGGCTCGACCCCGCAGGGCGCCGACGGCGACCTGAGCGCGTATTCATTCCATATGGCCGATCAGGGCACCGACGCGATGGAGCGTGAGAAGGCGTTCCTTTTCGCCAGCCAGGAGGGACGTTTCCTCTGGCACATCGATGAAGCACTCCGCCGCCTCTACCGGTCGCCGGAGAATTTCGGGAAGTGCCACAACTGCGAAAGGGAGATCGCCTTCGAGCGCCTCGACGCACTGCCGCACGCGCGCTACTGCATCGAATGCAAACAACGCGAAGAAGATGGAAAGAAGCAGTCGTAATTCCGGTCTTTTCTGGAGCGTAGTCGGCACCGTCGTGATCGTTGACCTGATCACGAAGGTGGCCGCCTCTAACTCGCTCATCCCGCAGCACATTCCGCACGAAGTTTTTGGCAATGCCGTGCGCTTGACGCTCGTCCACAATCCCGGTGCTGCGTTCGGACTCCACATCGGCGAGTATTCGCGCTGGATCTTTATGGCGCTGACCGCCGGCGCGCTTTACATCCTTGGCCGCCTATACCAGGCGACGAAGGCGAACGAGACGCTGCGCACTCTCGCGATCGCGCTCGTGTGCGGGGGAGCGGTTGGAAATCTCCTCGACCGCATCCGCTCCGCGGCGGGAGTGGTGGATTTCATCGACGTCGGCATCGGCGATCTGCGCTGGCCGACGTTCAACGTCGCCGATATGGCGGTGAGCGTGGGAGCGTTTCTGCTCGCGTGGGTTCTGTGGGGAGAAGAACGTGCCGCGACGCCGGTAGTCGCAGCGGCTTCCGAAGCTTCCACGGAAGTGTGATACGTCCACGTCAATGGATGAATTTCTAGTCGAGGCGGACAGCAATGTCCGCCTCGATTTGCTTGTCGCCGAGCGGGCGGGGATTTCCCGGACGCAATCGGCGACACTGATCGCGAACGGGAATGTGTTCGTGAGCGGCCGCCGCGAAAAGGCGAGCTACAAGCCGGTCGCGGGCGAGACTGTCGCATTCGAGATTCCCCCGTCGCCGAAGCGCGAGCTGCTGGGTGAGAACATCCCGCTGAAGATTGTCTTTGAGGACGACGCTCTCCTCGTCGTCGACAAGCCGGCCGGGATGGTCGTTCACCCGGCGCCGGGAAACTGGACGGGTACGCTGGTGAACGCGCTCGTCGGCAGGGCGGCCGAGCTCCCGCGGGACGAAGACGACAGGGCGGGGATCGTCCACCGCCTCGACAAGGAGACGTCGGGGCTGCTCATCGTCGCCAAGACGGAGAAGTCGCACCGCCTGCTCAGTTCGGCCATTGCCTCGCGCAGAGTGGCGCGCAAGTACGCCGTTATGACCTGGGGGCACCTCAGGAGCGACGAGATGACGATAGACAAGCCGGTGGCGCGCGATCCGCGAGACCGAAAGCGGATGGCAATCGTCAGTACGGGGAGGCAGGCGAAGACGGATTTGACCCGTCTGGCGCGCTTCGATTCAGGAGATCTTTTGCGAGCCCAGCTCCATACCGGACGCACCCATCAGATTCGTGTGCATCTCGCTTCGATCGGCCACCCGGTGATCGGAGACGATACGTACGGTGGCGGTGGCGGGCGCAAGGTGGCGGCGCTTCCTCCGAAAAGGCACTTTCTTCACGCCGCCTGGCTGCAGTTCAATCACCCGCTAACCGGAGATCCGATGGACCTTCGCTCACCTCTGCCGCCCGAGCTCGAAGCTTCGCTGCGCGCAATGGCGGGCGAGTTCGCGATCGGATCCGACGCTCTCACCGAATTCGGCTTCTATGCCTGAGCTGCAACAGACCGACGCTCCGGTGGAAGTAACCGGGGAGTCCGCCGCTCCCGAGCGGCGGCTGCTGGTATTCGAAATCGGCGGAAAGATTTTCGCGTGCGAAATGAGCGCGGTTCGCGAAATCATTCCGTTCCAGCTCGTGACGCGGCTGCCCGGCGCGCCATCCACGGTTTGCGGGATCATAAACCTGCGCGGCAACATCGTCACCGTGCTCGATCTTGCCGCGCGTATCGGAAAGAGCTCGTGTGACCGGGTGAATGGCTCGATACTCCTGGTGCCGTATCGCGACCGGCTCGTCGGCATCGGCGTGGACGAAGTGCGCGATCTTCAATCGGTTCGCGCCGGCGAGCTTCAGCGCGACGGCGATCTTAGCGCATTCGATTCGCGAGTAATTCTCGGTCTCGCCGAAGTCGAAGGCGACCTCGCTGTGATCCTGGACATAGACGCCATCGTTCGTGACGTTCTCGGAAAGAGCGCCGCAGCGCTCGGGGGAGGGGAATCGTGAGCGGTACAGTACTGGTTTGCGATGACGCGCTTTTCATGCGCACGATGGTCAAGGACATTCTTACGCAGGCGGGGTTCTCCGTCGTCGGCGAAGCGGAGAATGGCCAGCAGGCGGTCGAGCAATACGGCCGCCTCAAGCCCGATCTGGTGACGATGGACATCATAATGCCCGAGATGGGCGGGATCGAAGCGGTGAAAAAGATTATGGAGACCGATCCCGCTGCGCGCATCCTGATGTGCAGCGCGATGGGCCAGCAGGCTCTTGTGCTGGAGGCGATTCAGGCGGGCGCGAAGGACTTCGTCGTCAAGCCGTTTCAGCCCAGCCGCGTTCTCGAGGCGGTGCAGCGAGTGCTCGGCTGAGTGGATACCTCCGGCTATGCGAAGCTCTTTCTCACCGAGAGTCGTGAGCATCTCGTAGAGATCAGCAACGCCCTCCTCGCGCTCGAGCGTGACGCGAATTCGGAAGCGGTTGACGAGCTTTTCCGCGCCGTGCACAGCATCAAGGGAATGTCCGGGGCGATGGGGTACAAGTCGGTGACGGAGCTGTCGCACGAGATGGAGAATCTTCTCGACAAGCTGCGGACGGGAAGCGTTCTCGTCACCACACAGGTGATGGACGCGCTGTTCGCCGCGTCCGATACGCTCGAGACGTCGATCGATCTGGCGACGTCGGAAAAGCCGCGCGATCTCGTCGTCACCACCCTCGTCGAGCAGCTGCGCGAGCTGGCCCAGGAGCCGGAAGAGCCGCTGACCTTTACCGCCGAGTTCCAGGTTCTCGCCGGGAGCAAGGGAACGGCGGCGAAGACGGAGCACGCGCCTCGGCACGTGCGAATCGACGCCAAGCGCCTCGACAACCTGATGAACGCGGTCGGCGAGTTGGTAATCGTACGCGACCGGCTGGCGTTGATTTCGGCAGAGGTGAATGACGCCGCGCTCGGTGAGGCGACTCTCAAGGCGTCACAGCTGATCGGGAATCTCCAGAACGAGATTATGTCCATCCGGATGCTTCCGGTTTGGCAGGTGTTCGACCGTTTTCCGCGCGTCGTCCGCGACACTGCCCACGTGCTCGGCAAGCGAGTGGAGTTCACGATCGAGGGCAAGGACATCGAGCTCGACCGGTCGATGCTGGAGGAGATGGGAGAACCCGTGCTGCATCTTCTGCGCAACGCTCTCGACCACGGCATCGAGCTCCCCGAGGAGCGCCTCGCTCTCGACAAGCCGCCGGTCGCGCGCCTCACGCTCACGGCCGAGCGCGACCGCGCGACGGTGCTGATTCGCGTATCCGACGATGGGCGAGGGATCGATCCCGACCTCGTGCTGCCGCGCGCGATCGAGCTTGGGCTGATCGAAGAGGGAACGACGACGCTCTCCGATGAAGATCTGATCCGCGTCATCTCACGACCGGGCTTCTCGACCGCGGCGAGGGTCACCGACATCTCGGGGCGCGGAGTGGGGTTCGACATCGTCGCCACGAAGGTGCGCGCACTCGGCGGTTCACTCGACGTGCGCACAGTGCCTGGCCGCGGAACGACCGTGACGCTGCGCCTTCCACTGACACTCGCGATCTCGCGCGCTCTGCTCGCTCGCGTCGAAGAGGAGATATACGCTCTCCCGCTCACGCACGTGGTTGAGACATTCTCCCTCGCGCCGGGGATGCTGCAGAAGGTCAAGGGGCGGGAGGTCCTCGTCATCCGCGACGAAGCGATTCCCGCCATACGTCTGCGCGACCGCGTCGGGCTCGCCCGCGGTAACGGCACCGCCTTGCAGGTCGTGATGATGGAGCTGGCCGACCGCCGCGCCGGTCTGATCGTTGACGAGTTCGTCGGCCAGCAGGAAATCGTGATGAAACAGTTCGACGCCGCCGGGGAAGACAGCTCGATGTTCAGCGGCGCGACGATTCTCGGTGACGGCGCCCCGGCGCTGATCATCGATCCAACAGCTCTCGTCTAGATGACGTCAACGCAAACAGGGCACAATGATTTTTCGCCGGAGCGGCTCGACGCGCTGAAGGAAGTAGCGAACATCGGCGCCGGCCACGCCGCCACAGCGCTCTCGACTCTCACCGGCGGGCGCATAATGATCAGCGTTCCGACGATTCGCTTCATCGTCCCTGACGACGAGGCGCGCCGCGCCTGCTTCCCGGGGGAGAGCGTGGTGGTGGTGATGATGGACATCTCCGGCTCCCTCCGCGGCCGCACTGCGCTCATTCTTCCCAGCGACGGCTCGCACCGGCTCGCCGAGCGAATGCTCGGAAGGGAGCACGACCCGGCCACGCCTGATGGCGAAATCGAGAAATCCGCCGTGAGCGAGGCGGGAAACATCATTGGCGGCGCGTATCTCACCGCACTGAGTGAGTTTCTCGGGATGCGCCTGCTCCCGTCGCCGCCGAAACTCGTTGAGGGAGAGACCGGGCACGCGCTCGAGAAAGTGTTTCCGGACGACGAGGCGCTGAAGCCGGTGCTTTGCGTGGAAACGGAGTTTGCGATGCGTGACCCCGCCGAGGTGCTCCACGGATATTTCGTTCTCGTTCCGGACGAGGGGTCGTTCGAGGCAATTTTCAGCGCCGTTCGCGTCGCCTGAAGAATGACGGTCCGACGGGCGCTCAGTGGTGACGAGCTCGAGGTGCTACGCTCTTTTGCCCGCCGCATAGATCCTTCAGACGCCGGCGCGTACAACAATCTCGGAGTTCTCTACTACCGGAGGGGCCTCGCCGAGGAGGCGATAGCCGCGTTCTCCCGCGCGCTCGCGCTCGACGAGCGGATGCGCGTAGCCCGGCGAAATCTCGAGATCGCGTACGGGGAATCGGGCACGCTCCAGCGGCGCATCGAGCAGCTTGCGACGCGCCTCGCCAACAATCCGGACGACATCGAGGCGCTCGTGCAGAGCGGGATCGCCGAGAAAACTTCCGGCGATCTGCGCAACGCGCAATCGCTTTTCGAGCGCGCGATCACGCTCGATCCGCAGAGCTCGGTCGTTCATTACCTGCTCGCTGAGACTCTGTACAATCGCGGGCTGAGCGAGGACGCTCTGCGAGCGGTGAGGCGCTCAGTCGTGCTGCATCCCGAGAATCCGGATGCGCAGTATCTGCTCGGCTTCATACTTGGCGATCTCGGTCTCAACGACGAAGCTGCAGAGGCGAACAAAAAAGCACTCGCGCTCAACCCGACGCTCACGCGCGCGCAGGCGAACCTGTCCCTCGAGGCGCCGCGAGTCACGCTCACGACGCCTTCCGGGGGGGCCGCATCGGATGGGCCGAGCCAGGTCGCGCTCGGCCTCGCCTATCGTCTGAAGGGTTATTACGACGAGGCTCTTCGCGCATACGAGCGGGCAGCCACATCGGGAAGCGAATCGGCCTCTCTCGAAGGAACCCTCGAGCTGCACCTGATTCGACGCGACGCGCAGTCCGCAACCGACGCCGCCGAGAAGCTCGTGACGCGCTTCGCTCACACGCCCAGGGTTCTCAATGATTACGGCGCCGCGCTTCAGATGCTCGGGCGGCACGACGACGCCGAGTCACGGTATCAGGAGGCACTCGCTCTCGACGCGGAGTATCCATTCGCGCATAACAACCTCGGCGTGGTGCTCTGGCACAAGGGAGATGCGCGCGGTTCCGTGAATGGGTTTCGGCGCGCGCTACAGAGTCCGAAATGTCCGATGGAGGCGAGGCTAAATCTCGCGCTCGTGCTCTTCAAGCAGAAGCATCTCGATCTTGCGCTGGAGAGCTACCGCCACGTCATCCGCCTGAAACCCGGGCATCCCGTGGGCTGGAACGGAATCGGACTCATACTCGTCGAGCTCGAGAAGTTCGAGGAGGCGCGCAACGCGTTCGCGCGCGCGATTCAATCTGACAACGCCTTTGCCGAAGCCCACTATAACATCAGCTTCACACTATCCCGGCTCGGCGATTTTAACGGTGCGCTGAGGGAGACGAAGCAGGCGCTGGCTCTCGATCCCATCTACTCCGCGCAGAAGCTTGCGCTTTCGATCGAGCTTCCGCACGAGCAAACCGCGATCTTCGTCGGGCCGGCGCTCTCAGAGCCGATCGGCAACGGGGAAGGGATTCCGGATTTCCATTTCGACCCCGCAATTCTGGAGGAGCTGTTCGCACCCACCGCCGGCGAGCAGAAAGAGCCGCAATCGGCCGCAGGGTCGTACACGCTGGCGCGTGATTATCTCTCCAAGGGTCTGCTCGACCGCGCCCACGCCGAGATTGCGCGTGTGCAGTCGCGCGGAGGCGACCGCGTCGAGGGAGTCCTGATTTCCGGCGACACGTTTCGCGCTCAGGGATTGCACGGGGAAGCGCTGGAGAGATTCAACTCAGCCCTCGACCTCGACCCCGGGAATCGCTTCGGGCTTCGCGGTTCCGCGCAGTCGCTGCTCTCCCTTGGAAGGCCGGGCGAAGCGCTTCCCCTCGCGGAATGGCTCGTCGCCGATAACGAGTTGACTCCAGCCGATCTCCTCACAGTTGCCGAAGCGCGCATTTCCACGGGATCGGTGGGCACAGGTCGTGAGGCTCTCGCCCGCGCGATCAATGCGACGGGTGCGAGCGCGTCCGATCTCGCGTACGCCGCGGATCTCCACACTTCGCTCGGTGAGCACGCGCGAGCGGTCGAGCTGCTCCGGCGCAGCACCGCCGCCGACAAGAGCAACGTGCGAACGCGCGTCGCTCTCGCTCGCGCGCTGATCGCCGACGGTCACGACGCCGAGGCGCTTGCCGAACTTAGATTGGCGCTCGAGTTCGATGCGACGAACCAGGATGCGCAGCTCGAGCTCGCGTCTGCCTACCGCCGTAAGAACGAGAGTCGCGCCGCGCTCAACGTGCTGGTGAGGCTGCTCCACACCGACATCTATCATTTCGGCGCGCTGATCCTGCTCGGCGAGACACTGCTGGACACGGGGCGCGAATCCGACGCCAGGCGCGCTTTCGAGCGTGTGACGCGGTTCGATCCGAATCACGCCGGCGCACTCGGGCATCTTGCCTCTCTTCCGGCGGAGGTGGGCTGATGCCGATCGAAGGGCCGCTGAAGGAGCTCGGCATTCACGATGTATTCCAGCTCCTCGACCTGAGCCGGAAGAGCGGAGTTCTGCGCGTCTTCTCGGAGGAGCGCGACAACGAAGGAGCGGTTTACTTCGATTCCGGCACCGTCGTCGCCGCGACGATGAAGAGCAATCCGCACCTGCTCGGCACGCTGCTGGAAAACTCGGGGAAGGTGACTGCGGACGACCTCTCTCGCGCGACTGCAATGCAGCGCGCGGGCGACAAGCGGCGTGTCGGGGAGATTCTCGTCGCCAACGGAGTCGTCGCCGCACGCGACATAGACCGCTACATGCGGCAGCAGATCGAGACGGTGGTGTTCGACCTGATGTCGTGGTCGGAGGGGTTCTTCTCTTTTTCCGAAGAGCCGCCGCGTCCGATACGGAAGGACACCGCTGTAAAGGTCTCGACTGAATCTCTGCTGATGGAGGGCGCGCGCCGTATTGACGAATGGTCGCGGATGATCGACATCGTTCCCGATGGAGCGGTCGTGCCGCGCCTCGCGCCGCTCAAGGACGGACCCCAGTCGTTCATAGATCTGCTGCCGCGCGAATGGGAAGTGCTGAGCCTGGTGGACGGCATCTCGAACCTTCGCGCCATCGCAATCGATCTGGCGATCAGCGAATTCGACGTCGCCCGTGTTATATACGGAATGATTACTACCGGTCTCGTCCTGCTCGCATCGCCGGAGGCGACTGCAAATGCGTGAGGATGCGCGGACGCTGTTCGCCGCGACGCTTGGCGACGCAGACCTCACCGCGCTCCTCGTGGATGCGAAGGGCGAACACGTCGCCGGCTCGTACCTCGAGGCCGATGGACGCGAAGCCGGATCCGCGATCGGAGCCGCGCTCTCGGGCATCGGCGCCGAAGTCAGCCGCGCGATGGACCATCTGCGGCTTGGCTCGTGGAAATCGCTGGTGATCGAGACGCCGGACGCGACGATCGCGCTCGCGCCGATGGCGGACGACTCGATTGTTCTGATCGCCGCCTCAGCCGAGGAGCCGCACGGCCTGGTGCGAAGAATTCTTCAGCGCTCCGCGAGCCGGGCACAAGAGTGGCTGGAGGGTGACAAACGATGACCTCATTCACCGAGACGCTGCGCAATCTGGCTCGTCTCCCCGGTGTGATACTGGCAATGACCGTTGGCGCTGCGGACGGACTCATAATCGAGAATGGCGGCGCATCGGGCGGCGCCGATGCCGGCGCGCACAGGCACACCGCCGCCCTCGCGTCGTTCCTTTACGCGAGATCGGGACGCGCGTCGGCCGCCGCCGCGCTCGGCGTTCCGGTGTTTATGAGACTCGAAGCTGACCAGGGGCAGCTCTGCGTCGCCGGCTGCGGCGACATCGTACTGGTTGCGCTGCTCGAGCCCACCGCGAATGTCGGACGAATCCGGCTCGACATGCTGACCGGCGCGCGGAGCTCGATGTGACGAGCCCGACTGTCGGAGAGAAGTGGGTTGACGCCCCGTTTCGCCGATTCATCGACGACGCGCGTCTCAAGAGCGGCGTGGTGCTCCTCTCGAGCGGCCGCGTCGTGGCGCAGTTCGGATTCGCCGGGCCGGACGACGTGATGACGGTGTGCGCGCTGGCATCGGCGATCAACGCATCATCGCGCGAGCTTGGCAGGCAGCTCGACGGAAAACCGTTCGGCGAGCTGCATCACACCGGCGGCGAGCGGCAGCTCTATATGGGAAGCTGCAGCGTCGGCGGAAGCGAATATCTGTTCGTCGGAGTCTTCGACGCCGATAGCTCCATTGGAATGGTGGAGATGTACTTCGGCGATTTCTGCCGCGCGCTCGAGGAGAGCTGGAAGTCGGCGGCGCCTCAGATCGCAACGCAGGGAGATTTCGAGGGCGATCTCAATCGCAGTCTCGACGCCCTCTTTGGCCCAATCGAGTGAGCTGAGCGATGCCAGTCGTCAATTATCAGAGCCGCGAAATCACCTGCAAGATCGTTTACTACGGGCCTGGAAGGTCCGGGAAGACGACGAATCTGCAGCACGTGTATTCGCAGCTTCCCGAGGACAGAAAGGGGAAGATGGTCTCCCTCGCCACAGAGACCGACCGCACTCTCTTTTTCGATTTCCTTCCGCTCGATCTCGGCAGCATATCCGGATTCGCGACCCGCTTCCAGCTCTATACCGTGCCTGGCCAGGTGTACTACCAGGCGACGCGCCGTCTTGTGCTGCAAGGCGTGGACGGTGTCGTCTTCGTCGCCGACAGCCAGCTCCGTCAGCTGCCGGAGAACGTCGAGAGCCTGCAGGATCTGCACGCCAATCTTGCCGATCTTGGACACGACCCGCGCTCCGTCCCGCTGGTGATGCAGTACAACAAGCGGGATCTCCCCGAAGACGAGCTGATCACCGTCGCCGAATTGGAGCGTGTGCTCAACTTCCGTGACGTGCCGTCGTTCACGTCATCCGCGGTGAACGGGACCGGCGTATTCGAAACGCTCCGCGCCATCTCGTCGCGCGTGCTGAGCAAGCTCAGCTCATCGGGTGCCGCCTCCGCGGAAGGCGGCACGAAGTGAGCGGTGAGGAAGAAGCTCCGAAAAACGAGTTCGCGAATTTTCTCGACGACATCGCCGAAGAAATCACGCAGCGCGTGGAATCGCTCAAGGCGCCGGTGCGCCGTCCGACGGGCGAGCATCAGGCGTTCAACGACGAGCGGCACATTCTCGACTGGCCCGGCGTCGCCGACCGTATGATCGACGAGATGCGCTGATGGCGATCAAGGGAAGCCTCAAGGAGGCGAGCCTCCCCGACGTGCTCCAGCTGTTGGCGATGGGAAAGAAAACCGGCTGCCTCGGTCTCGCCTTTCACGACAGCTTCGGCTCGATCTACTTCGACACCGGGCGCATCTGTCACGCCGAGATAGCGAACCGGCAGATTGACACGGAGAACGCGGTCTACAATCTGTTCACCTGGACGAGCGGGTCATTCAACTTCGAGCCGGGAGTACTCCCCAAAGCGGGAACGACGCTCGCCTCTGTCGATCCGCAGTCGCTGCTTCTCGAGGGCGCGCGCCGCGTTGACGAATGGACTCTCGTCGAGAAAAAGATTCCATCCTTCGACCTGGTCTTCGCTCTCGACCGGCAGCGGCTTCTCGTCAACAAGCTTCCGCTCACGCCCGAGCAGGAGATCTTGATTCCGCTCGTGGACGGCAACCGCGATGTAACCGCGCTGGTGCGCGACTCCGGTCTCGGCGATTTCGAAGTTGGGAAGGCGCTGTACGGATTGATCACCGCGTCATTCGTTCTTCCAGTTGGCCGGGCGACGCGCCCGCAGTCGGCGCCGCAGGATGCGAGTCCAGATGAGAGGCGCAATCTCGGCATCGCCCTCTACCGCGCCGGAATGTACGACGAGGCCGAACGCGAGCTGAAGGCAATCGGCCTGTCGGGAAGAGTGGACCCGCTCGCTCTCTTCCACGTCGGCCTCATCGCGCTGCGCAAATCGGATTGGGCGGGCGCGGTTGACGCGTTTCAGGCGGCGGCGCCGGCGGCGCAGGAAAAGGCAGCGCTGCTTCACAATCTTGCGCTCGCGTACGAGCGGCTCGGGCAGATCGAGAAGGCGCGCCTTCTCGCCGAGCGCGCCGTGGCGGCGAGCAGAAAAGCCGAGCCGAAGATGCAGCTGCAGCTTGGAATAATCGCGCTGCGCTCGGGAGATTTGCGCGGCGCGAAGACGGCGCTTGCCGAAGCGCGCAGCCACTGGACGAGCGCGTCTCCCCCCGCGGTGTGGTTCCATTACGCGGGTCTTGCGTCGGCGATGAGCGGCGATCCGCGCCGTGAGAAGCTGCTCCTCGGCGCGGCGACCGAGACGTATCCCGCCGAGCCGGTGCTGCTCAACAACCTCGCTGCGGCGTGCCTCGACGAAAACGACTTTCAGCAGGCGAGGGAAGCGGCGGAGCGCGGGCTCGCAATCGCGCCGGAAATTCCGCAGCTCCACCGCAATCTCGCCGACGCGACGATCGGGCTGGGCGCCTCGAGATGATCGTGCACAACGAGCCGGCGTTCGCGAATCTGATGGCGAAGATCACGCGCGACCGCGGGTTCCGCTGCGCCAGCTATAAGGACACCTGCTTGCGCCGGCGCATTGCCGTACGGATGCGCGCCAAGGGGCTTTTTACTTAC
>JBKJHG010000054.1:0-10475 GCA_046599115.1 Gemmatimonadaceae bacterium
CAAAAATCAGCCAGCCGATGAACAGCGGACCCATTGGCCGAGGGCCGTTGGGAAGAACGGTCACAATGAGGTTCGGACCTTTGTTCATTCTTTCGGCGAACTCGGGGCTCTTCATTCCCTCGCGCGTTCCCGGCCGCGGCATCAGATAATCGCCAGGTGGAATCGCAAACGGTCTTAACGCATCGGCGACTGCATCCTCATTCGGAATTCCGGGATAGTCGCTCTTATGCCACGGCGAGAACATATGGATGATCGAGCTGAGCACGAACACCGCGACGACGGACAGAATAATCGGGAGCCACAGAGCGGAGAGAGCCACCATTGCCACCTCGGTTGGAGACGCCGCAAATATGGAACGGGGCGGCACGGGCGGCAAAGCCCGGAGCGGTCAACCGGTCGCGCTGAGCTTGTATCCCCGCCCACGAATCGCCACCAGCAGCGTGGGGACGATGTAAAGCGTGATCGGCGTCGAGAGCGTCAATCCGCCGATGACCGCTATCGCCAACGGCCGCTGCATCTCGCTCCCGGCACCGATCGCCAGCGCGAGCGGCAACAAACCGACGAGCGTACAAAGCGTCGTCATCAGAATCGGACGCAGCCTGATGCGCGCAGCTTCCTGAATCGCCACATCGAGCGTCAGTCCCGCTTCGAGCATTCTTCTCCGTGTGAAGTCGAGCAGAATGATCCCATTCTTCACGATCAGACCGACGAGCAATATCAGCCCCATAAAGCTCGAGACGTTGAGCGGAGTTCCAGTCACGACCAGCAGGAGCATCGCGCCCGCGAATGAGAACGGCGCCGCGAGCACCACCACGAGCGGCTCGATGAACGACTGGAACTGGATCACCATCACTGCGATCACGCACGCAGTGGCGAGCCCGAGCACAACCAACAGCGCCTGAAACGCTGCCTGTTGGCTCGCGTACTGGCCGCCGTATTCGATCCTCACGCCGGCGGGCGGCTTGTTCTTCGCAAACACTCCTTTCACATCATCCATCACGCTGCCGAGCGAACGTCCGCTGACGTCGGCGGTCATCGAGATCATCTGCTGTTGGTTCTCGCGCAGAAGCTCGGCCCGGGTCTCCAGCGGAGTGAATGTGGCGAGAGCGCCGAGTGGAGTCGGCGGCTTTCCCGGCTGGGAGACAATCGGAAGCGCCGCCAGCTGGGACGCGTCGTATCTCACGGAATCCGGAGCGCGCACTCTCACCTCGATGGCGCGATCGCCGACCTTGATCTCCCCGGCGGGAGCGCCAAGCAGCGCCGCACTCGCCTTGTTTGCTACGTCCGCGGGAGTGATCCCAAGGCGGTTGGTCTCCGATTGCGAGATGCTCATCGAGAGCTGCTCGCTCGGCTCGCTCACGCCGTTGAAGAAATCCTCTATCCCGGCAATGCTGTCCATCGCCGGCTCGACCTTCTTCGCGTATGTCTCGATGGCGACGAGGTCGGGTCCGAACACCTTCACCTCGACCGGACGCGCGCCGCCGGCGAGATCATTGATGACGTCGGAGAGAATCTCCACGAACTCCACGCGAAGCCGCGGCACCGATTCCTCGATCTTGACGCGCACTTCGTCCATCACCTCAAAGATCGAACGCGACCGCCCGCCCTGTGGCTTGAGGCGCGCGGCTATGTCGCCACGATTCTGCTCCGTCGCAAAAAGTCCCAGCTCGGCGCCGGTCCGGCGCGACGTGCCGGTGATCTCCGGCGTCTTCGCTAGAATCCGCTCGACGATGTTCACCTGTCTGTTCGTTTCGGCGAGAGCGGTACCGCCCGGCGCCCAGTAATCCAGCACGAAGGCGCCCTCGTCAACCTCGGGCAAAAATCCCGAGCCGACGTAGTGCTTCGACACGAGACCGACTACGGCCATCACACCCGCAGCGACGAGCGCCCAGCGGAGATTTCCGATCATCTTGTTGAGAGACTGCTCGTACCGCTCGGAGAGCGTGTCGATGGCGGAACCAATTCGCGCCAGGACGCGCTGGTACTTGCTCTGGCGCTGGTGCTTCTCGATGGACTCCACGTCCGGATCGTCGGCGTCCTCCGGCGTGAGATATTGCGCGGCGAGCAGCGGAATCACGGTCAGCGCCAGCACGAGCGAAACGAGGACGGCAATCGTCAGCGTGATCGAAAGCGCAGCGAAGAACTGACCGGTGACGCCCTCGAGCAGCCGGAGCGGCAGGAAGACTACAACAGTCGTGATCGTGGACGTGGTAACCGGCCAGATAATCTCCTGCACCGCTTCGCGCACGGCGACGACACGGTCGGGATTCAGGTGCAGGTGGCGGACGATGTTTTCGGTAATCACGACGGCGTCATCGATCACCAGCCCGGTCGCGATTGCCATCGCGCCGAGTGTCATCAGATTGAAAGTCTGACCAATGAGGTACATCACGAACACTGTGATGGCGAGCGTCAGCGGGATCGACGATGCGCTGATCGCGGTGATGCGCCCGTGCTGCAGGAACACCAACAGCACGATGACCGCCAGGAACGCACCGATGAGCATCGCGTCGCGGACCGACTTTACAGCGTCGCGCACCAGCGCGGACTGATCGTATACCGCCTTGATCGTCACGCCCGGCGGAAGTGTCGGCGCGATGTTTTCGGCGATGCGCGCGACGCTGTCGGCGAGCGCGACGGTGTTTCCGCCTGGCTGCCGGGTGATGTTGAGAAGCGCCGCCGGCTTTCCGTCTCCGGCGATGATGCTGACGTGATCGATCGTGCCGACCTCAACCTTCGCGACGTCACCGACACGGACGCCGTGGCCGACGACGACGTTGGCGATGTCTTCGATCGAGTGAGGCTCCTGCGCGGTGACGATGAGATACTGCCGGTAATCGCGCGAAACCCGTCCAACGGCACTAACAGTAGTTGCCTGAGTGATCGCCTTGGCGACGTCGTCGTAGGTGAGTCCCTGGCCGGCAAGACGCGCCGGGTCGGCGACGACCTCAATCTCCCTGACGTCGCTTCCCTGCACGTCCACGCGACCGACTCCCGGCACGCGCGAGATGAGCGGCTTGATCTGATATCGCGCGATGTCGTACAGCGTCGCGGGCTCGCCGCCCTCGAGATTGTATGAGACGATGGGAAAGAGCGATGGTGTCATTCGCTCCGCCTGTATTTGCATCTCCGGGGGAAGCTGCCCAGCAACCTGCTGGATCTTCGCCTGAACCAGCTGAAGCGCCTGGATCATGTCCGTGCTCTGCGAGAACGTGATCGTGACCTCGATCGACCCGCGAATGGTGCGCGAATGGACGCGCGTCACCCCCGGCACGACGCTGACAGCTTCCTCGAGGGGCCGCGTCGCTCTGAACACCAGCTGCCGGGCATCGAGCGATGAACCTTCGGCGACGACTATGACGCGGGGGAATACGAGCTCGGGATAAATCGCCGACGGTATGCGGAGCGCGGCCCATATTCCGCCAGCGCTGAGGAGCGCCGTCATCATATAGATGAAGCGGCGCTGGCTTGAGAGGTGATCGAACAGTCCGCGCTTCACTTCCCGACTACTACCTTCGCGCTGTCCTCGACGCCGTAGGCGCCATAGGTGACAACTTTCTCGCCCGCCTTTAGTCCTGTTTTTATTTCCGCGAATCCGCCCGCGCGTGACCCGACCGTCACGTCACGGGCGTGCGCGAGATTGTTGGCGTCCACGACGAACACCTTGAACGCATCACCTTCAGGAACGAGGGATTCGATCGGAATCGTCACCGCGGTATGCGTCCCGACAGCGATCTCGCCGAATATTGTTTCGCCGACACGAAGCGGCCGCGTCGTCGCAGACGCGCGCACCTTGACCGCGACTCCGCGAGTCGCCGAATCAACCATCGCGGAAACACTCGCCACCGCGCCGCTGCCGAGCGCTTCGCCGGTGGCGCTCTGGCCGGCGGCGAGACGAACCAGGGATCCGGTGTGAATCCTGGCCGCGTCGGTGGGCGTGGTGGTGAGAATCAGATCCAGCGCCCGCGTGTCGGTGACTTCGACCAGCTGCTGATTCGCGTCCACGAAGGATCCGAGTGTTGCATTGAGCTTCGTCACGGATCCGTTGAGCGGAGAGCGAAGCGTGGATAGCGCCTGCGTCCGCTGCGCCGTGGACGCCGCGCCGCGAGCGAGCGCCAAATCTGTCGCTGCCTGTTCGAGGTCCTTTCGCGGAGCAATCCCTGCCGCGACGAGTCGCTGCGCTCTCTCGTATGCGCGCTGCGCAGAGTTGAGAGTCGCCTGCGCGCTCTGGGACGCGGCCTGAAATGGAAGCGGATCGAGCTGGATGAGAACCTGGCCGCGCACTACCGGCTGCCCCTGCGAGACAGCGACGCTCGTAACGCGCGCCTGGGCCGGAGCGGTCAAACTCGCGACGAAACCGGGCCGCGCAGCGACGTTTCCAATCGCGCCGATCGTTTCCGAGATCGGCTGCATCTGCGCCACGGCAACCTTTACCGGGATGCGCGCGGCTACGGCCGCCGCCCCCTCGTTGTCTTTCTTGCAGGCGACAATCGCTCCAGCCAGTGCGAAAGACGCGAGAATGCGTTTCATCGCGACGATCCTTCGGTAAGGGTCAGCACGCGCAGTCGGGCCGTGGTTATCCACGATTCGGCGGTGTCGTCAATGTACCGCGCGAGAACGTCGCGAGAAGTCCGCCGCGCCTCGAGAACGGACGCGAGTGGAGCCGCTCCCTCCTTATATGACGTGAGCGACATCGCCGCGACACGATTCGCGCTGGCGACTAGAATCCGGTCGCGCTCCACGCGCGATTGCTGCATCATCTGGGCGCGCCGGGCCTGCGCGATCCCGACGTCGCTCTCGATGCGCGCCAGATCCAGCTCTGCTCGCGCTCTTGCCAGTCCCGCCTGCGCCTCCGCGACGCCACCGCGATTTCTGTTCAGGAACGGAATCGGAAGAGTGAGCCCGACAGTCGGCAGTAACCCGCGCTCATCGGCCGATCCGCCCGTCTCGAAGCCGGCGTTGATACCGAACGGCGAAAGCACGCTCCGCCGCTGTACCCGGAGGCCGAGCCGCGCGGAATTGAGAAGCGCTGTTGCGGCGGCGACGGGAAGAGTGAGAGAGAGTGCGCCGTCCGTAAGCGCGACCGCGGGCGGCGGCGGAGTCAAGGAGTCAACCGGACTGATCTGCACTGCATTCGAAGGAAGTCCCATCACCGACTGCAGGTCGAGCAGTGCGGCGACGACGGCAAGAGAATCCGAAGCGGCGATGTTCAGCTCCTGACCGGCATTTACCGTTGCCAGCTGCACGTCGAGCTCGCTGGCATCGCCCGCGTCGCGACGCTGGGCAGCTATGGTGCGGAGCCTCTCCGCGTCAGCGGCGCTCGAAGCAGAGAGTCGGGAATGTGCGATCGCCGCCAGCGCTCGCGTATATGTAGTATCGGCATCGAGTGCGACGCTGGCGCGCTCGAAATCGTACCGAAGCGTTGCCGCGCGGCGCGCAGCCGATGCGGCCGCCGTTCGCGTCGAGCGAATTCCGAGGAAGTCAAACGGAAGATCGACAGTGACGTGGTAGAGCGGTCGCGCTCGCGAGTAACCCAAGGCGAGCGCGGGGTCGGCCAACAGTCGCGCCGAGAGTAGCTGCGCCGACGCGAGAGCAGTGTCCGCGCGCGCGGCAGCCAGCCTCGGCCCGCGGGACACAGCGCTCTCGACCGCGTCCACGCGCGTAACGGGACGTTGCGCGTGCACGGGAGACGATAGGCAGGTGGCGGCGAGAATGAGTTCAACCGCCGATCGCTTTGTTAGGCTCATTGAGGACAAGTCAGGTAGCGTAGCGCGCCAAGCTGTCACGATGCTTACACCGAATTTCGGTGTATTGTAAAAGTATCCTTTATCTTAACTACAGATGAGACTCCTCTTCGCAGAAGATGACTCGGCGCTCGCCGCAACCGTTGCTCGCGGGCTCCGTGAAAACGCGTACGCCGTGGATGTCGCCGCTGACGGGGACGCGGCGCTGATGCAGGCGGTGCTCAACGATTACGACGCGCTCATTCTCGACGCGGGGATGCCGAAGCGCGACGGCTTCGCCGTCTGCCGCGAAGTCCGGGCGCGCGGAAAGACGGTTCCGATAATGATGCTCACCGCGCGCGACGCCGTAGCCGACAGGGTCGCGGGGCTGGACGCCGGGGCTGACGACTATCTCACCAAGCCGTTCGCATTTCCCGAGCTGCTCGCGAGACTGCGCGCTCTGCTGCGACGCTCGGTCACGATCGTCCCGGAAGAGATCAACGTCGGCCAGCTTTCAGTCAACACGGGGCGCCAGACAGTGCGGTGGGACGGAAAGCTCATTCCGGTCACAACGAAGGAATACTCGCTCCTCGAATTTCTGGCGCGAAACGTAAACGTGGTGATGAGTCGCGCCGATATCTCCGCGCACGTGTGGGACGACAACCACGATCCAGCGTCGAACGCGCTCGAGGTGGCGATCAATCGCCTGCGCCGGAAGCTGGAAACCGCCACTGGCGGGATGCCGCTCGTTCATACACGGCGCGGAGCCGGTTACGTCCTCAGCGTAGAAGACGAAGCCGCTCCCGCCCGCTAGGCCGGCCGACCGATGCGCGCGCCGCGCTTCTCTGTTCGGACAAGACTCGCCCTTTGGCACACCGCCATTCTTGCCGCGCTGCTCGCGGCGTCGGCGATCGCATCGGTGCTGTTTCTCCGTCAGTCGAACGCCCGGGTGAGAGACAGCGATCTCGCCGATACCTGGACCGCCTTCCGCAGCGAGCTCGTCGCCGAGAGGGACGAGCTGCCCTCTTTGGAGAAGGCGACGGCGGAAGCGCTGAAAGAGTTCCGGTTCAACAATGTCGTAGTCGTGGTGTTCGATTCCACGGAGCGCATCATCGGAATGAAAAAGCTCGCGGCCGCGAAAAACGGCGCCGATCAAAACGGGCCGCCGTTTGACCCGCGTGCACTGCCGGGTCTTCTCGGAGAACGCTTTCGCGCCGGCCCGACTCTCTCCACGCTTCCGGACGCGGAAGGCGGATACCGGATTTACTCGTCGGTGCTCGATCTCAAGGATGACGATCCGACAATCGTCGTTGCGCGCTCGCTCCACCAGGACACCGAGGCGCTCGAAAGCGCCGCCGCAACTTTCGCCGTCATCGCTCCGCTCGTCATCGCACTCGCCTTCCTCGGCGGATGGATTCTCTCCGGCAGGACCCTCTCCCCCGTTGGAGCGATGAGCGAAAGAGCAGCCCGCATCAGCGCGTCCACGACGAGCGAGCGACTTCCGGTCGTGAACCCCGACGATGAGCTGGGAAAGCTGGCCACCGTTCTCAACGATCTGCTCGACCGCCTCGCCCACGCTCTCGCGCAGCAGCGACGGTTTATGACCGACGCGTCGCACGAGCTCCGAACACCAGTCGCGGTCGTGCGCGCCGTCGCCGACGTCCTGCTATCGAAGAACGGGCGCACCGAGACGGATTACCGCGATGCGCTGGGTACAGTTCAGCGGGAAGCGCGGCGGCTCTCGCGTGTCGTTGACGATCTCTTCCTCCTCAGCAGAGCGGACATTGGCGAGCGCCCAGTTCACCGCAGGTCGCTCTATCTCAGTGAGGTCATCGCTGAGTCCACGCGGGATCTCGGCCCTCTCGCCGCGGAGCGCGGAATCACCATCGATTGCACTCTTCCCGAGGATGGCTGCCCGTTCGAAGGCGATGAGGAGCTCCTCGACCGGGTTTTCGGAAATCTCATAGACAACGCGATCAAGTACAGTCCGCCCGCGTCGCGCGTTCGCGTTACGCTCGCCGGCGAGGGCGCTTCGTACATCGCGACCGTGGAGGACGAAGGACAGGGTGTTCCCGCCCAGCTTCGCGACCGGATATTCGAGCGGTTCTTCCGCGTCAACGACGACGATTTCAGCGTCCCCGGCGCCGGGCTCGGACTCTCCATCGCGCGATGGGCGGTCGAAGCTCACGGCGGCTCGATCAGCGTCGAAGGAAGCGAACTGGGGGGCGCAAAATTCATCGTTTCCCTACCCCGCAGTGCACGCGCTTAGCTCATCCAGCCGTTAACGGCGGGTAAGGTGGTCGCGGCTAACTTTCGCTCGTACCCTGTCAAAGGAGCTTGAATGAAGTTGATCACCAACATTGCCATCGGAGCGCTCGCGTTCACCGCAGTCGCGGGAACGGCGTTCGCTCAGACCGCTACAGTAAAGACTGGCACGAAGACGACTGTTCACGCCAGCAAGAAGATGGAAACCGAAGCCGATCTCGCGAAGATCGCGAAGGTTTCGAAGGATTCCGCCACCAAGATCGCGCTCGCGCGCGTTCCCGGCGCGACGGTCAAGTCGGGCGAGATCGAGAGAGAGGGCGGCCGCCTCATTTGGAGCTTCGATATGGAAACGGCGGGAAAGGCCGGAATCGACGAAGTGAATGTCAACGCGATGACGGGCAAGGTCGTCGGAAAGACCCAGCACGAAACGCCGAAGTCTGAAAAGAAGGAAGCAAAGCAGGAAGCGAAGGAAAAGAAGTAACTCTTCGCAGCGCATCCAACCGCCGTCGCACTCAGTGCGGCGGCGGCTTTTTTACGTCGCCCTTCTCCGCCGGCGCACGACGAAAATCACCGCCGCGATCACCACGATGATCGCCACCGCGATTCCAACTTCGCGAATGTATTTCTCCACCAGCGGCAGATTTTTTCCGAACAGATAACCTAACGTCGAGAAGACCGACGCCCACAAAATGCATCCGGCAGCGTTGAAGGCAATGAATCGCGGATAGGACATCCTCATCACACCGGCAAGTATCGCCGCCCAGCTTCTAAGGATCGCGATGAAACGCCCGATCAGCACCGTCTTCGAGCCGTGTCGCTCATAGAAACTGCGCACCATCGCGAGCTTCGATTCGTTTAATCCGACGTGGTGCCCGTACCGTTCGACGAGCTGAAGTCCTCCGGTTCTCCCCAGCCAATAACCGGAGTTGTCGCCGAGGATCGCGGCCAGGGCTCCGATCCCGAAAACCCAGCCGATATCGAGGTGGCCGTTGGCGGCGAACGCCGCCGCTGTAACCAGCGCCGTCTCGCCCGGAAGTGGAATCCCCAGGCTCTCCACGGCTACAAGGACAAACAGGACCCCGTAACCATAGCTTCCGATCAAATGTCCGATTGTGCCGTGCATGATTTGCTGATACTAATCAATCGTTCGCCTCCCGGCGGTATGCTGCTTGCTGCCCGATCGAGTGCGCTCAAACATTGACGGGAGATTTTTCCGATGCCATTGTCTTATGCGATATCGGATGTGAAACGGCTGGTCCGGATCAAAGCGTCCGGACCGGTGACTTCTGAAGATCTCCCGCCTATGACATCATCGCTGGCCGCTGACACAAAAATCCTTCCCGGAATGAGATTTCTCGTCGAGGCTGCGGACGTAGAACCTGATCTGACCTTCACCGACCTGCGAAATGCCGCCGCGTTCCTCGCCAACCTCAATGCCAAAGGGGTACGCGAGATGGCAATCGTCACCGATACTACCCACGTGTACGCGCTGGCACAGGTCTTCGCCGTTTTTGCTCCGGCGTCGAGCGTGGCCGTGAAGGTATTTCGCGATAGAACGACTGCGATGGATTGGCTCGACAACGGCAAGGAAGGTACGGCCTCCTGACTATCCCTACGATTGAAACCCAGACCGATCCCCCGCCGCGCAAGCCGCGCGACGACGAGATTGATGTGTTCGGACTGACTCACATCGGCAAAGTCCGGACGACGAACCAGGACCACTTCCTGCTCGGCTCGCTTCACAAGCGTCTCAGCGTTTCGCAGTCCAGTCTTCCCGATGGGCAACTTGCGCTCGGAGAGGAGCGAGTCGCGTTCCTGATGATGGTCGCAGACGGAGTCGGTGGCGGCCAGAAAGGAGAGGAAGCAAGCCGGTCGGCGCTGGAAGACGTCACCCAGTACATCAGCGAGAGCGCCAAGTGTTACTACCAGGCCGACGCCGGCGAGACTGATTTTGTGGATGCGCTGCAGGAGGCGGCGGCGCGCTGCCACGAGCATCTACTCGAGCGCGCCGCTCTGGATCCCGACGCGGCCGGAATGGCGACTACGCTCACGCTCTTCATCGGCGTGTGGCCCTGGGCTTATCTGCTCCAGGTCGGTGACTCTCGCTACTACCTGTTCCGCGACGGCGCGCTGAAGCAGATCACGCGCGATCAAACGATGGCAGAGGAGCTTGCAGCGCAGGGTGTGATGGCGCGGCCGGCCGCGCTCGCTTCGCGATGGGCGCACGTGCTGTCGAGCTCGATCGGCGGGCCGCAGTCGGCGCCGGTCGTCACGCGAACGCCGTCCAATTGGGGAAACGTGCACCTCATGTGCAGCGATGGCCTGACAAAGCACGTCTCAAACGAGAGAATCGCCGAGCGGCTCGGAGCGATGACATCTGCGAAGGAGACCTGCGAGCTGTTGTTGCAGGACGCGCTCGACGGCGGCGGCACCGACAACGTCACGGTCATCGTCGGGCGCACGATCGCGCGTTCCGAGCCGGACGCC
>JBKJHG010000118.1:0-4272 GCA_046599115.1 Gemmatimonadaceae bacterium
CTTCCTCGACAACATCATCGACGTCAACAAGTATCCGCTGCCCGAAATCGACTCGCTCTCGAAGCGGATCCGCCGCATCGGCCTCGGCGTGATGGGCTTCGCCGACGCGCTCATCAAGCTCGGCATCGCCTACGACACACCGGAAGGCGTGGCGTTCGGCAAGCGCGTGATGGAGTTCCTCGACGTCGAAGGCAAGAAGGAAAGCGAGCGGATGGCGAAGGAGCGCGGCGCCTTCCCGGAATGGGCGCAGAGCATCTTCGGCCCCGACGCGACGTGCGCGCGCGACGTCAACGGCAATCGTATTCGCGAGATGCAGATGCTCCGCAACTGCAACGTCACGACCGTCGCACCGACCGGCACGATCTCGATCATCGCCGGCTGCTCGTCGGGAATCGAGCCGCTGTTCGCTGTCGCCTTTATGAGAAACCAGGCCGGCGCGATGATGCCGGATGTGAACGAGGATTTCATCGCCATCGCCAAGTCGGAAGGCTGGTACTCGGGCGAGCTGATGGAGAGAATCGCCAAGCAGGGACACATTCACTTCGAAGAGGTTCCGGCGAAGTGGCAGCGCGTGTTCGTGACGGCGCACGACATCACGCCCGAGTGGCACGTACGGATGCAGGCCGCCTTCCAGGAGAATTGCGATTCCGCGATCTCCAAGACGACCAACTTCCCGCACGCCGCGACACCGGCCGACGTCCGCGCCATTTACGAGCTGGCCTACGATCTCAATTGCAAGGGCGTCACGGTTTACCGCGACGGCTCGCGCGACAATCAGGTTCTCTCGACCGGCGCGACGGACAAGGCGAAAGCCGAGCGCGAGGGGAAGATCACCCGCGAGGAAGCGGGCGATCTGCACGGAACGATCGCCGAGCTGGAGTCGGAGATCTCGCGTCTGAAGGAAGCGCTGTTCAATTCCGAGGCGGAGAACCTGGGCCGCCGCGCGAAGAGAGCGCGGCCCGACACGCTCCGCGGGACGACGAGCAGAATGGAGACGCCGCTCGGCACGATGTTCCTCAACATCACCGAGGACGAGAAGGGTCAGCCGTTTGAAGTGTTCATCAACCTCGGCAAGGCGGGCGGCGCGGCGATGGCCGACGCCGAAGCGATGGGACGGTTGATCTCGCTCGCGCTCCGCTCGGGCATTCCGATGCGCGAAGTGCATCGCCAGCTGCGCGGCATCGCGTCCGACAAGGTCGTCGGGCTTGGTCCGAACAAGGTGATGTCGGTGCCCGATGCAATCGGCATCGTGCTCGAGAACTGGTGGAGAAACAAGGAAGGCGTGCAGGGAGATCTGCTCGCCGCGCCGAAGACGAACATCGCGCCGACGGAGCCGGTCACCGTCGCCCAGACGACTGGTGACGCGGCAGCGCAGATGCAGCAATTCGACGTTTACAACGGCGGCGAGTCGTTCATCCAGACCTGCCCCGACTGCTCGTCCCAGCTCGAGTTCGCGGAAGGGTGCGTGAAGTGCCACGTCTGCGGCTTCAGCGAGTGCGGGTGACGCCGGCGCGGTGAAAATGAGAAACGGGAGCCGACCGGCTCCCGTTTTTGTTTTTCATTGAAGCTGACCCCTGACTAGTCTGGAATCGCAAGCGTCGCGATAGAATCTAGTCCCGCCGCGGTGCCCGCGGATCCCACTTCATCAGCACTGCTGTAGCGGGGCACGCGCCGGTAAATTCCGCCGACTGCAGCATCGCTTCCGGCGCAGTTTCGCGTGGGACCGCAGCGAACCCGAACCGCGGGAAATATTTCTCGGCTGTCGTCGTGAGCAGATAGACGTGGGTCACTCCGATCACTCTCGACTTCGAGAGGATCCCGTCAACGAGCTTCGCTCCGATCTCGGCGCCGCGCGCTGATTCGCTGACGACCGCCGAGCGCAGCAGCGCGACATTGCCGAACACCTCGAGCCCGATCGCGCCGACGATCTTCTTCCCGTCTTCGGCGACGAGAAAGTTGAGCAGGGACGGCGGCACGCCTTCCACGGGCAGCTTGTTCGCTACGAGCAGCTTCTTCACGGCGGAGAAATCGCCCGGCGTCCCGGGTCGGAGGGTCGCTGTCATCGCCGGGTCACGCGCAGCAGTTGGAGCCGCAGCATTCGTTGGCCGGCTTTGTCGCGCGCACGAAGGCGCTCAAGAACTTTCCTTCGATCTGCGATGCGAATTCATTCACGTCGAGGCCGGTGCCGGCGAGGAAGGCCGCTGCGTCTTCGGCGCGATAGACGCGCGTCGGCTCGATGCTCGGCGATTCGAATCCTGCTTGGGTAAGCATCGAGAGAAATTCATTCTCTTCCAGCGCGCCGGCAACGCATCCGATCCAGAGCTCCATATTTTTCTTGACGGCCTCAGGAACCTCGCCTCGCACCACGACGTCCGAAACGGCGAACCGGCCACCTGGCTTGAGTACGCGAAACGCCTCACGGAGTACGCTGCGCTTATCTCCCGAAAGATTGATGACGCAGTTGGATATGATGACATCCACGGAGTTGTCAGGGAGAGGGATGCTCTCGATCTCGCCCTTGAGAAAGGTCACGTTCGTTGCCCCCGCTCGCGCTTTATTCGCATTCGCCAGCGCGAGCATCTCATCCGTCATATCCAATCCAAATGCTCTTCCAGTGGGCCCGACGCGCTTGGCTGAGAGCAGAACGTCGATCCCTCCGCCCGATCCGAGATCGAGCACCGTCTCACCGGGCTTGAGCTCGGCGAGCATCGTCGGATTCCCGCAGCCGAGTGATGCGAGAAGAGCCTCGGCGGGAACCCCCGCCGCCTGCTTCTCATCGTAGAGGTCGGATGTGATCGGATCCCACGCTTCGGTCGTCGAGCCGCAGCACCCGCTCGATCCGGAGCATTCGGCGACTTCACCGGTCATCACGCGCGTCGCGCGCTCGCCGTATTTCGCCGACACATTCGAGCGCAGCTCGGTAACTGAAGAGGGGGTCTCAATCGGCGTTGTCATCGCTTGAATCCTCGCAACAAAAATTGTTGATGTATTGTTCAAAAAAAATCAGCAGCAGCCTTCGGCCTTCTTGAGATGACGCACCTGCTGCGGCTCAAGACCGGTGAGCACGCGATGCGCGTCGGCAAACGCCTCCTCGTTCAGTTCGTAGTGCACCCAGCGGCCGTTCTTTCTGTCGCGCACGATCCCGGCGTCTTTCAACACCTTCAAATGAAAGGAAAGCCTTGACTGCGCCGCGTCGAGAGCGCTCGTCAGGTCGCAAACGCACCGCTCACCCCTCCGGAGAAGATGAATCAGCTCCAGGCGGGTCTCATCCGACAGCGCGTGGAAGAGCTCGGCGGCCCTGTCGGTGGCGGTTTTTGAGCTGTGGGTCACGATTCCAACATATCAAAAAAAATTGGTATGTCAACCGCCGACTGGAATCGGGCCGGGGGCGCCGCCGAGTTTCCCACATTTTGGGCGGTCCACCGACTAGATTGAGGGGAAACCCTCTCAATCCGGATTCCACGAGTGACCAAAAGTTTCCAGTTCGATGACGCCGGCCGCACGTTCAAGTGTACGCTAGAGGCCCAGGAAAAGACCCCGAGCGAGAAGTGGTGGTGGTTTACCGTCTCGACCGATTCGCGGACGCGCTATGCGCCATTCCGTGCCGAAGCCAAGGACAACGAGACGAACGTGAAGAAGCGGATCGTCGCGTACTATGACAATATGCTCGCGGCCCGCGCCGCGCCGCCGACGCCGCGCTGGAATGGAAAGCCGAAGCCGGTGATCACACCGGGTGTCGCTGCTCCCGCCGCTCCCGCTGCTCCGGCGGCGACGGAAAAAGCCACCGCGTAACGAGTGTTTTGCGGCAGGCCCCGATTATCGGGGCTTGCCGAACATTCTGCTCCGCGCCGGTCCCTTCTTCACCAGATCCTCGGGGCCAAGCTCCTTTCCACGCTTCCACACAAAATCCATTTCCGCGTTCAATCCCGCGAGCGCGAAGCGCGATTCCTTGACGAGTAGTGCGCTCGCGTAGAGCAGCAGCGCTCCGCCTAGAAGTCCGAGTGCGATCGGAACCAGAGCGAAGAGAGCGCCGGTAACGGCGACGATTCCGATCGCGACGCTGGCGCTGATGAAGGCTCCGAGCGCGCCGTAAAGTCTCGACAGCGCCCGCTGCAGCAGCCTCGCCCGAGTCGTCACGAAGTCGAGCTGCGTGAACAGCATCCGCCGCTCCTCGTCCTGATCCTCTTCAGTACGGGCGCCCGGCACGATTTCGGCGAGCGCGTGAGAGATCTCGCGCGAGCGCGCGACCGATCTGTTGAGCCGCTCGGAGGT
>JBKJHG010000062.1:0-10179 GCA_046599115.1 Gemmatimonadaceae bacterium
CTACGAAGGCACATCGAACATGCAGCTTCAAACCATCGCGAAAGCGGTATTGAAATAAGAATGGATGTGAGAAAACTTTCCCTCCCGGCGTCGCTCGTCGCGCTTGTCGCATTTTCAGCGGCACTCGGCGCGCAGATCAATCAGCCGGAGTACCAGGCACGGAGACAGAAGCTTGCAGCGAAGATGGATTCCTCCAGTGGCGGCGCCGACTGGGTCCTGCTTGTGACCGGCGCCGAAGAGCCCGAGGAAGACTACATCTCCTTCAACCAGCGTCCTCGCTTCGAGTACCTTACCGGATTCCGCGAGCCGACATCTGACCTCGTCCTCTCTCGCCGCGCCGGATCGCTAACGGAGATGCTTTTTGTGCGACCGCGCGACTTCTCGAACAAGCCCTTCGCCGAAGTGTGGACCGGATCGCGGCTCGGACCGGAGGGAGCTTCGAGGGCAATGGGCCTTTCCGGCCGACCCCAAGGTGCACTGATGCCCACGCTAGACACACTTCTAAAAAACGGGTCGCCGCTTTTCTTCGTCGGCGAACGGTCGAAATTTGACGACGCGCCACAGACGGCCGACGACGCACTTCTAAAACGAATTAAGCAGCGCGTTCCAAACGTGAGAGTCGTGTCTGTGAACAGCCTCGTGGACGCGCTTCGCCGCATAAAGAGCCCCGCTGAGCTCGACTTCATCCGCAAAGCGGTAGCGATCACGGTGGATGCGCAGTACGCCGCATTCCAGACTGTCAGGCCCGGTCTAAACGAGTTCGAAGTCCAGGCAGTGATCGAGTACACGTTCCGAAAGAACGGCGCCGATCGGCCATCGTTCTCGAGCATCGTCGGCTCCGGCCCCAACTCGACGCAGCTCCACTACCTCAATGACGACCGGTTCATCCAGAACGGCGACGTCGTCGTGATGGACATCGGCGCGTCATATCGTGGATACGCGGCGGACGTCACCCGCACCGTTCCTGCGAACGGCGTTTACAGCGAGGAGCAGCGCGAGATCTACCAGGCTGTGCGCGACGCGCAGAAAGCCGGCGAGCGGCAGGCCACCCTCGGCAACGACTCACGCCGAATGGGCGACTCGGCGACGAAATCCATTTCTGCGTCGATGACGCGCCTGGGACTCATCGAAGCGCCCGACTCGACTTATGATTGCACCGATTCGCCGAGCGGAATCTGCCCACAGTACCGGCTTTACTATATGCACTCACTGGGTCACCCGATCGGACTCGAGGTGCACGATACCGGGCTTCCGGGCCGAGCCGGCGGGATGCTTTCGCCGGGCGACGCATTCACGATCGAGCCGGGGATCTACGTTCGCGGAAATACACTCGACATCATCCCCGATACGCCGCGCAATCGGCGCGTCAAAGATCACATCGGCGCCGCGGTGAAGAAATACGCCAATATCGGCGTCCGCATCGAAGACGACTACATAATGACGGACAAGGGCGTGGACTGGATCTCGCGCGCGCCGCGCGAGATGGCGGAGATCGAAGCGATAATGAAGGCGGGGCAGAAGACGGTCGCCGGCCGCGATTCCGCTAAGGTCGAGTGGTACCGGTCAACAGCCCCGCGCGTACTGCACGCGCCTTGATCGAAGCCGCAGGGTCCTCGGTAATGCTCATCTGCACCGAAGTCGCGAACTGAAGCTTTCCCGATAGCGTGAGCAACCGGCCCGCGCGCCGGAGACGAATTGCGATCGGCGTACCCTCCGGCGCTTTCGCGAATTTGGGACGGAACAATACGCCGAAGTTCGGATCGGCGATGGAAACGTCTCCGACTGAAACGAGATAGTCGCCGTTCATCACCCCCGCCAGACCTGCCGAGCCGGCGGGATCCACTCCGATCACCTGCACGCCGGTTGAATCCTGAACCGTCTGCACGCCGAGCCGTGGCGCGCGCACGGTGTCGCCGGAAACCTTGAGTCCGGCGAGCGCGAAGACTGCGGCGTACGGCATCGGCTCCCTTCCCTCCACGTACTTCGTCCGGAAGTCGTCAAGAGAAACTCCGCCCGCCGCCGATCTCACCGCCGACCACCATTCTGCGTCAGTGAAGCCGCGGCCGCGCTTGAATGTGCTGTTATACATCGCCCGCATCACATCATCGAGTGAAGCGCGGTTATCACTCGCATCGCGGATGATGATGTCGAGCATCGTACCGGCGAGGGAGCCCTTGGGATAGTACAGCGTCTCGGTGCCGTCGCGCGGCTTGATCCACGTGGAGAGGGACGCGTCCTCGAGCGAAGTCGGCGGCGCGTCACCCACGTCGCGCATCTTGACTCGCGTCAGCTCGTAGAACTCGGACGGAGTCACCACTCCCCCGCGCAGCTCCGCGAGGTCCGCGTAGTAATCGGTGATCCCTTCGCTAATCCAGAGCAGCTTCGTAGGCTGCGGCCGATCATAACGGTAGGGGACCATATCCGACGGTCGCAGACGCTTCACGTTCCACGCGTGAAAGATTTCGTGCGCGTAGAGCGATGGCATCACAGAGCTCCCGATCAATGCCGGTGAGATCACGTCGACGTGCGAGCTCTGGTGCTCGAGCCCCGCGCCGGATCCCATCGGATAGGTCGAGTCGGCGATCTGCATCACCGAGTAATCGGCCCACGGCGCATCGCCGAAAACTTTCACTTCGGGCGGAATCACGCGCTGCAGCTGGCTCCATACTTCGGCCCTGCCGGTTCCCTTCACGCTGCCCGCCGGATACGTCGCCAGCCTCACCCACTTTCCGGACACCTGCGCGCTGTCGAGATCGAACACCCCGACGAAGAAAGGCATATCCACCAAATCGTGATAGTTTGCCGCCGTGTACGCGAGCGGCGCGGTGCTTCTCATCCCGGTGACGACCTTCCAGTCGGGCTCGGTGACGATGCTGACGGTGGCCGAGAAATCGGGGCTCGCGCCCTCCGGGTAAAGGAAGAGGTTCGTCCCGTTGAAAAGCAAAAAGTCCGGCCGGCTCCAGCTCGATCCGTTGTCGAGCGTATCGGCGGCATATTCAAAGGCCACAGTCACGCGTCCGGCGCGGGCCGGATGCACGCGCCACGTGTCTGTGTCTGTCTTCTCCCAACCGATCGGCGCTCCGGCTTGGGCCGCGCTGAACGACGACACATTTCGCGCAAAGTTGAAAATCTCGTACTCGCCCGGAGTCCACGCCGGCAGCGAAAGGAGAACGGCGCCGCTTCCGGAAACGTCGAACGACATCTCACTTGCGACGACCCGGTGAGCGGCCGATTGCCTGGTGAACGTAACGCGGTAGGCGACGCGGGAGATCGGCGCCGATACAGTCGAAACCGTCTGCGCCCCGAGGGCCGTTGACGCGGCCAATACCGCCGCGGCGAGTGCGAAAGTCTTTCTCATAGGCGGATTCTACTGAAAAATCCGGTCCAGTGGGTGATATATTCGGGGCAAATGGCTACCACCAAGAAATCCGCCCCGCGCGGCAAGGGCATCTCTGCCGACTCATTGGCGTTCCTCAAGTCCCTGCTCGACACGCCAGGTCCGTCCGGCTTCGAAAGCGCACCCGCGAAGTTGTGGCGAAAGCAGGCGGCGACCTTCGCCAAGGTGACGTCGGACGTCCACGGAAACAGTATGGCCGAGGTGAACAGCGGCGGCAGCCCGACAATAATGCTCGCCGGCCACATTGACGAGATCGGCGTGATCGTCACCTACGTTGACGACGAGGGGTATGGTTACATCCAGCCGATCGGCGGATGGGACCCGCAGGTTCTGATCGGACAGCGGCTGCGTTTTATGGGCCGCGACGGCGATGTCTTCGGCGTCGTCGGGAAAAAACCGATTCACCTCATCCGCCCCGACGAGCGCGAGAAGGCGACCAAGTTCACCGAGATGTGGGTGGACTTCGGATTCAAGACGAGAAAGGAAGCGGAGAAGTTGATCTCAGTCGGCGACGCCGGCGTCATTGATTCGCGCACGATCGAATTCCCGAACGGTCGCATCGTCTCGCGCTCGATTGACGACAGAATCGGAGCGTACGTCGTTCTCGAAGCGGCGCGCCGTTACGCCAAGAATCCCGGCTCGGCGCGAGTCGTCGCCGTAGCGACGACTCAGGAGGAGATTGCCGCCCACGGCGGCGGCGCCGGTGTGTGCGCGACTTGCATCGGGCCGCAGATGGCGATCGTAGTTGACGTCACCTTCGCCATCGACCATCCGGGACTCGAAAAGAAGGAGCACGGCGACGCGAAGATTGACGGCGGGCCGGTGCTCACTCGCGGCTCCATCATCTCGCCAGTCGCGTTCAATCTCCTCCGCTCGACGGCGGAGGCGGGCTCGATCCCCTTCTCGCTTCAGGCGGCGGGGCGCGACACCGGCACCGACGCAGACGCGATCCACATCGCCCGCGAAGGCGTGCCGACCGCTCTCGTGTCGGTGCCGAATCGCTATATGCATTCGCCGAATGAGATGGTGAGCCTTGAGGATTTGAATCTGACCGCCGAGCTCATCGCAGAGACCTGCCGCAAAGTGACGGCGAAAACCGACTTCACAGCGCGCTGATGCCGCAGCATATCCCTCCTCCGCGCGAGGAGGGAACCACAACGACGACAGAGACGCCGCTGTACTGGGCGGCGTACGGGAAGCAGGGCGCGCCGAAGCTGCTCGTGCTGCACGGAGGCCCCGGCGCGGATCATCGCTACCTCCTGCCCCAACTCCTCCACCTCGCCGAACGATACGACTTGCTCTTTTACGACCAGCGCGGCGGAGGTCAATCGAAAACCGGCGGCAGCACGCCGATAACCTGGCAGATGCACGTCGCCGATCTCGCCGCAATAGTGCGCGAGTTTTCAATCGAGCCGCTGTCGGTCGTGGCGTACTCGTTCGGCGCGCTCATCACACTGCTCTACCTGATCGAGACATACTCGGATCCGGCGCTCGTGACCCCGTCGCGGCTCGTGCTTCTCGATCCGGCGCCGCTCACCAAACCGTACCGCCGGACTTTCGAGGACGAATTCGCGAGGCGCAATCGCGCCCCGGAAATTCTGCGCCTGCGCGACGAGCTGAACACGTCCGGCCTTCGCACCGCGGACCCCAGCGCATATCGCCAGCGGGCGTTTGAGCTGGGCGTCGCCGGATATTTCGCCAACTCCGCCAACGCGACCGACCTCACACCCTTTCGCGTCGTCGGGCGCGTGCAGCAATCCGTGTGGGAGAGCCTCGGCGACTACGACCTGATATCTACCATTAAACCAGCGGCTTTTCCCGTTCTCATAGTGCACGGGCGTGACGATCCCATCCCGCTCGAGTCCTCTAGACGAGCGGCGGATAAGCTATGGGCGCAGCTGGTGGTTCTGGACGACTGTGGCCACGTTCCGTACGTTGAGCAGCCGACGGCGCTCTTTGCCGCGGTGGATCGTTTCCTGTCTGAGACGGATACGATCACAGCACCCGCATCTGAGTAAATGGCAGACTTCGGAATCATCCAGCATTCTGTGGGAGAAGTTGCGGTTGACGGAAAGACGTACAACGTCTCCCTCCGGCTCGCCTATGACGGCATCGAGTATATCGGGCGGCTCTGGTTCGCCGACGCCTCGATGGACACGATCGGAATTCCCGATCACGGCGCCGTTCCCGGGCGCACCGTCGAGGAAGCGCTCGAGCTTGCGCGCCGCCTCAACGCGGATGATCTGAAACGGAGATGCCACCGCGCGCTGGCGGAGAAGCGGCGCTACATCAGACTGCGCCGCGCGACCGATGACATCATCGTCAGCATCAAATACATGAACCGCGTCGCCGTCAATATGCGTGGCGGGATGCTCGACCCGGAGGGCGCGAGCCAGGAGCTCGAGCTCATCCAGAAGCAGATCGAGGAAATCGTAAAGACTCTTCCGGGCCACGCTGGAATCGAGGGCTAGAACACGTGCTGTCGTTCGCCGGAGCGAGGAAAAGCCGTTGAAGAGGAGCGAACGCGCGGACATTATCTACAAGCGGCTCAACAAGGAATATCCCGACGCGCATTGCGAGTTGGACCACAAGAATCCGCTCCAGCTGCTGACGGCAACGATTCTCAGCGCGCAATGCACCGACAAGCGCGTGAATCTCGTCACGCCGGAATTGTTCAAACGGTTCCCGGACGCCCGGTCGCTCGCGGATGCGAAGCCCGAGGAGGTCGAGGATCTGATTCGCAGCACCGGCTTCTTTCGCAACAAAACCAAGAGCCTGCTGGGGATGGCCGCCGCGGTCGTCGAGCGTCACGCCGGAAAAGTCCCCTCGGCGATGGCCGACCTCACGAAGCTCCCCGGAGTCGGCCGAAAAACGGCGAACGTAATCCTCGGTAACGCCTTCGACATAAATGAAGGGGTTGTCGTGGACACTCACGTCGGCAGACTATCCCTCCGCCTTGGCCTTACCCGGGACACGGATCCTGTCAAAGTCGAGCAACAGCTGATGAAGCTCTTCCCGCGAAGGGTCTGGGCGAAGCTGTCCCACTTGCTGATCTTTCACGGCCGGCGCGTGTGCATCGCGCGGTCCCCGAAATGCGAGATGTGCGTGCTGAGCGACATCTGCCCGTCGAGCAGGGTTTGATGTTATTCTTTTCACTCTGACCAACTGACCACCGAGATGACAAAACAAGCAATCATAGAGACTGATCGCGGCACGATGCTGGCCGACCTCTTCGAGACGGATGCCCCGAAGACCGTCGCCAACTTCGAGAAGCTGGCAAACTCCGGCTTTTACGACGGCACGAAATTCCACCGCGTGATTCCCGGCTTCATGGTCCAGGGCGGCGACCCCTACTCCAAGGGCGGCGAGCACGCCAAGGGCCCCGTCGGAACGGGCGGCCCAGGCTGGAAGATCCCCTGCGAGACCGACGGCAATCCGCACAAGCACCAAGTGGGAGCGCTGTCGATGGCGCACGCCGGCAAGAACACCGGCGGCAGCCAGTTCTTCATTGTGCTCGACGACGGCGCGACGAGTCATCTGAACGGAGTTCACACAGTTTTCGGCCAGGTGACCAAGGGATTGGACTTGATTCCAAAGATCGCCCAGAACGACACCATCAAGAGCATCACGATCAGCGACGGAGCGAAGGCCGATGGCTAAGCAGAAGACCGATCTCAGCGCAGCACTCACCGGCTTTGTACTCGGCTTGGTGGTGCTTTTCCTTGGAGTCACGACGATCGTGATCCTGACGAACGCGAAGTACAAGGACAAGGAAGCGGTCGAAGCGGGGCAGCACTAACCGCGAAAGCAAAAGAACGGGAAACAGCAACCGAATGGGATGCGGGGGTTAAGGGTGCAGGGTTGAGGGCTCAGGGAACGACCGCAAGACCGTCCGCTTCATTTGACGGCGAGCCGGAGAGGCGTGCGGCAGTACCCCCTTCCCTTAACCCTTCCCCCTGAACCATCGCATCTGTTTTCGTCGTTCGTGGGGCGGGATCTTCGCCTGATCCATCGGTGAGGATTGACATCTCCCCTCGTCGGCCGTACTCTTACTGACCAGTCAGTTAGATATAAACAAATGGCCACCAAGACCGCACACAAAGCCCGCACCCCGCGCTGGAAACGCCGCCCCGAGCATCGCCCGGGACAGATCATCGATGCCGCTCTCGAGGTCTTCGGCAAGAAAGGGCTCGCCAAAACCCGCCTCGAGGACATCGCCGTCCGCGCCGGGGTCTCCAAGGGCACCATCTATCTATACTTCGAGAACAAGGAAGCGCTCTTCAAAGAAATGATCCGCGAGACGTCCATAGCCGCTATCGAGCGCGGCGAGCAGCGGCGTGACAGCGGAAGCCCCGCCGAGCAGCTCCGCGCTGTGATGGAACGCTACTGGGAGTTCGTTCGAACCCCCGCATTCTCCACCATCCATCGCCTCGTCATCGGCGAACTCCACCAGTTCCCCGACCTCGCCCGCTTCTACGCCGACGAAGTCATCGCTCGCGGGATGCGCCTCATCAGCGGCATTATCCGTCGCGGCATCGACGCCGGCGAGTTCCGCGAGACCGACCCCGCCGCCGCCGCGCGGATGCTCATCGCCCTCTTCGTGATGAACGGCGTTTGGTGCGATAAGCGCGATTGCCTGCCCGTCCTCGAAGGGCGGGATGATGAGCGCGCCTTCGCCGACATCAACGATTTCTACTTCAGCGCGCTGAAACCGCTCTCAGCGTCCACAGCCCAGGCGGACGGCGCCTGATGTCCGCCCAAACTCATACCGCAATGAATCGCACCGCACTTTTTGCCTTCGCATTTGCGACGCTTTCAATCGCGCCGGCGATCCGCGCCCAGGATTCAACCGTCCAGCATCTCACACTCGGCGACGCCGTCCGGATCGCTTCGAAGCAGAATGCGAATGTGGAAGTCGCGCGGCTCCGCGTTGACGAAGCCGAAGCGCGCGTCCGCCAGCGCCGCGCCGACCTTCTTCCCAACCTGAGCTCGTACATCCAGGAGGCGGGGCGGACATTCAACACGTCCACGCTCGGAATCGAGTTTCCGGCGGCGCCGGGACAGAAGCCGCTCTTCGATCCTCGAGGACAGGTCGAGGGCCCGATCAACACCACCGACATCCGCGGTAAAGTTCAGGCGAATCTCTTCGATGCCGGCGCGCTCGCACGCGTCCGCGCCGCAAAAGCATCCGCACGCTCAAGCAACGCCGACGCCGAGCAGGCCGCCGAGCTGGCCGCCAGCACCGCCGCTCTCGCCTACGTTCGCGCTATGCGCGCCGAGGCGGATCTTCGCTCGCGCCAGGCGGACACGACTCTCGCCAATGATCTTCTCCGCATCGCGCAGTCGCAGCTGCAGGCCGGCACAGGCGTCGGACTCGACGTCACGCGCGCCCGCGCGCAGCTCGCCGCGACCAAGGCGAGTCTCATCGCGTCCAGAAATGCGCGCGACCGCGCCCAGCTCGATCTCGCGCGATCTCTCTCCCTCCCCGCCAATACTCGTGTAATCCTCGCCGACTCACTCGGCGCGAGCGTCAACGCTCCGATCGCCGACGAAGCGACACTCGTAGCGCAGGCGATGAGCACGCGGGCAGATCTCCGAGCCGAAGTGCAGCGCCTCCGCGCCGCGCAGACTTCAATCTCCGCAGTCCGCGCCGAGCGATATCCGACGCTGGGGCTCGTCGCCGACGACGGAGCGATCGGCAAGACGGGTCAGCGGCTTCTCAATACATATACCTGGGGTGTTCAGCTCACCGTCCCATTCTTCGACGGATTCCGCCGCGAGGGAAGAATTCAGGAGCAGTCGGCGATTGCGTTGGAGTCGCGCGCGCGTCTCCGCGACCTCGAGCTGCAGACTTCGGCCGACGTGCACGGCGCGATGCTCGATCTGAGCGGCGCCCGCGAGCAGCTCGATGCCGCGCGGGAAAGACTGACCCTCGCCGAGCAGGAGCTCTCCCAGGCGAGGGAGCGGTTCAACGCCGGCGTAGCAGGGAACGCCGATGTGGTGAACGCGTCGCTCGCGCTCACGACGTCGCGCTCGCTGGTGATCGACGCCGAGACTGCATACGACCTCGCGCGCGTCTCGCTCGCCCGCGCGACGGGAACCGCCTCAGCAATTCGCTAGAACGAGTCGCACCACGACAATCAGAAATCAAGGGAAAGCAAATGACCACCGCGGCCAGACCAGACACCTCCACGGACGACGAATCGGCTCCCGACGAGCCCTCGAGCAAGAAGAAGTTCGTGCTGCCCATCGTCGGCGTGCTCTTGCTCGCCGCGCTGTTCTGGGCGTTCAACCACTGGAGCTATTCACGCGTGCACCAGAGCACAGACAACGCGCAGGTTGACGGGCATATCGTTCCCGTCATCTCCAAGGTCGGAGGCTATGTGAAATCCGTCAGCGCGGTGGAGAATCAATCGGTGAAGTCAGGCGATGTGCTCGTTCAGATCGACGACGCCGACTATCGCCTCCGTCTTGCTCAGACAAACGCGGACTACCTCGGCGCCGAAGCTGTTTCCGGCGGTGGGGGAATGGCGGGTCAGGCCCAGGCCCAGGTTCAAACGGCGAGTGGACAGCGCGCCGCGCTCGACGCGCAGGTCCTCGCCGCGCGCGCCAACGCGCGAAAGGCGGAGGCCGATCTCGCCCGGGCGCGTGAGCTGGCTTCGAAGCAGATCATCTCCCGCCAGCAGCTCGACGCGTCGCAGGCCATTGCGTCGTCGGCGTCGGCGAATCTCATCGCCGCAGAGCGGCAAGCATCCGCGGCGACGGCGGGAATCGCGACCGCG
>JBKJHG010000067.1:0-22517 GCA_046599115.1 Gemmatimonadaceae bacterium
CGAAACAGAAGAGATTCGGCTTCCAGGGCGCGATCCCGAAAAATCAGGCTCGGCTCGCGAAGAGCCTCGGGAAAACGGTCGGTGAAAAACTCGTCACCCCTGGCGACCTTCAAATCGAGCTCGCACGACCCGAGCTGCAGCAGGCATTTGAGGCGCGTCTCACCGAGCTCATCGGCGACATCATCGGCTCAAAGGAGCCGCTGATAGACAAAGTTCCTCCGGCTGTCGTCACCGCTCTGGAGGGCGCCCTTACGTCGTACCTCCCCGATGCGATGGCAAAGCTCGGCCAGTTCCTCGGCCAGCCCACGACGCGCGTCAAGCTGCGCAGCGCGCTGCACGGGCTCTTCGACCGCTTCGTCAACGATCTCAAGTTTCACGAGCGCATCTTCGCGAAGCTGATGTTGACGGAGAACAAGATGGAGACCGTTCTCGATACGATTGAGACCGACGGCGTCGAGCAGCTCGTCGCTCTACTCGACGAGCCGGCGATCCGCGACGAGATCTCAAAGACGATTCACGACGCGATCCTCTCCTACCTGCAGAAGCCGATCGCCGACATCATCGGCAATGTCGCTCTCACGAAAGGCCCCGACGCTCCCGCACGTCTCGCCCGGGCGATGACGCCGGTGATCTGGGAATGGATCCACGCCCAGCTTCCGCAGCTGATTAAAAAGCTCGACCTTCAATCGATGGTAGAGCGGAAGGTGATGGCGTTCAGCGTTGATCGAGTCGAGGATATTCTGCGCTCGGTAATTCAGAACGAGCTGAACCTGATCATTTTGACCGGGTACGTACTCGGAGGGCTGATCGGAGTAGTCACCTTCGGCCTATCCAAGCTTGTCGGCCTCTAACCAAAAGCAATGAAGGTCTATTCGATGAAAGTTCGCAATCCAGTCATCGCGGTGATCGTTGTCATCGCCGCCATCGGTGTCCTCGCGATGGCGTTTATGGTCGGTGTCATTCTCTTGACGACTCTCGCCGCAGCCGGAGCTCTGCTCGCCGCGGGGATGATCATCCGCCGGAAGTTCTCACGCTCGCGCAGCGATCTCCCGCGGTCACAATCCGCTTACGCGCGACTGGATCCCGCGATGGAAGTGAAGCCGGACGAGTCCGCACAAATCTCTTCGCGCTCGGAGGACTCGGCGCCGTAGGGCCGAGCCTCACTTCGCCGAGTCGGGCGCCGCCTGCCTCGTCAGCCGGACCTGCGTGGGCTGAATGATCGCGGTGCTTGCACCCGACGGAACGTCAACGAAGCTGACCGCCGGTCGGCCGCCCACTTCGAACGTCGTCAGCTGGACCGTTCTCCCATTCGCCGAGTAGGACTTCGCGCCCGACACGCCCACAGTCGCTTTCGCACTGAAGCGCTTCGTGATCGCGTCGCCAAGCAGATCGTAGAACTCTCCTGCGTCGGTTGGTGAATCCCACACGCTGAGCCAGACGATTCCCTGACCTTTCGGCGTGTTCACGACTGCGTAGCGGTCCCCGTCCCAACCCATCGCGCCGCGCACGGCGTCATCCTGATTCTGAAGAAACTGGAACAGAAGCAGCCGCGTTTCGAACTCGCCGAGGTCGTTCTGATAGACCATCGTCGCATTCGAGAGCTTGCCAAGGCTGATCGCCGTCGGCGCATCACGGTTGAGGAAGAACGCGCTCGGGTGGAGAATCTGCTCGGTTGACGTCGGCATATCGTTGTAGATGACGCTGCCGCGGCGGCGCTCGATGAAGTTGCGCACGAACTCCGCCCCGCTCAGGTACGGAAAGATCAGCGTCTCCTGAATGATTGGCGGCGCGGACGCAAAGATCGGCATCGAGCTCTGGTTGTCACGAATCATCTCGCGCACACGGTCCCAACCGCCGGGGAGGTTGAACGCTGCGTTGTTGTTCCCCAGCATCACCGCGATCTGCTCGTAAACCGCCTGTCCCTCAAACACCGCCTGCGCTGCCGATTCACGGTCGTTGTCCCCTTCCATCTTCTGAATGGAATCGAGACTGATGTATTGGTCCTGCAGCGCGTGAACGAGCTCGTGAGTGATGGTTACCGCTACGACTTCCGCGGGCGATCCATTCACGATGTACAGCACTTTGGTCTTCGGATCATAGAACCCGACTATCTGTTCCTCGAGAAGATCGACCAGCAGCTTGCGAAGATTGAGCGTGTCGGGAATGAGCCCGAATCGCTTGTACGCCAGCTCCTGTCCGGCGAGCTCGCGCATTTGCGCCGAGTCGCTGAATTCCTTGAGAAGAAAGGCGCGCACCTCCGCCTTCGTCCGCGTCTCGACTTTCGGCGGATGCTTGAACTTCAATCCGACCGCCTGCTCGATCTTCGGCACCGCATCGCCAACCTGCTTGCCGTACGGACCCGAGTATTGCTGCGTCTTGGACGCGCACGCGCAAATGGCCATCGCGGCGCCAATCGCAATCGCAGTCCGCAAGCGGTTCCCCACCACAATTTCATCCATTGGTAGTCTTAAGTTGCCGTTTCCTACTTGAGCCCCGACACCCGCAGGTACCACTCGATCATTCTCTCGCCGTAAACGAGCGCGATGAATGCAGCTGGCGCAAGAAAAACGCCGAACGGAAGCTCCTTCCGCTTCCACTGAACTCTTTCGGCGATGTCTAGATCTATCTGCCCGTTCGGCTCGCTCTTCCCGGTAAGAGGATACACTATCCCGAGGAGAATCACCGGCGCGATGACTGAGGCGATGAATATCGTCAGCAGCGCCCGCTCCGGTCCCAGCGCTCCGCCGACGACGGCCATCATCGTGCTGTCGCCGAAGCCCATTGCAGGGCGGTTGAGGGCGACCTCGCCCAGCCACCCGACTACGGCGATCGCACCGGCGCCTACGCACATTCCGAGAATCGCCTGCCACGGCGTGGCGAATGGTCCCTGCTCCTTGAGGAACGCCCCGATGAAGACGGAGATCATTACCCAAATCAGCCCGGACACGGTGAATCCGTCCGGAATTACAAAATGCATTGCGTCGGTGAGGGATATCCCGAGCAGCAGCGTGCCGAACAGCGCGACACGCAGTCCGGTGAAATTTCCGCCGAAGTGCAGATAAACCCAGACCCACAGCAGCGCGTTTGCGAGCTCGACGAGAGGATACTGAGCCGAGATTCTTGCGCCGCAGCCGCGGCATCTCGCACGCAGAACGATCCAGCTGATAATCGGAATGTTCTCCATCGCCGAGATCCCGTGGCCGCATTTCGGGCAGCGCGAGCGGGGTGACACGACGGAGAGTCCCGCCGGCCAGCGTGCGACGCAGACGTTGAGGAACGAGCCGATCACCGCGCCGAAGAGAAACGAGTAAACACCGCCCAGAATTCCGATCACGCGCCGAGCTCGTAGAGAAGGATTCCGGTGGCGACCGCGACGTTGAGGGATTCAACTCCGGGCGCTATCGGAAGGCCGACGATCCGCGTTGCCAGCCCACGCACAGTGGACGACAGGCCGGCCCCTTCGTTTCCGACCGCGATGGCGAGCCTGGCCGGCTGCGCCACTCCCCGCAGCGGACCTCCGCCCGCCTCCGCCGCCCAAAGCTCAATGGACTCACGCCGCAGAAAATTCGCCAATTCTTCCGCAGTCACCGACTGCGAGAGATGGCGGAACTGCGCGCCCATCGAGCTCCTCACAACCTTGGCGTTCCAGAGATCCACCGTGCCCGGAAGAGCGAGCGTCGCGACTGCACCGAGCGCTGCCGCGGTGCGGAGGATCGTCCCCGCGTTCCCGGGGTCCTGCACGCCGTCGAGCACGAGTACACGAATCTTTTCCGCCTTGGCCAACGATTCTAGATTCTGATTCGGCACCCGGGCCATCGCCATCACGCCCTGCGGTGACTCCGTATCCACAGCCGTCTGGAAATCCTTTTCCGTCACCTCGAGGATCTCCACCCCGGCGTCTTTCAATCGCGCCAGCAGCTCCGACCCTCGCGGCGTCTCCTCGAGAAGCGGAGACACGATCGCGCCCTCAACCGCCAATCCGGAGCTCAACAACTCCTCAACCGACCGCACCCCTTCGGCGACGAATAGCGAGCGTTTCTCGCGCGCCTTGCGGCGCTTCAGGTCACGTGCGAGTGTGAGAAGCTTCAAAGGGTTTGCGGGGTATTCGTTGGAATGGGATTTGCCCTTCGATAGTCGTGGGTCGTGCAATTTACCGCAGGAGAATCTATGAAACGAATGATACTAGCGTTTGCCACCGCTGCCTCGGTAGCCGGATGCGCCGTTTCCACGCAGCAGGAAGTCCAGATGGGCGTAGACGAGGTCCAGCAGGTCAATGCACAGCTCCCCATTGTCAGTGACCCGGAGCTGAACCGCTATGTCAATGTCCTCGGAGACTCCATCGCCCGCCTCACCAGCCGCGGCGATCTCGAGTGGCAGTTCTTCATCGTGGACAGCAAGGAAGTGAACGCCTTCGCCCTCCCCGGCGGCTTCGTCTACATCAACCGCGGCCTCATCGAGCGCGCCGACAAGATGGACGAAGTGGCGGGTGTGCTCGGCCACGAGATCGGTCACGTGGTCAAGCGGCACACAGTCAAGCAGATGCAGCAGGCACAAAAAGCGAACATCGGCGTCACGGCGATCTGCGTCCTCACCAGCATCTGCAACAGCGGCGTCGGGCAAAACGCGATCAACGTTGCCGGCGGAGCGCTGTTCGCCAAGTTCAGCCGCGGTGATGAGAAGGAGGCGGACGACGTCGGCTTCGAAAACGTCGTGCGGGCCGGCATCAGCCCCGTCGGAATGGTCACGATGTTCCAGAAGCTGCTCGACGAGCGGAAGGCAAAACCCGCCGGAGTGGACGCGTGGTTCGCGAGCCATCCCCTCGAAGAGTCGCGCATCGCCGACATTCAGGCCAAGATCAACGCTCTGCCCCCGGCCAAGCTCGCGAGCCTCGGCACCGACACGCAAAACTTCCATACGTTCCAGCGCCGGCTAGCGTCGCTGCCACCATCCCCGCCGCCGCGCCAGCTTCGGTAGCTCGCGTTTTCCGATGTATGCCGATGCGCCGTGATTCGTCACGGCGCATCTTTCGTTTATGAGAGTAGCGTTGACGATCGCGGGCTCAGACTCCGGGGGAGGAGCCGGCATCCAGGCGGATCTGAAGACCTTCCAGCGGTTCGGCGTCTTCGGCACATCGGCTATCACCGCAATCACTGCGCAAAACACAGTGGGAGTGCGCTCCTGGGAGCCGGTTTCCGCAGGACTCGTGCGCGATCAGATCGCCGCCGTCGCCGAAGATCTCGCTCCATCGGCGTTCAAAAGCGGGATGTTAGGGAGCGCCGCCGTCGCGCGCGCGGTCGTCGCCGCGATCCGCGAGAACAATCTCGTCAATTATGTGCTCGATCCGGTCTTCGTCGCGACTTCCGGCGACCGCTTGCTCGATGACGATGCGATTGAAGTCGTGAGGCGCCAGCTCATTCCGCTCGCGCTTCTCGTGACGCCGAATTCCGATGAGGCGTTCGAGCTCACCGGAATGGAAGTGCGCACTACTGCAGATGCCGCCCACGTCGCCGAGCTGCTCGTCACCGAGTATGGCGCCGTCGCGGCACTGGTGAAGGGGGCGCACATAAGCGACGGCGACGGGATTACCGACGTCCTCTATACCGACAAAGCGCATTTCTTTCGCGGCGCACGAATCGAATCGCGCAGCACCCACGGAACCGGCTGCACTCTGTCCGCCGCGATTACCGCCGCGCTTGCCCTCGGCGAGCCGCTCGAGCACGCGGTCGGCAGAGCGATCGAGTTTGTGCGTAATGCCATCGTCTCGGCGCCGAAGCTCGGACGCGGCAATGGCCCGTTAAATCACTCGGCTCAGCTGCCGGCGGACGTTCCACGCGAGGAAAGGAACTCGGTCACGAGAGACTGAAAGCGATCGGCGACCCGGGCCGACGTTTCTATTACTTCGGCGTGACTGAGCGGAGTGGGGCTCATTCCGGCAGCGAGATTGGTGATGCAGCTCACACCGGCAACACGCATTCCAAGCGCCCGCGCGACGATTACTTCCGGAACCGTGGACATTCCGACCGCATCGGCACCGAGCGTCTGCAGCATCTTGATCTCGGCGCGTGTCTCGTACGACGGGCCTCGCAACCCGGCATAAACGCCTTCCTTCAGTCCGAACCCCAGCTTCTTTGCTGCGGCGTGCAGCGCCGCGCGCAGCTGCTTGTCATACGCGTCCGTCATATCGGGGAACCGGGTCTCTCCTGTCTGCGCCGGACCGGTGAGCGGATTGTTAAACATCAAATTGATCTGATCGCTGATCGCCATCAGGTCGCCGGCCGCGAGCGTAGATGAAATTCCCCCTGCGGCGTTGGATACGAACAGCTCGCGCGCGCCCAACGCGTGGAGCACACGCACCGGGAAACCGGCGAGAGCGGGCGGATGCCCCTCATACATATGGAAGCGACCGCTCAGTGCCACCACTTCGCACCCGCCAAGTGTTCCGACGATGACTGCGCCTTCGTGGCCGACGACCGTCGCCTCCGGAAACCCGGGGATCTTCGCGAATGGAATTCGAACCGCATTTTGAATCTTCGCGGCGAGCCCGCCCAGTCCGGAACCGAGGATCACTGCGTTCGTCGGTGCGCGCGATCCGATCGCGGCACGAATCGCATCGGCCGATCTCCTCGCCGCTTCCGTCCCGTACGGTTCGGTCACGCTCACGCGAGCTTCCGTTTCAGATCGGCCAGGCGCCGCTCCGCTTCGGCGATGAGCTTCATCCTCTCCTGCCACGGAATGAACGCGGAGCGGAAGCCGTTCAGTGACACGTTCGTGAGCTCGTCGAAGCTGAAGCCGAGCTGTCTCACGGCGTGAACGTACTCGTCGGTAAGCGTCGTGTTGCTCATCAGCCGGTTGTCGGTATTGAGCGTGACGTTCATTCCCTTGTCGAAATACTGCCGGAATGGATGCGTCTCATACGATTCCGCCGCTTTCGTCTGAACGTTGCTGGTGAGGCAGATCTCGAGCGCGATCTGCCGGTCGTTCACGTATTGAGTCAGCTCTGCATCCTCGAGAAGGCGCGTGCCGTGCCCGATACGGTCGGCGCAGCACTTGTGCACCGCCTGTTCGACAGAGCCGGCGCCGTATCCTTCGCCAGCGTGAACGGTTACGGCGAGATTGTTGTTCCGCGCATATGCAAATGCGCTCGCGTGGTCGGCCGCCGGATATCCCGCTTCCCCACCGGCCAGATCGAATGCAACCACGCCATCGCGCTTGAAATCAACGGCGAGGCGCGCGAGATCGAGCGAAATCTCCGGCGAGAGGTGCCGCAGCGAGCAGACGATGAACCGTCCAATGATTCCGAACTCCTTCTCCGCCCTGTTGAGGCCGCGCACTGTGGACTGCACCACTTGTGGCAGCGTCAGCCCACGCTGAACATTCAGCACCGGCGCGTTGCGGACTTCGAGATACATCACGCCTTCACGGAATGCGTCTGCTGCGAGCTCGTAGGCAATCCGCTCCAGCGCTTCCTCGGTCTGCATCACCGATATCGTCACCGCGAAGCGCGCGAGATACTCCTCGAGATTTGCCGCCGACTTCACGTGCATGTAGTCGCGCAGCTCGTCAACCGACTCGGCAGGCATTTTCACCCTCTGCGCCCTGGCGAGATCGAACAATGTTTCCGGCCTGACCGATCCGTCGAGATGGCAGTGCAGCTCGGTCTTCGGGAACTGTCGCAGGATTTCCGGCGTAAGAGATTTAGGCATTCAGTTATTCTGTGGTGTATTCGTTGTCGCGGGCTCTCGCTCGCACGAGCCGAAAGATCGCGCCGCCATAGACCTGCGCGGAAGGCTCGGTCGGGAGACCCCTGCTGTCGGTAATCGCCCGCTCCCCACCGCGCACGGCCGCCGCGCTTTCGGGGTTCACGAGCTCTAGAGCATCAATGATCGATGAACCGGCGGGAGCGTCAACACCCTTTCCGTCAAAATAGATGCGCGCAGTGCCGGTCAATGTGCAGCCGGCTGAATTGGAGGAACGATGACGTTCCAATTGGGCGTGAAGAAATCCTCCTGGCGCAGCACGCCACGCCGCTTCACTTCCTCGATCAGAAATTCGGGTACGATCGTCTGAATCTCCTTCAGAACCGGCGAACCGGCGACCATCGTGAAGCCACCGCCGCCACCCTGACGGTAGTTGCTCAGCGCGAACGTAAACGTGTCGCTGTCCTTCACCGGCGTTCCCCTGAAATTCAGACGCGTGATTCGGGAGCCGACTGGTTTCGTGAGATCGATCGTGTAGTCGGCCCCGGCAACGATGTCGAAGTTGTAGGACGCTATTAACGGATCGGTTTCGAGCGCACCGGCCGCGGTGCGCCTTCCCGTATAGTAGCGGGAGCTGAAATCGAGATAATCCCGCAGTTGTTTCCCATTGATACGGATCACGCGGAGCGTGTTGTCATACGGATAGAGGTGCGCGATCTGCGCTCCGGTAATTGCGCCCGGCCCGAGCACTGCATCGGTCGCGAACGCCGCCGAGGATGCGAGATCGGCACCTGATATCCGCCGCTCGGTCTCGAGCACGAAATCGAGCAGCGGCGTATCCTTCACCCGCGAAGAATCTCCGCGCCACGCCGATGGAGTCGTGCCGATGACGGAATTGAAATGCGCCAGCGTCAGCCGATGCGTCTCATCGCTCAGTGCGAGAATTCGCGGCGACTCGGCGTGGCCCGCCGCCTGAATGAGCTCGGCGCTCTTTCGCGTGACGCTCCAGCCCGAAGTCGAACGATCGAGGTGCAGATGCGCGACCGATAGGCTCGTCGCCCAATTCTTCGGTTGCACCAGAAGTGTAGACCCGATGATTTTCTCCTTCATCTCCTTGTGCGAGTGGCCATACAGCAGGAGATCAATCCCCGGCACTTCGGCCGCGACTCGCGCGGCGACATTCTCGCTCGGGACTTTCGTCGCGACGGTGTCGTAGCTCGACGGTTCATCCAGCCCCGAATGGATGTCCACGACCACGACATTCGCGCCCGCTGCCTTCACTTCCCCTACGGCTTTCCGGACTGCGGGTACGATGTCCCCGAATGTCAACCGTCCGCGCACGTTCTCAGCGTCCCAAAGCACGACCCCCGGGGTCGTCGCGCCGATGATTGCGATTCGCACGCCGGCACGAGTGATGATCGTCCACGGCTTGTAGGCGTGAGACCCGTCGGGTCTGTAGATGTTCGCGCTCAGAAATGGAAAGCGTGCCTCAGCAACCGCGCTGTCCAGATTTGGAATCCCGTAATTGAATTCGTGGTTCCCGATCGCCGACGCGTCGTACTGCATAGCGTTCATTGCCGCGACGATGGTATTCGCCTTCAGCTCAGGCGCGTGCGCAACCATATAGGAAAAGGGATTCCCCTGCAGCAGGTCGCCGGCGTCGAGCAGAATCACGCGGCCCGGCGCGGAGAGGCGGAGCGAATCAACGATCGTCGCCACCCGGCTCAGCCCCCGCGATGGCTCGACCCGGTTGGTGAAATAGTCCCACGACCGGATGCGCCCGTGGACATCAGTCGTCGCGGCGACAATCAACTCTTCAGATTGCGGCGGTGGAATGGTGCCGCTCACGTCGATCGCCGTCTGGTTGACGGAGGATGGCGCGCACGACGCGGCCATCAGGAGAATGGAAGCGCAGAGAAGTCCGTTTGCCGGTGCCCGCGCGACTGTCTTGAGTCCCATTGAGCAAAGCTAGCCGACGCTCCGGCGCGTGGCGAGGAGTTCGTCGCAGAATCGTGACACGCCATTGTTGACTCATCCTCATCGACCAGGCCAACTTCAGGTCGATGACTGAGACACCCACCGGCGGCCAGCGAATTCTCGTCGTAGACGACGAGGCCGACATCGTCGCTCTCGTCGTCTATCATCTGGCCAAAGTGGGCTATCGTGTTTCTTCCGCGGGGAGCGGCGGCGACGCGCTGGCCCAAATCGGGAAGGAGCGCCCGGCGCTGGTCGTGCTCGACCTGATGCTTCCGGATATTTCCGGGTTCGAAGTGCTGGAGCGCCTTCGCGCCGATTCGTCCCTTCGCGACGTCGCCGTCCTGATGCTCACCGCGCGAGGCAACGAGCCCGATCGCATCCGTGGTCTCTCGCTCGGATCGGACGATTATCTCACCAAGCCGTTCAGTCCGCAGGAGCTGGTACTCCGTGTCGGAGCGATTCTCCGGCGCAGCAGTTCCGCCGGCGGGTCCGGAAACATTCTCCGCCTCGACTCTCTGGAGATCGACCGCGATTCACACCGCATCTCCGTCGCCGACAGGGAAATCGAGCTGACGCCGATCGAGTTCAAGCTTCTCCTGCTGCTGGCGGAAAGGCGCGGGCGCGTTCAGGATCGCGCGAAGCTTCTCGAAGCGGTCTGGGACGCGGCCCCCGACATCCAGACGCGCACGGTAGACATGCACGTCCAGCGGCTACGCGCGAAGCTCGGTCCCGCCGGAGACCTGATCGAAACGGTGCGCGGTTTCGGGTATCGAATCCGCCCGGCGAAGGAGATCAGGAGATGAGGCTGACACAGCGCCTCCTCCTCCAGACGCTTGGCATCATCACTGTATTGGTCGCATCTGTCGTCCTGATCATAGACAACCGGCTACATCAGAGAATCGTGGATGAAACCATTCTCGAGTTGTCGCGGGAAGCGAAGCTGATCGTCATCGAGTGGCGTCCCGGCGTTGACGCCGACGCGCTCGCCGATCGGGCAGGATCCGTCACCGGTCACCGGTTCACCCTCATCCGCCCCGATGGCACCGTAATCGGCGATACAGATTTCGACGCGCCGGCGTTGCAGCGCCTTGAGAATCACAGCCTCCGGCCGGAAATAGTCGACGCGAAACGAAAGGGCGTAGGATCCTCGCTGCGCGTGAGTCCCTCTACGGGAGAAGAGCAGCTCTATGTGGCCGTTGCTTCTCCCCTCGGAATCGCCCGTGTGTCGGTGACCACCAGCTCGGTCGAGCAGATTTTCGGGGCCGCCAAGCGCGATGTCCTCATTGCCGGATTTTTTTCTCTTGTTCTCGCTGCCGCGCTCGCAATCCTGTTTTCGCGCGCCGTGTCCCGTCCAATAGTCCAGCTCCGCGATGTCGCCCGCTCGCTGGCGGCTGGAAACCTCGACGCGCGCCCCGCCCTCGCCGCCCCGGGCGAAGTCGGTGATCTTGCCGACGCGATCCATCGGATGGGCGAGCAGCTGGGCGCACGACTTTCATCCTTGCAGACGGAGCAATCGCGGCTTTCCACGCTGGTGGACTCGCTGAATGAAGGGGTCATTGCCATCTCGCCAGACAATCGCGTCACCAAAATCAGCGTTCCCGCGCGCGAGATGCTTGGCATTGATTCGCAGGTTCCCTTCCACATTGATTTTCTCCCACGGGATTCGACACTGCGCCGCGCCATCACCGACGCGCTGACTGGTGTCGGCACCGGCCCCATCGAGGTGGCGCTCGGCAATCGCACTCTGTCCCTCAACGCCCGTCCGCTCAAGGGAGGCGGCGCCGTCGTTGCGCTGTTTGACCTCACCGCGACGAAACACCTGGAAGCCGTGCGCCGCGATTTCGTGGCGAATGTTTCTCACGAGCTTCGCACGCCCATCACAGTCATCGGCGGATTCGCCGAGACACTGACCGACCCCGATTTGCCACCGCAGAAAGTCGCCGAGTTTTCGGCGACCGTTCTTGCCCACTCCAGGCGCATGCAGCGCCTAGTGGATGACCTGCTTGATCTGTCCCGAATCGAATCGGGCGGATGGACACCAAAACCGGAGGCAGTGGATGTTTCTGCGATCTTGCACGAGATCTCTGCGGCAACCGGGCCCGCAGCGGAGGGCAAAGGTTTGGAACTCGCGACGACAGTGTCGCAAGGGGCCGAAGTGGTGTGGGTCGATCGCACTGCCGTCGTCCAGATTCTTCTCAATCTCGTCGAGAACGCAATCCGGCACACCACGCAGGGCAAGATCACCATCGGAGCCGGAGCGGTGGGGGAAGGAATCGAGATAATCGTGTCCGACACGGGGAGCGGCATCGCACCGGAACACCTGCCGCGAATCTTCGAGCGATTCTATCGCGCCGACAGGGGCCGCGCCCGCGAAACCGGAGGCACAGGGCTCGGTCTCGCCATCGTAAAACATCTCGCCGAAGCACACGGCGGCGGCGTCGCGGCGTCGAGCACCCCGGGGACCGGCACCATCATCCGCGTATTCCTGCCCCACGCCGTGGATTCGTGACCTGTCCTTTACACGATGCGGGCCTGAACGTGACATCCGGCTGCCAACTTCAAGGCTCAGGAAACACCTTCCTATATGGAGCCAACCGATGTCATCGAAAATTCGTTTCGCTGTTCTCGCAGCAATCGCGGCGCTGAGCGCTTGTAAGCCGGCGCCGGCGCAGGTCGCACTCACCGGTGCGGGCGCAACCTTTCCTTATCCGATTTATTCAAAGTGGTTCGCCGATTATGCCAAGATGACCGGCGTGAAGATCAACTATCAGTCCATCGGGTCGGGCGGCGGCATTCGGCAGCTCACTGAAGGGACTGTTGATTTTGGAGCGTCTGACGGACCGATGAGCGACGAAGAGCTCGCCAAGGCGAAGGGACCGATAATGCACATCCCCACGGTCCTCGGTGCCGACGTCCTTTCATATAATCTCCCCGGCGTCACCCAGCCGCTGCACCTCACCGGCGACCTCATCGCCGGAATTTTTCTCGGCAAGATCGTCAAGTGGAACGACGCGCGGATCCAGTCCGTCAACGCGGGAGTCAAGCTTCCGGCGCAGGATATCCTTGTAGTTCACAGGACCGACGGTAGCGGGACGACGTACATTTTCACCGATTACCTCACCGCAGTCAGCAAGGAGTGGGCGTCGGGCCCGGGGCGCGGCAAGGAAGTGAAATGGCCGGTCGGACTCGGCGGCAAGGGTAATGAAGGCGTTGCCGGGCAGATCAAACAGATTCCCGGCGCGATCGGATACATCGAGCTCGCCTACGCCAAGCAGAACCATCTTCCGTACGCGCTCGTAAAGAATGCCGCCGGCCGGTTCGTCGCTCCGTCCATCGAATCCACGACCGCTGCCGCCGCGGCAGCCGCCGGAAAGCTTCCCCGAAACACCGATTACCGCATCTCAATCGTGAATGCCCCGGGCGCTGCGTCATATCCGATCAGCTCCTTCACCTGGATTCTCGTCTATCAGCACCAGACCGACGCGGTGAAAGCGAAGACGCTTGTGGACTTCCTGAAGTGGGCGCTGCACGACGGCGAGAAGCTCGCACCGTCGCTCGACTATGCCCCGCTCCCCGCCAATATGGTCGCCGATCTCGACAAGCGCCTCGGCACATTAAAGGTCGGGCAGTAACAATGAACAAACTCGCATTGCTCGCCCTCCTCGCGCTGCCGTTGGCGATGAGGGCGCAGGCGCCGACGACACCGCCCGCGACAGTGCCGGCAATTGATTTTTCGGGAACCCTGTTCGCGAACTTCCAGTATCGCGGCGACCAGGGGCCGTCCAAGGCGCAGAACAAGTTTGATGTCGAACGCGTGTATCTCACCTTCAAGATGCCCGCCGGGGAAAGAGGAAGCATCCGCGTCACCACGGACCTTTTCCAGCAGACGACGAGCGGAAACGATGCGTACTATAAAGGCTGGGTGTTGCGGGCCAAGTACGCCTATTTCCAGTACGACTTCCTCAAATCGGTTTCGTGGAATGCGTTTGCCCGTGCCGGGCTTCTGCATACGATTGTGATTGACCACGAGGAGAGCTTCTGGCCCCGTTTCATTTCCCCGACTCCGATGGATCGCGCCGGGTGGTTCGCTTCGGCGGATGCCGGCATAGCCACCCAGGTAAACCTCCCCGGAAAGCAGGGCGAGCTCTATGCGACAATTACAAATGGACCGGGCTACACCTCGCGCGAGACCGATCGGTTCAAGGACTTCGCGGCGCGCCTCACGCTTACGCCGTTCAGCGGTTCCAGTACGCGCTTTCTCCGCAGCCTTGATGTAAGTCCGTGGGTGTGGAGGGGCGCCGTCGGCAGCAAGTTCGTCTCGGGCGGCACCGGTCAGGTCGGCACCGTCGGCTCGGGGCTCGATAAGAATCGCGTCGGTGCGTTCGTCGGAATAAAAGATCCACGGCTCATCGTCGGACTTGATTACGCGACGAGGACCGACGGCTCCGAAAGCGGCGCGAACACGCTCGCCAGTCCGCGAACACTGGCGGATAGCACGGGACGGATGGTCGCCGGTTACGTCGTGCTGCGGCCGTTCAACTTTTCGGATCTTAAGTCCAAATCGCCGCTCGGTCTGGTGGCGCGATGGGACCGGGTAACTCCGAATACCAACAAGTCGGCGTACGCCAACATCGTCATCGGCGGAGTAATCTGGGATCTGAATCCGCGGACGTCGGTGTCGCTCGACTACCAGGAGCAGACCCCGCATTATGGGCCGGTAGTTTCGCCCGCCAAGACTTACTTTCTGCATCTGGTGGCGAACTTCTAGTAGCCTGCCGGTGTTGGCGGTTGGAGCGGACGCGCGCCGTGACAGTTTCGTTACCTTCCGGCACTCAAACGGCAGCGCGTTCGCTCTAGCTTTGGGGCAATGATCTTCCGAACGCGGAAGTGGGAAAACACGTGACCTCTGTTGATCGCCGCCGCATCCACGTCCAGGATCGCGGAATCGGTGACCGGATTTATAATATCCTCGTCAGCGCTTGCGCCCTCGTCATTCCGGCGCTTGTGCTGCTGGTGACGATTGCGCTCTTCCGCGCCGCGTGGCCGGCGATCTCAAAACTTGGCACGTCGCTCTTCACGTCGAGCTCGTGGGATGTTTCGAGCGGACAATTCGGTGCCGCTCCCGCGATTTACGGAACGCTGGTGTCCTCGGCGCTCGCGCTCGCCATCGCCACTCCGCTCGCCCTCGGTGTGGCGATCTTTCTTTCCGAATTCGCGCCGAAGTGGCTCCGCCAACCAGTCGGCTTTCTCGTTGATTTGTTGGCGGCCATTCCGAGCGTCGTCTATGGGCTGTGGGGAATCTTCGTCCTCATTCCGGTCCTGCGCGAGCACGTGATGCCGTTCCTGCGCGACACTCTTCATCTCGGCGCGACGCCTTTCTTCACCGGTCCCGCATACGGACCCAGCATGCTCGCGGCGGGAGTCATCCTCGCCATAATGGCTCTTCCCTACATCTCCTCTGTCACCCGTGAAGTTCTCCTCGCCGTCCCGCGGTCGCAGCGGGAGGCCGCGCTCGCACTCGGCGCAACACGATGGGAGATGATTCGCGACGCGGTCATCCCCTACGCACGTTCCGGTATCGTTGGAGGAATCATTCTCGGGCTCGGACGCGCCCTCGGAGAAACGATGGCCGTCACTATGGTGATCGGCAACAGGCCCGAGATTTCCGCATCGCTGTTCGCGCCGGGATACACGATGGCGTCGCTTATCGCCAACGAATTCAGTGAAGCCACGAACGACCTGCATCTCTCTGCCCTGATGGCGGTCGGAGCGATGCTTCTTCTCATTACGCTCATCGTGAACGCGATGGCGCGGTTGCTCGTGTACCGGATTTCCGGAGGACGCGCACGATGAAACGCGATAGGCGCCGGCACGCGATCAGCGGGCTGATGATCTCGCTTACGTATCTGGCGGCGGTGCTCGCCACGCTGCCGCTCCTGTTCATTCTCATTCATCTCGCGCGCGAGGGGGCGTCGGCACTCTCGATCGCATTTTTTACGCGAATGCCAACCCCTGTCGGCGAACCCGGAGGAGGGATGGCCAACGCGATAGCCGGGACCTTCGTGCTCGTTGGCATCGCCTCGTTGATCGGTTTGCCGATTGGAATCGGCGCCGGACTATTCCTCGCCGAATCGCGAAACGTCCGGCTCTCACGCTTAATCAGATTCCTTTCCGATGTGATGAACGGCCTCCCGTCAATCGTGGTGGGAATTTTCGCGTGGGAATTTCTGGTGCGCCCCTTCGGTCATTTTTCCGCTCTCTCCGGCGGCGTCGCGCTGGCGGCGATGATGATCCCCCTGGTGACACGGACAACCGAGGAAATGCTGCTGACGGTGCCCACGTCGCTTCGCGAGGCCGCGCTCGCGCTCGGCTTTCCGAAATGGCGAACCTCACTGGCAGTCGTGCTCCGGACTTCCCTCGCCGGCATCGCGACGGGCGCCCTCGTCGCGATCGCTCGAGTCGCAGGCGAGACGGCCCCGCTGCTTTTCACTGCGTTTGGAAATCAGTTCTGGTCGCTCTCGGTGAAGGAGCCTATCGCTGCACTCCCCCTTCAGATTTTTGTCTACGCCATCAGCCCGTACGATGAATGGCACGCCAAGGCGTGGGCAGGCGCGCTCGTTCTCATATCGCTCGTGCTCGTCGCCAGCGCCCTCGCCCGACTCTTTACGAGATCGCGCTTCGGAGGTCCCGTTGACTGATGCATCGGGAATAGGGCAATCTGCGGTGGAAGTGCTCGGCGCCGGATCGCCTTGCATTACAACCGAGCGGCTGACCGCCTATTTCCGGCAAACTCCCGCCATTCGCGACATTTCGCTGTCGTTCGGCGACCATTCCGTCACTGCGATCATCGGTCCCTCCGGCTGCGGTAAATCCACTTTGCTGCGCTGCCTAAACCGGATGCACGAAACCGTTCCGGACGCATACGTTGAAGGCCGGGTGAAGCTCTTCGGCACCGATATTTACGCCGACGGGGCGAGCGCTACGGCCGTGCGGCGTCACGTCGGAATGGTATTTCAGCGGCCCACGCCCTTCCCGACAATGTCCATCAGAAAGAACGTGGCCGCCGGTCTTATCGTCTCCGGCAGAAAGGATATGGCGGGCGGAATGCACGAGATCGTCGAGGAAGCCTTGAGCCGGGCCGCGCTGTGGGAAGAAGTCAAGGATCGCCTCGACAAGAGCGCAATGGAGCTCTCCGGTGGTCAGCAACAGCGTCTCTGCATCGCGCGCGCGCTCGCCAATCGTCCGCGTGTTCTGCTGCTCGACGAGCCTACGGCTTCCCTCGATCCGCTGAGTACCCAGCGCGTGGAAGAGCTCGTTTACAAATTGCGGGGGACGATTGCGGTAATCATAGTGACACACAACATGCAGCAGGCGGCGCGTGTTTCCGATCGCACCGCCTTTCTCCTCGGCGGGGAGCTCGTCGAGGCGGGCGAGACGAGCACGCTCTTCACCGCCCCGTCCGATCCCCGAACCGAAGACTATATCACCGGAAGGTTCGGGTGACCGGCCACGCGGTCGCAGGCGCGCTTCCGGCGGAGGACGCGGTTTCACCGAGCGGGAGAATAGAAGCTCGCGACTTTTCGTTCTGGTATCGCGAAAAGCAGGCGCTCCGCGGCATCACCATAACCGTCCCGGAGAAAACGATTACTGCGCTGATAGGTCCTTCCGGCTGCGGAAAATCAACTTTTCTGCGTTCGATCAACCGGCTCAACGAGTTGATTCCCGGCATCCGGCACGAAGGGAGCATTTTGCTCGATGGCCGCGATATTCACGCGCGCGGTGTCGACGTCGTCGCCCTTCGCCAGCGAGTCGGAATGGTGTTCCAGCGATCGAATCCGTTTCCAAAGTCGGTTTACGAGAACGTCGCCTATGGCCCCCGGATAAATGGCGTTCGCACCCGGACCGAGCTCGACGCAAGAGTCGAGTCGAGCCTTCGCCGAACCGGACTCTGGGACGAGGTTAAGGATCGCCTCCGCCAGAGCGCGCTTGGCCTTTCGGGGGGGCAGCAGCAGCGCTTGTGCATCGCGCGCGCGCTCGCCAACAATCCCGAGCTTTTGCTGTTAGACGAGCCTGCAAGCGCACTCGATCCGATATCCACGCAGCGCATTGAGGAACTCCTCTACGAGCTGAAGTCGGACATCACCATAATCATCGTTACCCATAATCTGCAGCAGGCGGCGCGGTCATCGGACAACACCGCTTTCTTCTACGTTGGAGAGTTGATTGAATTCGGATCCACTGAGCAGGTATTCACTCGTCCGGGCGACGAGCGCACAGAGGCATACATCACCGGGAGGTTTGGATGACAACTGATTCCGCCGGCGCCGGATTCCGGCACTTTCACGACCAGCTTGCCGCCCTCAAGGAATTGCTCCTCGAAATGTCCGCGAAGGCGGAGGAACATACCGACCTTGCCGTCGAGGCTCTTCTCACTAACGACCGCGGCAAGGCGGAGCTGGTGATTGCGAGCGACGAGCGCATCAACGCTCTCGAAGTCGAAGTTGAGCATCGTGCCGTGGAGCTGCTCGCCCTTCAGCAGCCGATGGCGCGCGACCTGCGCTTCATCATCGGCGCAATAAAGATCTCGAACGACCTCGAGCGCGTGGGAGACCACGCCGTGAACATCGCCGAGAGCGCGCTACGCATCGCGAGCGAGAAAACGCTCGCCATACCCATCCCGGAAATTGAAGAGATGGCGCGCCGCGCGCGCCTGATGCTGGGCGAGTCGCTCGACGCCTTCATTCGTGCCGACGGAGCCCTGGGACGCGCGGTTTGCGCCGCCGACGACCAGGTCGATGCCTTGCACGATTCGGTATTTCGCGTCCTGCTCACCCATATGATGGCCGATCCGAAAACGATCACGCCGTCACTGGAGCTGCTGCTGGTGGGAAGAAATCTCGAACGGATCGCCGACCTGGCAACCAACATCGCGGAGGATGCGGTCTACCTCGCAGAGGGAAAACAGATCAAGCACCGCCTCGAAGAAAGAGGATCAGTCGGCAGCGGGTAAAATCTCGGGGACCATTCACCGGTCGGTGGTGATCCGTTCACGTTCTACATCGGCGCGACCGCGTTTAGAATCCAGAACGTGACGGCGGCTATAATCCCCGCCGCGGGGATCGTGATCAGCCACGCCCACACGATCCGCCGCGCCAATCCCCAGCGCACTCCCGCCAGCCGCGTCGTAGCTCCGACGCCGACGATCGAGCCCGTGATTGTGTGCGTCGTGCTGACCGGTATTCCGTAGTGCGTCGCAAGACTGATCGCCATCGCGCCACCTGTTTCGGCGCAGAATCCGCCGATGGGACGGAGCTTCGTGATGCGCGAGCCGAGTGTGTGCACGATCCTCCATCCGCCGAAGAGAGTGCCCAGCGAGATCGCGCTGTACGCGCCCATCTTCACCCACAGCGGGATCGAATCGGTATCCATATACAGGTGATGGAGGAATCCCGTCTGCTTCGCCATCAGCGGACGCACTGACACCAGCAGCCCCACCATAATGCCCATCGTTTTCTGCGCGTCGTTCGCGCCGTGCGCGTGCGACAGCAGCGCCGAGCTCGCCAGCTGCGCGCCTCGAAAAACACGGTCAACTCTTCCAGGTGATGCCCAGTGGAAGGCCCAATAGGTCCCGACCATCAGGACAAACGCGGCCGCGAATCCGACCAGCGGGGAAATCACGATGAATGAAAGTGTCTGAGCCCACTTCAGTCCCCACGTTATGGCGCTGAACCCGACTTTCGCGACACCGGCTCCCGCGTAACCCCCGATCAGCGCGTGCGACGAGCTGGACGGAATCCCGTAGTACCACGTGATGATGTTCCAGATCAGCGCGCCCAACAGCCCGGCGAGAATGAGGTTCGGCGTGACGATGTCCGTGCGAATAATTCCCTTCTGGATCGCCTTCGCCACCAGCTCGCCCGCTGTGAACGCGGCTGTAAAGTTGAAAAAGGCCGCCCAAATCACGGCGGCCAAAGGACTCAGCACGCGCGTTCCGACGATCGTCGCAATCGAGTTCGCCGAATCGTGAAAGCCGTTGCTGAAATCGAAAATCAGCGCGACCCCGAGGATCGCGAGGACATAGTAGACCACTAAGCGTTCTTCAGCGAAATGCTCTGGAGCACGTTGCCTACATCCTCACACCGGTCGAGCGCGTCCTCGATTCTGTCGTACAGCTCCTTCCATTTGATTACCTGAATCGGGTCCTTCGAGTTGTCAAAGAGAATGCCCATCGCCTCGTGGTACACCGCGTCGCCTTCCTCCTCGAGAACCTTGAGCTCATCGGTACGCTGATTGACGATCTTCTGAGATTTCATCCCGCGCACCGCCGCCTCGACGCACACCGCCGCGCGGCAGAGCACTTCCGTCATTACCACCGCGCCCTTCGTCGCCTCGGTGATGCGGTAGATGTCGGCGCGGCGCGCCGCGCCGTCCACCAGATCGATCACCTCGTCGAGCTCCGAAGCGAGCTGGTGAATGTCCTCGCGGTCAAACGGAGTGACGAATGTCCGATCGAGACGCTCGATGACTTCGTGCGTCAGATCATCTGCCTGATGCTCCAGCTCTTTGATCTGCGCAACGAGCCGCGCTATGTCGCCCGGCTTCGAAAACAATTCGTGGAGGAGCTTGGTCGAGCTTGTGAGCCGCTCGGCGATCTGAGCGAACAGCTCGTAGAACTGTTGATCGCGGGGAATGAGCCGCAAGATTTTCTCCGGTGTTTTTTGTCCTGTACTCCCTTCAATTTATTGGCTCACGACCCGCCGAGCCACCAAACGACGGTTCTCGAAGAACTTCACGAGTATCAATCCTGTAACGAAGCCGCCGATATGTGCCCAAACGGCCACGCCGCCGGAAACGTCCGTGCGGGCGTTCATCAACTCCGGCAGCCCCGAGAGCACCTGAAAGGCGAACCACCAGATTAGCACCAGCCACGCCGGAAGCGGGATGATCTTGAAGAAGATGATGAAAAAGAAAAACATCCTCACCTTCACTCTCGGATAAAGCACGAGGTAGGCGCCGAGCACTCCCGAAATCGCGCCCGACGCGCCAACCGTCGGCACCGGAGACGCCGGCTGGGCCAGCACGTGTGCACCAGCAGCGGCGAGCCCGCAGATGAGATAGAAGAAAAGGAAGCGAATGCTCCCCATACTGTCTTCGATCTTTCGCCCAAACACCCAGAAGAAGAGCGCGTTGCCGAGCAAGTGTCCCCATCCGCCGTGGAGAAACATCGACGTGAGCGGAGTCAGAATGTTGATCGGCTCCCTGTCCACGACGCACGCCATCCCGTCGCCGAGCGGCACCGCCGTCCCGACTCGAGCGAGATGTGTCAGCTCACCGGGCACCATTCCCAGATTGCAGACGCTGGTGAGCAGCTTGACGTCGGCCGACGGAAACCCCGCGCCCTGCACGAACACCCAAGTCGCGAACATCCCGGCGAGGATGGCATAGGTCATCACCGGCGTTCGTAGGGTCGGGTATTCGTCGCCGAGGGGGATCACGCTTTCGCTGCTATCAAGAGCTCATTCGTCGTCTTTCGGCGATCATCTGACCCGAAACGAAGAAATCATTCCGAGATCGATGTGCGGTGGTGCATCGGGCGCGTCTTTGAGCGTGCACGCGATCACGTAAATCTCGCCGGTCTTAAGGTCCACAGCCAACCAGGAGATCGTGCTCTTCCCCGGCGGCTCGATGAGCAGACCGATCGGCTTCGCGAATTTCGCCCGGCCTTTCCCGCCCGCCCTCTCATTAGCGAGCCATTGATCCACGCTGACTCCGGTCTCGAGACGGCTGAGGGACATCTCGTGTCTCACCTTGCCGATGTTCGAAAACGAGAAAAAAGTGAGGCCCCGTTTAATTGTGGGCGGGACATCGACAAAGGCGTAATCGGTGGTCGAAACGTGTACTTCGGGGCGAACCTTGGCCCTTTGAGCTGCCGCCGGTGTGGCGCCGACTAACGCCAACACAGCGACAGCGAATGCACGCTGGCCAGGAAGACGTGTCAGTATTCTGCGTCGCATCGTAACCTCCTCACATACGAGCATTTACGCCACTTTGGCATGGTTGTTTTCGCTGTTTTGCCGGCTAGGTCGCACCGAACACCTCAATTACGCCTTAGTGGCGGAGAAATCGGGCACCCGGCTTGCCTATTACCATTCCGCGCGGACCAACAGGCCCGCTTTACGACTCAATCCCTGCTACCACCCCGCGCAATAATCGGGGCGCAGCAGGTCTCACGAGAGGCTAACGAATGGCTGATAAAGTAATCGGAATCGATCTAGGGACGACAAATTCAGTCGTCTCTGTGATGGAGGGCGGCGACCCTGTCGTCATCCCCAACGCCGAAGGCGGCCGCACCACCCCGTCCGTCGTCGGATTCACCAAGGACGGCGAGCGGCTCGTCGGTCAGATCGCCAAGCGACAGGCGGTCACCAACCCGACCAACACCGTGTTCTCGATCAAGCGCTTTATGGGCAGAAAGATGTCCGAAGTGACTGAGGAGTCGAAGCGCGTTCCCTACAAGGTCGTCGCCGGACAGAATGACGTCGCGACGGTCGAAGTCCAGGGAAAGCGGTTCAGCGCTCCCGAGATCTCGGCGATGATCCTTCAGAAGATGAAGCAGACCGCCGAAGACTACCTCGGATACAAGGTCGAGAAGGCGGTCATCACCGTGCCCGCCTACTTCAATGATTCGCAGCGCCAGGCGACGAAAGACGCCGGCAAGATCGCCGGCCTAGACGTGCTGCGCATCATTAACGAGCCGACAGCCGCCGCACTTGCTTACGGTCTAGACAAGAAGAAGGATGAGAAGGTCGCGGTGTTCGACCTCGGCGGCGGCACGTACGATAT
>JBKJHG010000130.1:0-4729 GCA_046599115.1 Gemmatimonadaceae bacterium
CTCCCGTCGCGCGCGGGAGGCCGAGCATCGCGATTTCCATCGGGTAGGTAACCTGCTCCTCCATTTCAACCGGCGACAGGCCCGGCAGCGTGGTGATTACCTGAACCTGATTCGGTGTCAGATCCGGGAATGCGTCCGTATTCAGTGTTGAAAATGCCCAAATGCCCGCCGCCAGCAACAGCAGCGTCGCTGCGACTACCACTGCCCTGTTGCGAAGGGAAAGGGCAATGATCCTCTCGATTACGAAATTCATTTTAGTCCTCCATCTGCATGGAGCCCAAAGTGAATCGGGCTTTCACAGCGAAGGCACCCTCGGTCACGATGATTTCGCCGCTGGAGAGCCCTCGAGTGATTGCAACCTTCCCGGCAGATCGGGGGCCGATTTGGACTTCCCGACGCGTAATCTTGAACTTTCCGTCAGCATCGGGCTTAACCAGGAACACGGTCGGTTTTCCGTCAATGAGCTGGACCGCTTCGTCGGGAACGAGCGCGGCGGAAACCCCATCGGCGTTCTCGACCGTAACCGTCGCGAACATTTCTGGCTTCAGGCGACCCGCTGAATTGATCACCGATGCCCGAATTGGTAGAGTTCGTGTGGCTGAATCCAATCCCGCGCCAACGGCCTCGATTGTCGCCTGAAAAATCTCGGTTGGATATGCAGGCACGGTGAATTTGAGGCGGCTGCCGCGATGAAAAATGCCGGACAATTTTTCCGGGGCATTGATTGCCAGCCATAATTGCGAAGGATCAGTTACGACAACAAGCGGTGCTCCGGCTTCCACCACGCTTCCAGGAACGGCGGAGCGTGTCAGCACCACTCCCGCGACCGGGGACCTCAGGGCAATCTCTCCGCTGCCTGAGGTGACGGCTCCGAGCTGTTGCGCAGCGTTCCGCGCCCGCCGGAATTCCGCTTCCGCCTGCTGGAGGGTGGCGAGCCCGAACTGGTAGTCCGCTGCGGTTTTTTCGTAGTCCTGGCGCGGCATCGCCTTCAGCGCCAGGAGCCTTTCCGCGCGATCGCGAGCGGCTTTGAGATAGGAGAGTTGCGCGCGCGCGGACGTGACCGCGCTCGTCGCCTTGCTAACGTCGGCCTGCGCCATTCCGGCGTCAGGGCTTTGCAGACTAACGAGTACTTGTCCGCGCCCCACTCTATCGCCTGAGCGCACGCGCACGGCCACCACCCTGCCCCGAGCGGGCGCTCCGACACGGGCGGTACGATCTTCGTTTACCTCAAGCTGGGCCGGCGCCGACGCGACGCCGTTCACCGTGCCGATGGTCACCGGGCTCCATTTGATTTTCCCGTGCTCTACTTGAGCTTGGGTCAACGTGATTTCTTGGGGCAGCGCGCTCCCGCCGGATTTTTCGTCCGCCGCCGGAGACGCTTTCGCGTCAGCCGCATCGGTTTTCTTGGTCGAAGAAGCACTTTCTGTCGAGTCGCCGCCCGCCTTTTCAGAGCTTTTCTTGGCGCACGCGGTGACGCCGGCGGTCAGGGCAACTGACGCGGCGAGGATTCTCAGTAATCGAAGCATTTCGCTGGTTATGGTAAAATTGTAGGTGGTGTTCCCAAGAGCAGATCGCGACCCAAAGCTCCGTTCAGCTCGAAGACGCTCTGGTGCTGCGCGTATAGCAACTGATAGTAGGACCGTCTGGCCTCACCCCAAGCCCGAGCGGCGTCGAGTACCTGAATGAGCGGCAGTCCGCCTTCGCGATATGCCGCGAGTGTGATACGACGAGCCTCGTCGGCGCGAGCCAGATAACCCGGCTGGAGATTCGTCATCCGCTGGCGCAGGATGCTCGCGGCCCGGACGGCGCCGACGATCTCGGCTCGCACCGACCGGCGCGCTGAAGCAAGCTCGAATGACGCTGCTTCGCGTTGCGCCGTAGCACGCGCAATCTCTCCCCGGTTCTGATCGAAAAGCGGGAATGGCAGGCTGATGCCGGCGATCATGGAGTTTATCCCGGCGCTTTTCTTTACCCCAAAGGTCGCGCCCACCTGACGCACGAACATACTTCGTTCGGATGCGATGCCTGCGCTCGCCGCCGCGACCCGGCGTTCTCCAGCCCTGATTTCGGGCCGCACCGCAAATCCCATTTCGAGCAGGGCGGGCTGCGAAGTAGCGGCAAATGCGGCGGGAAGCGGCTGATCGGGTTGAGCGACCAGCAGCGTCTCGGAGGTTTCGCCTTGATCGCCGAGGAATGACAAAAGTTCGGCGTTGGCTCTTGCCAGGTCGGCTTCGTTCAGGCTCAGGTCGGCACTGGCCCGGTCGCGCTCGAGTTGGGATCGGAGCAGATCGGCCTCAGCTGCAACCCCTTCCCTAGCCCGCGCGGTATTGTATGTAACGAGAGTGTCGAGCCACGCCGAGAGATCCCGCGAGACGGCTACGTTCACCTGTGCCAATGCCTGTCTATAGTAGCTACGGGTGGCGTCAAGTGAGACTTGCCGCAGCGTCGCCGCCTCTTCCGCTTCAGCGGCGGCGATCTCCGCGTCGGCCCGACGCATCCTCGGCCCGCGCTGATAAAGCGGTTCGAGGGGAAGCGTGGCGGTCGAAAAATGCTCGGCATCCAGCGGCACCGGTTTCCCGCCCGGAAAGCGCGTGTCGTCAACCTGGTAGGAAAGAATCGGATTGCCGAACGTCCCCGCCGTGGTCCGCGAACCCCGAGCCGCCCTGACCCGCGCACGCGCTGCGGCGACAAGAGGGTGGTGGTCGCGCACACTATCCAGAACTTCACGCAGAGTTATGCGGCGCGCCGCTTCCTGCGAATGCAAAGGTCGCGTCGCCGCCGTCAGGCAAAGGAAAAGCAGCAAAGTGAACCGGATTTCTCGGGCACGATTTCGACCCCAGGCAGCGGAAATTGTCATAAGTGGAATAGAGTGATCTCGGTCGCTGACGCAACCGAGTGGACCTTCAAGAGTTTTTTGGGAAACGGCCCCTCTTGTGAGAGGGACGGACGCACGCCGCCTTAGGCGGTGGTGCGCTGCGGCGGGGGAGCCAGAGGCTCGAGTATTACGCTAACGAGCTGAAGCGGAGACCGGTGGGCAACCCTCGGGAGAGAATAATTCGAGGCAGAAAGTTCGCGCCGGTTGGGTAAGGGGGCGGTGCAAGACCCACAACAACAATTCGCTTCCTGTCCGTGCGGAGCCGAAGCATTTGAAACCGCGGGAGTGTGCGATACCGGCGCGTGAGACGTGGCACCGACCTCCGAGTCGCACGACATAACGACGTTTCCCGTTCCGAACAACCGGCCCATCAATGGCTCGAAACCCGCGCGGCCCAACCCCCACACCGTAAGTAGTGCGGTAGCGGCGAACGCAAGCCGGATCAGCGATGAGCGGAATGAAGGCATTGGAAAATGAAAACTAAACATCACGATGATACAACGCCAGTGGACCACGTGTTCCGTGAGACCGCGTGTTCCGTCGCTGACTAATGCGCTTCATTGCGTTACCTCGATCAGCACGGTCAAACCGCCCACCCCGCGCTCTTCCACGATGTTAAGCGTGTGGTGCGCGATATACAGTGTATGAAGAGGATGTGATTCTTCAGCATGCGATGCCGTGTATCATCCGCCCGCGTAGCGCAGCACTCTCATCATACCGGCTTCCAGTATGATAGGAATGATGACAATGGAAAAGCCAATCTCCGGGGTTGTCCGCGCGGAATTCGAATTCAACCGTCCTGCCCGGGTTCACTGCGACAGTGTCCTTCCACTCAACCTGTCCACGTTTCCCTGTCAATACCCTGAAGGAATGCCCGTGCAGGTGCATAGGGTGATGCATCGGGGAATCGTTGCGCATCCTAACCCGGACCATCTCTCCCCTTTTAACTGCATATGCCGGCGCGGGACCGGCCGACGACGACTGACTCCTCACGGCCTCAGGCGAAAGTGGGGGTTGCAGAACCGGGAACGCGATTCAGAGAAGCAACGGCGCGATAATATCCTGTACGGACGCTACCGACGGCCGCCACCATCGGAAGGTGGGACGGCGACACGTGAGAAAGAATCAGATGAGTCGCCGGGAACGCGTCGCTACATCGCGCTCAGCTTTTTCCTGAACTCAGCGATTTCGCGAGCCTGATCCAATTTCATTTTCGTCGCCATCTTCTTGAGCTCCGCGTCCTTTCCCTTCGGCAGGTACTCGTCGATCATCGTGATCGCCTGCTGGTGGTGCATGATCGCGTTCTCGAGAAAACTCCTGCTGTACTCTTCGCCGCTTTTCCCCTTGAGAGCGTCGACCATCTTCTGGTTGTCGGGGGTGACTTCCGGCGTATAGTCGTCGCCGTACCGCTCCTTGAGCTTCTTCAGCATCACCTTTATCTCTTGATCCTGTGCCTTATCCATTTTGCGAGCAGCGTCCTTAACCGAGAGTCTCTCCTTCATTTCGATGGTCGGGTGTGCCATCGCGATCATTCCCTTGTGATGATCGCTCATCATCCGCAGAAAGTCATGATCGGCGTCGCCGGTCATTCCGCTCGTCGGGCCCATTGCGCTCATTCCGGTCGTTGCCGTGTCCTGGGATTTTGAACTGACGGCGGCCCCTGCGGTGTCGCCCGCCAGGGAGTGATTGCCATCCGGCATCTTTTCTGTGGATGAGCAAGCCGCCGCTAAGACGGGAACGGAAAGAAGAAACAGACGGTGGCGAAGCTGGCTGGCGTTCAACATGGGATATCCGGTTTGAGAGCGGGAGCGCGATACGAACTATCACGTCATGACCAATCAATTAAGCGGCCAA
>JBKJHG010000141.1:0-5857 GCA_046599115.1 Gemmatimonadaceae bacterium
TACCACAAACTGTGCCATAACCTTGCCCTCGACCCCCGAAGATTTGAGCACTTCGGGATAGCGCGGCGCTGGATTGCCCGACGCCGCTTGGGCCGGCTTCTCCACCTGGAACTCGAAATAGGTCTTGTCGGTGACAATCGCGGTTCCACCGACGACGCCACTGGCAATTCCGCCCTTCACGCCCTTTCCGGAAAAGTCGGCTTCGTTCGTCACCGACTTGGAAAGATCGATCTCTGGAATCTTCACGTCGATCTTCACCGGCGCGCGAAGAACCTGAAAACCCTTCGGCGGAGGCGGCTTTACCACGACCTCCTTCGGCGGGGGCGGCTTGTCCTTCGGCTCTTCCTTCGGCGGCTCCTTCTTGATCTCGACGAACTTGACGCTCTGATTGCTCGTCTTGTCCTTCTTGATGCCGGCGTCGGCGGTCGCCCAGACGGCGAACAGCACGAGACCGGAATACAGAAAGATCGTGACGACCGTCGCTCCCGCCATCTTCTGCTTTTTCGGCTTCGACTCGATTAGCTGGTTGAACATTTCGTCAGGGTTGGAGTGGCATCCGTAACCTCGCGAAATTTCTTTCGCGGAGGAATGCCCCGAAGATTAAGAATCAATGAATTCCGGCTATTTATACGATGAATCCGCGCCCGTCCGCTAGACCGCTGATTTTCCCGGCGGCAGCGGCAGCGTCACCGTGAAAAGGGTCCCTCTCCCGAGTCGCGACGCGACGGTGAGCGTGCCGCCGTGCGCCTGCGCGATCCATTGGCTGATCGCCAGCCCCAGCCCAAATCCACCGCGCTCGGATAGTCTTGAGCGCACGCGATCGGCGCGCCAGAATCTCTCGAAAATGTGATCCACGTCCGCAGCTGCGATTCCTATGCCTGTATCGCGAACCGCGAACGTCACTGTATCCGGGTGCTGGCCCAGCCCCAGCTCCACCTTTCCCCCCGGCGGGGTGTACTTAATCGCGTTCGTAACGAGGTTCAGGAACAGCTGCCGCAGCCGCGTGCGATCGGCCATCACCGTCACGTCGGCAGTAAACGGAAGATTCACCGTCACCTCGGCGGCCTCACCCAGTATGAGCGCGGTTTCGAACACTTCCTGAACGAGCGGCTGCAGCTCCACCGGCTCGCGATGGAGATCGAACCGGCCTTCGTCAGCGCGGGCGAGGGTGAGAAGACTCTCCACCAGATCGGCCATCCTCGTGGTCTCGTGCAGCGCTTCCTCGAGCGCGACGAGCTTTTCGGTCTGATTGGCGCGGTCGCTCATCGCACGCTCCACGTCGGCGCGGAGCACCGCCAGCGGAGTCTTCAGCTCGTGGCTCGCATCGGCGGTGAACCGCCGCAAGCCTGAGAACGAGCTCTCGAGACGCGAGATCATTGCGTTGAGCGTCGTTACCAATTCGATGAAGTCGTTGCTGCTCTCGTCCCCCGGGACGAGCCGGCGGTGAAGGCTGCGTCCGTCGGTGATCGCCGTCAGCTCCTGCGTGATCTCGTCGAGCTGCCGCTCGTTTCGCGCCAGCAGACGATAGGCGGTTATTCCGGCCACGAGGATGATTAAGGGGGCAAGAAAGAATCCGCTCACCAGATACTCGCGCGGAACCCCGCGCGCGACGGAGGTGTTTCCGCCGGCGACGATGCGCGCCACGCCACTCGGCGCGTCGGGCAGGCTCTCCGAAACGAGAAGCACACGCTGGCCGAGCGAGTCGAGCTGGAGCAACAGCGCCCGCCCCGACAGCGGCACCAGCTTCAGCTGATCCTGAAGACTCTTGATGTCCTGCTCGTTGAGGGAGCGCACCTCCGGCGACCTGTATACGACGCGTCCGTGAGTGTCTATGGCGAGAAGGAATCCCGGCAGCGCGTCGAGAAAATTCGTGATGCGCGGTGCAAGGCTCGGCAACACGATGGAGTCTCCCGCCACAACTACCGATTGGCCGAGAGAGAGCCCCTGACGGAGAACGCGCGCGGCCAGATCCGCTTTTGTCGCCGCCGACTGGCCGATGTCGCGGTAAATGCTTGCGTTTCTCGCCGTGAGGAAAGAGAGAAACAGCACCACGGTCAGCGCGATCAGCGCGACGACGAACGTGGTCGTCAGCCTCAGTCGCGTGGAGAGCATCAGCCGCCCTTGCCGGGCGCCGCTTCCTCGCGTATCACGTAGCCGACGCCGCGGATCGTATGGATCAGCTTCTTCGGACAGAAGTCGATCTTCTTCCGCAGATGATTGATCACCACGTCCACGATGTTCGTTCCGGGATCGAAGTGATATCCCCACGCGTATTCGGTGATGAGAGTGCGGCTCATTACGCGTCCGGCGTGGCGCATCAGATACTCGAGAACCGTGTACTCCTTCGGCGTCAGCTCGACGACCTTCCCCTGTCGCGACACTTCGCGCGTCGCAGCGTCGAGCACGAGGTCGGCCACCCGCAGGGTGGATGACGCGATCGCGCGGGGCCGCCGGGCGAGAGCTTCGACTCGGGCGAGGAGCTCTTCGAAGGCGAACGGCTTGGTGACGTAGTCATCGGCGCCGGCGCGGAGGGATTCTACCTTGGCGTCAACCGCGTCCTGCGCCGTAAGGATGAGCACCGGCCGCTCGAAGCCACGCGCGCGAAGCTCCTGAAGTACCTGCGATCCGGATTTTCCGGGGAGGCGCATGTCGAGGACTACGACATCGTACTCTTCCGCGTCGGCGCGCGCCTCTCCCTCGTCGCCGTTATCTACGAGGTCAACCTGCCAACGCTGTTCCTCGAACCCGCGCTTGACGAACTGCCCGACGGTTGGATCGTCTTCGATCACGAGGATCTTCATCTGGCGGCGGGAAAAAGATTTTACGCGCGCCACGAGACGCACACGGCGTAAGCTACGGTGCGGCGCCGCCGCCTTCAATGAACGATGCCTTAACTTCTACTGCGCCCAGTTATCCACCCAGGTGTTCGGTATCGGAATCAGAGCACCCAGGCTAAGCATCGCTCTCGCCACAGAGCACGAATTGTAGGTGAAGCTCTTTGTCCCGTTGGCGATGCTGGCGGAATCGACGGTACTGGTGCCGACAGATTGCCCCAGTTTCACGTTCAGCCCGCTCATAGTCGTGCCGGCGATTCCGTTGTTTCCGTTGGAAGTGAGCTTCCCGCCCACGAGCAGGACTCCGTCCCAGCTCGCTGATCCGTTGATCGTCAGCGCACCAGTCACAATGAGAATCCCGCGGCCGCCCGACGGCATCGTAAAATCACCGTTCACGCGTATCACCGGGTAATAGGAAGTATCGGAAAAAGAAGGCCAGTTTCCCGGAGGGATGGTGATGTTGGGGGTGATCGCGCTGCCATTGACGATCGCGTTCCAGTTGAGTGGAACGGAAGCGGGGGAAGTCGTGTCGACCGGCGGGTTCCCCGAGACGGGTGCCGACGGTCCCATATAGCCGGGAACCGCGGGAACCGAAACCCCGGGCACGCTGGCAGAATCGCCGCACGCATCAACCCCCGCAATCGATCCTGCATTTCCATTCTTTTTTAGGCCGCCGAGTGCTGCCCATCCGGCACTGACCTTCATTGCGGCTGGCACCCAGAGCGCGTACTGCGCCACCGTTCGAACACCATTGGTGGTTCCCGCAAAAACCCCGGTAGTCTGGACGCCACGCGACATTACGACGTAGAGCCCCGGTAGCGATTTCCCTGCTAGACGGATCCGGCTCATTACCACATCCGCATAACCGCCGGTGAATGCGATCCTTGTGCTGTCCCTGGTGCCGGGGGGAGTTGATACGAATCCCAGCGAGTCGCGCTTCACCAGAAAGATCTCAAGTCCCTGCTCCGCCATTTCGAAAGCGGTTATCTGTGCCTTCTGATCATCCGCCGAACGCCGTTCCGCCATCGCAATGGAGAACCCTGCGGCGATAGCGACGGTGAGGACAAGAATGGTGAGGATTGCGGCCGGGATCGCGAATCCACGGCGCACCCCGTGATACCTCTGGCGGGCTCGGCGCATCAGGTCATCCGGTTCTTGAAGTAAACGGCGGTAACAAAGGGTGCCGACTCCTCAACCGCTCTTCCCGCCGCGGGGGATTCGCTCATCCCGTCGAGGTGAAGCTCGAAGCCACGCAATTCCGAAAGCGTTGCCGGCGGGGCGGCTTGCGCGCTCGGGCTTCCAACCACGAAGAACTTGAAAGAGGCAGTGCTGGCGAAGGGCGCGATCAGCTCCTCCGACGTTTGGGAGCCGTTCGGATTTATCGTGGTTCGCCAAAGCCCCGTCCGCCCCGGAATGAGCGCGGAAGCCTTGAATTCGTAGCTGATGCGACGGAAGAGGAGCACCGGCGTTCCAAATGTCGCTGCAGGCGGCAGAGCCGGTGAGAGTGCGACCACCTTGCCGTTGGTGAGTGTGGTGATGGAAGCGGAGGTGCATACCGATGGCGTCCCGATTGAGAGCGACGCTCCGGACTCGACATAGTTGTAGGCACCCGTTGTGGCGCCACGCCACGCGTACCCGTAAAAGCCAGGCTGCGCGTACATCACGGAGTCAACCGGAAGCAAAGTGACCGTCGTGACGGCGCTGACCGTCGCGCAAACAACGCCCATCGCGTACGGAGCACGCACGGTGATCAACGTTGGAGAGGCGGCGACGACGCCCCCACCAGCCTCCACCATTCGGAGATCGGAAACGACCCGGTTCAGGGCACCGCGAGAGACGCTCCGCGCCGCGCTCGATTTCGATTGCTTGTCGAAAAACCGCCCTTGGGCAACAAGCAGGCGAGTGAAAAGAATTGCGACAACGCCGAGGATCAGCAGTCCGACGATCAGCTCGATCAGCGTGAACCCGCGCCGGCAGACCGGCTTTCCGCGGATTTTTCTCATCCGCTGGCGGTAAGAGCGGTGGTTGTAGCGGGAAGCGTGCGCGTGAACGCAGCGGAGTCGGGCTTGTACAGGGAGTTGGCGGGCGTGATAACGACCTTCACCTGTTTCATCTTCGAATTGGGGGACACAATCGTTACTACTCTCGTGTGCGGGTAGGGCTGAGTCGCAACGGTGACGCCGGAGGAACCAACTGCGAGCGAATCGTACGGCAGCGCCTCAAGACGGTTGACCTCCTGCATCAGAATCGCGTTGCGATACGACGAACCGGTGGATGTGATCGACCGTTTCGCAACTGCGAACATCATCGCCGCCAGCGTCGAAAGCACGAGCCCGAGTATGACCATCGCCACCAGGACCTCGAGGAGGATGAAGCCCTGCCGAGGAGAGCGGCGCGCGCGCATCCGACGCCTCACGGGGTCATCCTCACGAATCCTGCTGTGCTCGCCGTCACCGTGCGGGAATAGTCACCGCCGGTGATGGTCGCGGTCAGCGCGGCCGACGAAACGCCGGATGGAAACACATCAATCGTTAGCGGAGAGAGTACGAGACCCGTCAGACTGTACTCGGATGTGGACCCGAAATCGCGCGTACGGATCACGGTTCCCGTCTTTCGATCGGTGATGGTGTAAGTGCGCGCCGAATTGTTGGCAGTCAGCCGGACCGGCTCGCGCTGGCGCCCGGCGACGGCGAACACATTCTGCAGATCGGCCACGATGAGAGTGGCCGCCCTGTTGACGCGGTCGTGTCTAATGAACCGCGAGACCGGTGGAGTCGCGAAAGTCGCCGCGATGCCGAGGATGAACACCACGATCAACATCTCGATCACGGTGAAGCCCGGGCGCGACGACAAAAACAAAATCCTATTTCTGCGTGTTTCCATCCGGAGACTCCGGCCGGATCGGGTTAAGCTTTTCCCGAGTAAATTCCGGCCCTTGAAGCTGCCTCATTAGACGAGCGGTGCGCCGCCGGCGTCACTCGCCCAGACCACCCTTTTCAGGCGGTTGAGCCAAGCTTTTCGAC
>JBKJHG010000188.1:0-11327 GCA_046599115.1 Gemmatimonadaceae bacterium
GAGCACGCGTCCACTCTGGTGAAATCGTGGCCCATTTCGCGAACGCGAGCATCGAGCTTCCGCGACAGGCTGTCATTTTCTTCCCGGCTCAGATTTTTTCCCCGAGGATCGAACGCCGTCACCACCGCGAACGGCTCGCCGAGCCCGATGCGCTTCAGGCCGGACAGCGCGCTCACGGCCGGCAATGCCCGCAGGTCAATCGACAGGGGAGGCTCAACTGCAAACTTCAGAATTGTTTCCGGATAAAGCGGCCAATCCGGATCGTGCTGATCGGGGATGGATTTCATTGAGACAAATGTCGCCAACGTGTCAGTTGGTACGCTACTTGACCTAGCCCCATTCGTATGAAGGACACTCAGATCTGGCCCGATCTTCTCTACATCGTCCGCCACGGGGAATCAGCGGGGAACGTCGCGCGCGACGCTGCGGTTGCCGCCGGCAGGCCGATGATCGACCTCGCGACGCGCGACGTTGACGTCCCTCTTTCGGCCCTTGGCGAGGAACAGGCGCACGCGCTCGGCAAATGGTTCGCCGCCCTCGGGGCGGATGAGCGGCCGAACGTGATTCTCACGTCGCCGTATCTCCGCGCGCGCCATACGGCCGATCTCATCGTCGAGACCGCAGGCCTTCCGAAGGACAGTTACTCGCTGGTGGTGGATGAGCGTCTGCGCGAGAAGGAGTTCGGAATTCTCGACCGGTTAACCGGCGTCGGGATTCGAGACCGCTTTCCCGAACAGGCGGAATTCAGACGGCTGCTGGGAAAGTTCTATCACCGCCCGCCCGGCGGTGAAAGTTGGTGCGATGTCCTTCTCCGCCTGCGCAGCGCCGTTGAAATGATCTCCCGCGAATACTGTGGGCAGCGCGTGCTTATCGTCTGTCATTCCGTCGTCGTGCTCTGCCTCAGATATCTTCTCGAGCATATGACCGAAGACGAGATACTCGCCATCGATCGCGCCGAGGAAGTCGCCAACTGCTCGGTAACGCTCTACCGCCACAATCCGTCCCTAGGCCCGCGCGGAAATCTCGCCCTTGAGCTCTTTAACTTCGTCGCGCCTCTCGAGCAGGCTGGAGCGCCGGTGACGTCGAAGCCGGATACGAGTATCGCGGCGCGCTGACTAGCGCCGCTTCTTCAGCGCTGCCGAATCGGCCGCGTTCGCGCGAGCGAGCGGCGCCGGCAGGTCGGCGACCACGTACGACATTACCGCCATCACCGCCACACACTGCGCCATCTCGCGCGGATCGAGCTTGTCCATCGTGTCGGCCTCGCTGTGGTGATACCAGAAATATCTGGTTCCATCTACGTCGAGCGAAAGCGCGGGCACGCCTGCTTCGGCGAGCGGCTCAACATCCGCTTCGGGGTCTCCAAAGTTCGCCTTGTTGGCTCCGATGGGCTTGAGAAGCGTCGCGATGTCACGCGTAGTGGCCAGCGCCGCGCGTCCTCCTGTGAGGCGAACCCCAAACGGGCGAAAAACGCCGTTGTCTGATTCCATCGCCATCACGTGCTTGGCGAGCTCGCTCTTATGTGCGTCGCGGTACGCCGCCGACCCGCGGCCGCCGCTCTCTTCATTTGTCCAGAACACGACACGAATTGTCCGGCGGGGGTGAAGGCCGAGTTTTTTGATCAGTTTCAGTGCCTGCCACGCGGCGACCGCGCCGCCGCCGTCGTCCATCGCGCCCTGACCGACGTCCCACGAATCGATGTGACCGCCGAGCACGACGACCTCATCGGGCTGAGTGGTGCCGCGGATTTCGGCGATGATGTTTCGCGATGGCGCATCGGGCAGTCGCTGCGCGCCCATCGCCAGTGACACGACTACCTGCTGGCCGCGCCCGATCATCCGTACCAGCATCGATGCATCTTCGACGCTGAGTGCGGCAGCGGGAATCGCCTTCACAGCCGGGTCGTAGCCCATCGCTCCCGTGTGCGGGTTCTGCATCGAGCCCGATGATACCGATCGTATCAGCACGGCCACTGCTCCGCGCTTCGCCGCCTCGATCGCGCCGCCTCCACGATACTGAACGGTCTTACCGTAGCTCGTGAACGGAACATCGAACAGAACGATCTTCCCCGGAACCTCCGACGCCCGAGCGCTCAGCTCCGCCCACGAATGGACGGCGATTACAGGCGCGGTAATTCCACCGGCCGGCGTGCCCACACTGAGTCCGAGCCCAATCATATGAATCTTCATCGCGCGCGGCTTTATCAGCATCGCCGACTCGGCGCCTCGCACCCAGTGCGGAACCATCGTCGGCTCACTATGCACGTTGTCGAAACCGTCCGCCTTCAGCTGCGATAGAATCCAGTCCGTCGCGGAGTCGAGTGCCTGTGATCCACTTTCGCGATGCCCGAATGTATCGGTTAGATCGGCGAGCTTGTTCCACGCCGAGCTATCGGAGAGCGCCGTGGCGATGATCTTCGACGCCACGACACGATAGCGATTGGCGATCGGTGTGGGCGTCTGCGCTTTCGCCGGGAGAGTGGCGAGAGACAACGCGAAAATGACTGCGGAGATGCGACGGGTCATTGTTTTTGGATTGGAGAGGACGCTGGTGTGTTTCGCTTATGTGTCGCAGCTGCTGGCGGAACAAGAGGAAGCGTCAGCGTAAACGTGCTTCCCTTTCCGACTCCGGTTTTCACCGTGACCTCGCCGCCGAGGAGTCGAGCGAGCTTGCGCGTCACGCTGAGGCCGAGTCCGGTGCCTCCGATTTTTCTCGTCGCTCCCTGCTCTACCTGCCAGAAAGGCTCGAAGATCGCCTCGAGGTGCGTTGGCTCTATACCGATGCCGGTGTCACTGACGCACAGCTCGACAAGCTCGCCGCGAATCGCCGCCGTCAAGCGAACCTCGCCCTGGTCGGTAAACTTGATCGCGTTGGAAAGGAGGTTCACTAACATCTGCTTTAGCTTCATCCGGTCAGTCAGGATCATTCGATCTTCGAACAGGTTCACAATGACGAACCGTAGTGTCTTCGTCGCCGCCATCGGCTCGACCAGCGCCGCCGCCTCTGCTATCGCCGCATTGATAGACAGCTGCTCGAGACGAATCTTTTCACGTCCGATGTCCACCCTGGCGAAAGTGAGAATCTCGTCGATCAAGCCCAACAGATGATGCGCGCTGGCGTTGATGCGGCCGAGCTGCTGTCGCTGCTCCTCCGTGATAGGACCCGTTATCCCGTCGGAAAGCAGCTCCTCGTATCCCATTATCGCCGTCAGCGGTGTGCGCAGCTCGTGCGACATCACGGCGAGAAAATCCGTCTTGATCGTATTGGCACGCTCCGCTTCGGTCCGCGCGGTTTCGGCCTCGAGTCGCGCGCGCTCCGCGGCGGCTCGCGTCTGCTGCTCGCGCAGTATCAAGGCGGATCGGTCGGCATCCATATAGCGCAGCACCCGCGCCGCCCATAACACAACGACGAGAAACGCCGCGATGCTGGCGATAGCATTGAGAGAGACGCCGAAGTCGGTTGCGTAAAGACCCGCTTTCTGCCCCGCCAGCCGCAGCAGGCCAAGCAGAATGGGAAGAACGAGCGCGGCAGGAAAGAGGCGGCGCGTCATCACGCCCGCCGCGCCGTGATCCACCATCAGCGCGCTTAAGCCTCGGTCGCGATGGCTGAAAATGATACCCGTGCCCAGCGCGAGGAACGAGATCGCGCCGAGCAACGGCATTCCTGCCGAGGGGGAGATTGCGTACAGTCCGCTGACGCCGAAGAGGTAGCCGAGCAGCGCGGTAAGGGCGATCAGCATTCCGCCCGACGCGAATATCTGGCTGCGCAGGCTCCGCTTTTTGATGTCGTGACAAATTGACAACAGGCCGAATGACATCAGCACGAGTACGACGGCGCCGTTGAGAGGGATCCTTCCAGCCGGACGACTCGGCGCGGCGAGAACCGCATTCCTGAACAGGGCCAGATCGATCCCGAGGTCGCGAGCGTAGGCATACTCGGCTAGCTCGAGCGCCGCGATGATTGCGACCGCAAGCGCGAGCAGCTGCTGGAGCCACCGCGTCACATCGCTCTCCGCTGCGCGCTCGGCTAGCGCCAGCGAAATCGCAGCCAGCAGAAAACAGCTCGCTGCCAGTGGCGGCATTCCCGTGCTTCCCGGAATGATCGCTAGCCGGGAGTAAAAACCGAGAGCCCACCCTGTGAGCACAGCCGCGGCGATGCCGGCAACGATGATCGCGCAAATCAACGGCGCTCTGCGCGCCAGTTTGTCGAGCGCGCTTGATCGATCCATCTAGACCGCTGCCCCGATAAACTTTTTGCCGTTCACCATTGCCTGTTTCCTTTCAACCGAATGCTCGTGAGGATGAACCGTAAAACGTAGGCTCTACCTGTGTCCTGGCAAGGTGTTGGTGCGCGGGATATGATTTGCGATACTCCGGCTGTAATGCGGCCCAACCAAAATTCCACCCAATGCAGCCAGTGCCGGCGACCACTCCGCATCCAACTCCCGACAAGGAGCAGCTAGCAAGGCTCCTCGACGAAGCGCGCCAACGGACGCTTCTCCTCGTCTCGGGATTATCCGATGAGGATCTCCACCGTCAGCACGATCCGCTGATGAGCCCGATCATTTGGGACCTCGGCCATATCGCGCACTTCGAGGAGTTGTGGCTAACGCAAAATCTCGATGGAACAATTGAGTTCTCGGAGATGCCGGGGCTGTACAATCCGTTCGAGCACCCGCGTGCAACGAGAGCGGCGCTTCCACTTCCAACGTTGGCCGAGATGACGGCGCGCATGGCAGAGATTCGCGGACGCGTCCTCGACCGTCTCAATGCTTTGCGATTCGACGAGAGAAACTCGCTGCTCAAAGGGGCGCTGGTTTATCATATGGTGCTGCAGCACGAGTACCAGCACAACGAGACGATTCTTCAGACACTTCAGCTCAAACTTGGTCAGCCCTATCATCCGGCGAAGCGATTCACGCTTCCGGCACATGGCTTATCGCCTGGTGGAATGGCCGGTTTTTCGGGAGGAGCGGTCACAATCGGCACAAACGACGCTCGCTGGTCCTACGACAACGAACGTCCGTGCCACGAGATCATCCTCGAGCCGTTCAGGATTGATGTGCGTCCGGTGACGAACGACGACTTCACGCATTTCATCGCCGAAGGGGGGTACGAGGAGCCACGGCATTGGTCGCCGGCCGGTCGCGAGTGGTTGGCGTCCACCGGAACCCGTGCGCCGAAATATTGGAGGCGCGATGGAGATGCGTGGCTGCAGCGATCGATGGACCACGAAGGAATCGTCGATCCGGACCGCCCGGTGTGCCACGTCTGTTATTACGAAGCGGAAGCGTTTGCGGCGTGGGCGGGAAAACGCCTCCCGACAGAATTCGAGTGGGAGGCGGCCGCTTCCTGGAGCACAGCCGGCGCCCGCGATTACCCGTGGGGCGATGCGGTGCCTACGAGGCACGACGCCAATGTCGATCAACTATCGTTTCAGACTGCTCCTGTCGGCGCGTACCCGCGCAATGTTTCACCGCTCGGCTGCTACGGAATGATCGGCGACGTGTGGGAATGGACCTCGAGCGAAATCCGCGGCTATCCCGGCTTCGCGAGCTATCCGTACAAAGAGTATTCGGAAGAATTCTTCGGGCCCGATTATCGCGTCCTTCGCGGCGGATCCTGGGCAACTAGACCACACGCCATTCGCAATACATTCCGCAATTGGGATTATCCCATCAGGCGGCAAATATTCAGCGGCTTCCGCTGCGCATCCGACAACTGAGACTTGCTTGAACGATTATATGAGCTCCACTGCCCCCTACACTGTCCGCCGTTCCCGCCAGCAAATGGTGCGGGATGCGCGCGAGGGGCTAACGCATTCTCCGAAGCGGCTTTCGCCGAAATACTTCTACGACGAGCGTGGATCGGAGCTCTTTGAGCAGATAACCGTGCTTCCCGAGTACTACCTCACGCGTGCCGAGCGCGCGCTGCTCGGCAGTGCAATTCCCGGATTGATCGAGGATCTGGGTCCCCGCTCGCTGGTTGAGCTCGGCGCGGGCAGCGCGAGCAAGACGCGCGTCATTCTCGATGCGATGATCGCCACCGGCAAGGCCGCCGCGTACGTGCCGATCGACGTGAGCCGGGATTTTCTGGAGACGGCCTCGACCGCGCTTCGGCTCGATTACCCGCAAATCGAGACGACGCCCGTCGTGTCCGACATCACTGAGCCCTTCGCGCTTCCTTCACTCCCGGGGCCGGTGCTTGTCGCGTTCCTGGGCAGCACGATTGGCAACTTCTCCCGCGAAGGAGCGGTGACGCTTCTCTCCCACGTCGCGACGCTGATGAGGCCGGGAGATGCGTTCCTTCTTGGCGCCGATCTCCGAAAGGACGCTGCGATTCTAAATGCGGCGTACAATGATTCGCAGGGTGTCACGGCGGCCTTCAATCTGAATATTCTTGCCCGTCTCAATCGTGAGCTCGGCGCGAACTTCCCGCTCGACCGGTTTCGCCACCGCGCATACTATAGTACCGAGAACCATCGGATAGAGATGCACTTGGTCGCACTCGGGCCGCTAACGGTAACGATTCCGGAAATCGGGGACGTGAGCTTCGCCGAAGGCGAAACCATTCGCACCGAGCTGAGCTACAAGTACGACCAGGATACGCTTTCCGGGATTCTCGCTGATTCCGGAATGCGGATGGACAAGTGGATGCCCGATGCCGAGAATGCTTTTGCGCTGGCGGTCGCGCGCGTAGCGGAGTGAGCAGATGAGCCTCGACGAGGCAGCGCTTCTCGACGATGTCAAATCCCGGCTTTTTGCGCCCTCGCCCGATACGCGGACGATTGGTGCTGAGCTCGAGCTCATACCCAGATTCGCCGATTCAGGTGCACCGGTTCTCGCCCGCGGATCTTCGGGAGTTAATCTCGTTGCGATCGTCCGCGCCGTCGCAGCTTCGCTTCACTGGCAGGAGGTTGCGACGGACGCCGGTCCCCCATCGTGGAATTTCACAGACGGCGGGCGCCTCACGTTCGAACCTGGTGGCCAGATTGAGATAAGCAGTTCACCTCTGCGCTCCTGCTCCGGGTTGATTGGTTTTCTGCAGGAAATTGTCGCCGCGCTTTCCAAGGAGGCGCGGGTTTATGGAATTGATCTGTTAAGTCTTGGTGCAGATCCGTTCAACGACATTCTTGCGGTTCCGCTCCAGCTGAGGAGCGATCGCTACGTGCGGATGACTCGGTATCTCGAGGCGCGCGGTGATTTCGGAATCAGGATGATGCGACAGACGGCGGCGATTCAGATCAGCGTCGAGCACGGGCCGCGCCCATTGGAGCGATGGGCGCTTCTCAACGCGCTCGCGCCGTATCTCGTCGCGATCTTCGCGAACTCGTCGCGTTACGCGGGTGCGGAGACCGGTCACGCGAGCTATCGCGCGCATCTTTGGCGCGAGCTCGACTCCAGCCGGACCGGGATTCCTTTTGACGCCGGTGATGCTCCCGGCAGATATGCGCGCTTTGCGTTCGATGCCGGGGCGATCGGCGCCGAGAATGGCGCGGGTGAGTTTCACACCTTCCGGTCGCTGATTGCCGATGCTGACCTCGACAAGCGGGACTGGGAGCTCCACCTCTCGACGCTTTTTCCGGAGATTCGCCCGAAAGAATATTTCGAGATACGATCGCCGGACGCAGTCGCCGTCGCAGACGTCGCCGCCCCGCTCGCATTCGTTTGCGGAATAGTTTACGACAGTGATGCGTCTCGAGACGCGCTGACCCTACTTGGCTCTCCTGACGTGAGTCTGCTGAGGATTGCCGGCCTCGAAGGGCTCGGCAACGCGGCGATCAGATCGCGCGCGTCCGAATTGATCGGGATTGCGATGCGTGGCGTTGAGAGATTACCGGGCCATTATCTCTCTCCTGCTCATCGGCGCCACGCCGCGGACTGGCTGGCGAAGAAAGTGGGTTGACCAGGCGGCGAGTTCTATTCTGACTTTTCGCTGTTCGGCTCGAGCGGGTGCATTTTCAAAAGCTGTGCGTAGTAGGCCAGGTTGCGCGCCATGTTCATCGCCATCGCCTTGCTCGCGTTGTTCTTAAGCCTTTTGGCGCGATCGTCGGCCGGCGGGAAGCCGACCTCACCGACCCAGTACGCACAGCACTCGGGCGGCAGTGTGAAACCCATAAAAGTGAGCACCATCATAATCGTTCCGAGAGTGGAGAGTGCTCCGTCTTCGCTTCCTGTGATCACCACTCCGGCGACTTTATTGTAGAGGGCGCTTCTCCCCGACGCGTGATATTCCTCATCCAGCGCATCGAGGCGTTCGATGATGCGCTGCATCAGACTGGAGCGGCCGCCCCACCAGATCGGAGTCGCGAAGATTACGATGTCGGCGGCCTTTATCTTCGTCACGACGCCGGGCCATTCATCGTCTTCCGATTCCTTGAAGCCAAGGCCGACCGGGATGCGCATATCGGAAAGCCGGAGCGTCTCGGCGGAAATCTCGCATTCACTCCTCAGGCACCGCACTACTTCATCCGACAGCTCTTCAGTATTCGAGATGTCGTCTTTGTGCTTTAAGCTCCCGTTGAGGACGACCACATTGAGCTTAGCGTGCGCGGGCAGATTGCAATCGGAGTGTGGCTTGGCTTTGTAGATAAGAGCTCCGTCGGAATGATGGGTCCGACAACATAGCTTCCCGCTGCCTGACGTTTCCAGGCGCAGCCGCGTACCTCAGCTTCGTGGGGAGGAGAGTCCAGAATCTCCCTCTCATATCGGTGGGTGTTGTTAGATATTAATCTAACATCATAGAAGCCACGCCCAATCGATCTCCCATCCTTGAAGGTTGGCTCAACGGCTCGTGGCCTTGGCAGGCGGGTTATTAATTAGATTATTATCTAATTACTCAAATCGTCCCTGCGTTCACCCACTTAACCACGTTCGGAGGCTCATAAGCAACGATTCGGTCCAGAAGCGCCTCCGCGCTCCCCTCCACGATCACCATCTCGCGATGTACTTGGCGAACAAATTTCTCCTCTACGCTTCTATCGAGGAACTGCAGCAGCGCGTCGTAATAGCCCGCTGCGTTGAATAGCGCGCACGGCTTCCGGTGCATTCCAAGCTGCGCCCAGGTCCACATTTCGAAGAATTCCTCGAGCGTGCCAATACCGCCGGGAAGCGCAATGAATGCGTCTGCAAGCTCCGCCATCATCGCCTTTCGCTCGTGCATCGAGCTGACGATCCGGAGATCGCTGAGCGCGGTGTTCGCGACCTCGCGGTCGACGAGCGCTTTGGGGATGACGCCGATTACGTCGCCGAGCTCATCAAGCATCTCGTCGGCAATAACTGCCATCAGGCCGACGTTCGAGCCGCCGTAAACCAGACCGATGCCTCGTGAGGCGAGCGCGCATCCCAAAGATTTTGCCGCGGCGACATATTCCGGCCGCGCACCGACGTTCGATCCACAGAATACCGCTACTCGGCGTATCTCCGTCACTCGGCTGCTTTCTCCTTCCCTGGCGCCGCCGCCGCGAGGCGCCCACCAATTCCGCTCAGCGATTGGCCGCCATCACAGAGTATGACCGCACCGGTTATGAACTGCGCCGCATCGCTGCAGAGAAAGAGGGCCAGATCGGCGATCTCGTCCTTTTGCGCGAACCGCCGCAGGGGGATCGTCTGCGTGTAGTGCTTCTTGATCTCGGGAGTTGGCGCGAGCCGCGTCATCCCTTCGGTGTCGTCAACGGCTCCCGGCGCGATGGCATTTACGCGCACGCCCTCGCTTCCCCATTCAAGCGCCAGACACTTGGTAAGCATGTCCACTCCCGCCTTCGCGGCGCACACGTGCGCCTGCATCGCCATCGGGCTCACCGCCTGCATCGCCGAGATGTTGATGATGCTCGCGCCGGGACGATTCAAATGCTCGAACGCAGCGCGGCAGGTGTTGAACGTTCCGAGAAGATCGATGTCCACCACCGCCTTGAAGCCGTTCGCGGACATTCCGAGAATGGGGGCAGGGAAATTTCCCGCCGCGCCGCAGACAACGATGTCGATTGGACCGTGATCGTTTTTCGCGGCCGCGATTGCAGCGGAGAGAGCATCATAGTCTCGCACGTCGGCGGCATAGCCGGCTGCCTTTCCTCCGAGGGCGCGGAGCTCTGCCGCCGCACCGTCGAGCTTCTCCTTCGTCCTACCGATGATGGCGACATTCGCGCCGTGGGCGGCGAACCGCTTCGCGATCGCGAGATTGATCCCACTCCCGCCACCCGTGACGAGCGCCGACTTCCCGGCGAGAAGGTTCGGTGCGAATGCCTTGGCCATTTAATCCTCTGCGTGAGTGCCGGCGAGCCAGGCGACTGGCGCGGAAAGTTGCCGAAGGGACAAGTTACCGCCCGCACGGAGGCTCACGCCACACCTCACACGGAACACTCTTTCCGAATTCCGTGCGAAAAACACCCATGCTCAGCGCACTTTTTTTCGCGTCTTCGAAAGTTTCAGCTTTCCTTCAGAGGCGAAGAGCGACGAAACCGCCGCCTGCGAGAGATGCTCCAGCCTCGAGCGGTCGAGACTGAGCTTCCCACCGTTGCCGCCCTCGACGATCAGACCGGCATCGCGCAGCGCGTGCACGTGGTGGGTGATCGTGGGTCTCGACACTCTCAGCTGCCGGGAAAGATCACTCGGCGTCGCGGGCTCACGGGCCAGAATCGTCGCGATCGCATAACGCGTCGTATCTCCGAGGGCGCGAAAGACGCTCTCCGGGTGGATGTCATCGCCGGTTTGGGTTGCGGCAGCATCGCGCTGAGTGATCCTCGCGCCCGATGTCGGGGCGGCGCGAAACAGCGCGTCGTTCGGAGCAATAGTCCCGTCGTTCAGCGGGAAAAAGAAATCGATGCGCTCCTCTCCGCCGGCTCGCTTTGTCCACCAACGATCGAGATTGAACGCAGAAGGAATGAGGAGGAGACGTCCGACTCGCGAAATTGGAATCGCGGCACCGCGTCCAACTCTCAGCTCGCCCGCCTCTTCATCCACAACGACCGGAATGCGGAGGCGCTCTCCAGCGCTGGATGGAGTCGAGTTCGCCTTGGCCGCGGTGAGCTGGCGCGCCATTCTATTCAGCTCCGGCAGCACCGCCGCGAAATCCTCATCAAAAACGCGCGACCAGAATCCGCGAAGAACGGCAACCAGCCGCGACCGGTAGTCTTCGGCGTCGCTCAGCAGATCCTTGAACGTCGCCGCGAGATCAGACCCGCGAGCGGCCGGCACTCCCTCGATTACCATCGCCCTGAATCGGGATGCTCGCTGTCCTTCGATTGCCGAGATGATGTCCTCGATCGAGCCGATGCGTTCCACACTGAGCGTGCAGTCCGCGAGTATCGCCCAAATCAGCGGCTCGGGAGCC
>JBKJHG010000035.1:0-6187 GCA_046599115.1 Gemmatimonadaceae bacterium
TGCAGGCTGAGAGCGCTGCCACTGCGAGGGCGGCGACGATCAATCTGTTCGTTGTCATAAAAGCTCCTTTTCCAGCGCCAGTTCGTTCTACGCGGCTACAATTTGACGTACGACTGGCCCGCCCGTCAGTTTCACATTCCGGGGGCGAGCTTCTTGCCCATCCGTGGTGAGACCACTTGAACGGAGGAGCTGGATGCGCTGGACACCCGGAGGACGGAGCACTGACCTGGAAGACCGGCGCGGCAGCGGCAGTAGCGGTGGGGGCGGGATGGGCCTTCCGTTGGGGATCGGCGGCACCGTGGTCGTGCTCGTGCTGAGCCTGCTCACCGGGCACAACTTCTTCAACGACGTCGGCTCCGGCGATCCCGGCGCAGCGCAGCAGAGCGCACCGCTCTCGGCGGCAGATTCGGCGAGCGAAGAAAGAGAAGTACAGTTCGTTTCCTACATCCTCGACGACGTTCAGAATACCTGGGCGAAAATTCTACCGAACGAAGGCGTGGCGTTCCACCGCGCGAAGCTTGCGATCTTCCGGAATTCGACCGACACCGGCTGCGGAATGGCGCAGTCGGCGATGGGTCCGTTTTACTGTCCGTTGGATGAGCACGCGTACATCGATCTCGGGTTCTACGAGGAGCTGAAGCAGAAGTTCGGCGCTTCGGGCGATATGGCGCAGGCGTACGTTCTCGCGCACGAGCTGGGTCACCACATCCAGCACTTGACCGGAGTTGACGCTCAGGTGAGACAGCGGCAGGATGCGAGACCCGATGAAGCGAACCAGCTTTCAATCCGGCTCGAGCTACAGGCCGATTGCTACGCCGGCGTGTGGGCGAACAGCAGCAACCAGCGAAAGGTACTGGAGCAGGGCGATCTCCAGGAAGCGCTAACCGCGGCCTCGGCAGTGGGAGACGACCGGATCCAGCAGCGGGTGACGGGCCATATAAACGTTGATGCGTTTACGCACGGCTCGGCGGCGCAGCGGTCGCAGTGGTTCAAAAGAGGATTTGACTCGGGGGACCCCAGGAGCTGTGATACGTTCGTGGGAGCAGTCTGATGGAAACTGCGGACCAATGGCAACTGCGGACTTAGAACTGCAAGCCGCAAGCTGCTAGCTGAAAAAAGCTGCTAGCTGCTAGCTGGGCTAGCAGCCTCCGGCTTGTTTTGCTCCGAACTGCCGGCTTGCTGTCCTCTGTTCGACGTTATGAGCCTTACTCCCCTCTGGTACGTGAAGTAGCTGTACCCCCACTGCACCATCACGCTGAGCCGGTTTCTAAATCCGATCAGGTAGAAGATGTGGAGCAGCAGCCAGAACCACCACGCGAGCCGGCCCGTAATCTCAAAACCGGGAAACTGCGCAACGGCGTGAGACCTGCCGATCGTCGCCAGCTCGCCCTTGTTGCGATAATGGAATGGGCGCCGCTCCTGCCGTCGAAGGTCGCGCAGAATATTGTTCGCCGCACTCTCTCCTTGCTGTATGGCCGCGGGTGAGACGGCTGGCACCGGCTTGCCATCCTGAATGAATAGCGCGAGATCGCCGATGACGAACAGCTCCGAGTGGCCGGCAATAGTAAGATCCGGTTCCACGACTACGCGGCCGCTTCGATCGAGCGTGGTTCCCAAGGTTTTCCCGAGCGGCGACGGAAGATTCCCCGCCGCCCAGAATATGGTCTTCGCGTCAATGCGCTCACCGCCGACGGTGACTCCGTTCTCATCCACCGCGGTGACGACTGAGCCCGTTCTCACTTCGACACCAAGGTTGGTCAGATCGCGTCGTGCGGAGTCCGAGATCCGCTCCGAGAACGCGGGGAGAACGCGAGGCCCGCCCTCGAGCAGAATCACGCGCGTCGCTTCGGTGTTGATCTTTCTGAATTCGGGACCGAGCGCGCGCCGGGCGATGATCGGGATTGCGCCGGACAACTCGACTCCAGTCGGGCCTCCGCCGACAACGACGAATGTCAGGTTGGCTGACTGCACCGCGGGATCATCGGTCGCCTCGGCGCGCTCAAACGCCATCAGAAAGCGGCCGCGCATTTCTGTCGCGTCTTCGACCGATTTCAAACCGGGAGCGTAAGCCTCCCACTCGTTGTGGCCGAAGTACGAGTGGCGCGAGCCAGGAGCAAGAATCAGGTAATCGTAATCGAGCGTCGCCGGCGATCCGCCGAGCAATAGGCGGCGCTGCTCGAGTTCCACCGAAACGACGTCGGCGAGAAGCACGGAAATGTTTTTGTCGCGGCGCAGGACCCACCGAATGGGAGCGGTAATGTCACTCGGCGCCAGCGAAGCAGTCGCAACCTGGTAGAGGAGCGGCTGAAAGGTGTGATGGTTGGAGCGGTCAACAACGGTGACGTCAACTTCGGTGTTGCGGAGGGCCCGGGCGGCGTACAGCCCGCCGAACCCTCCGCCAACGATTACAACGCGCTTTCGCAAACGGGGTCCGCTTATCGCTCGAGGACCAGCAGAGAGAACGAGCCGGGAACCATCGGCGCGCGCGGACGCGGGACTTCGGTCGTCGGCGCGGGGGCCGTCCCAAAATCGGCGGTCACTGTGTAAACTCGCCCCGTGCTCGGGTCGAGCGCCATCGTTCTCGCTCTCGCCTTCGTCGGAACAGTCGCGACAACAGTGTACGAATCCGCCGAGTTCTGCTTCACAACGGTGACGGAACCCTCGCCATTCGACGTAAAGCCGAGTCCGGTGTTCGGATCGTAGCCGCTCGCGTCAACACCACCGCCGACGTCTGCAGTAGCGACGACACGGCCGTTGTTGCTATCCATTATCGCCATCTTCTTGTTGCCGCAGCCGATGATGAGGCGGTGGTTCTTGAGGTCGGCACCCATTCCCGTCGGCTCTTCGCAGGGAGCTAGCGGCCAGGTAGCCATCACCGCGAGGGAGCGCGTGTCGAACTTCACGACAGTGCTCTTGTCCTCGAGGTTGACCGTGATGTGCCCCTCTCCGTCGGGCAGTCCCGTCTCCGGCTTTCCGCCGAGGGGAACGGTGCCGACGATGGTGCCGGTCGCGCCGTCGATTGCGGTCGCGCTGGCGCTTCTTCCGTTGAATGTGAAGACACGCTTTGAAACTGGATCGTAAGTGATCGCGTCGGGGTTGGCTCCGGTGCCGTGCACCACGCCGATTGTTGCGAGCGTGTTCAGATCGAAGATAGTCACGGAGGAATCGCGACCGTTGCTGCTGAATCCGCGGTTAAGATCGTGCGCGAGGGCAACGCCGTGTACGCCCGGAGTGTTCGGGATGTCACCGACAAGCTTTTCGGTCGCCATATCCCAAACCATCACGTGCGTGCTGCGGCTGATGTAGAGCCGGTGCTGCACGGGATCTGCAACGACGTAATCCCATCCGCCTTCACCGCCGAGCTGAAACGTGCGCGCGAGATGATATGTGGAGCCGTTGGACGCCTTTACGAGCGTAGGCGACTGAGCGATCACGGGCGCACAAGCGAACATTGCCGCCGCGGCGAGCAAGGGCAATGAAGATCTCGAATTCATCATTTGTCTCCGTTGATGTGCCGAGCCGGCCGCGAGCTTGCGGCCGGACTCGCTGAAGCTTTGTCTAGCCGAGCTTACCGCGACGTTACCGGAGCGGGAGCGAAAAAGCCTCCTCCCGCCAGCTGGTTGCCTCAGGCGCGGGGCTTTCTCGCCCGTTCGCCGCCGCGGCGCTCGCTCACATCGCGAGCGGACCAGCGGCGTTCGCCGGTGGTTGCGACGAGTGCGAGGATCAGCTGGAAGATCGAGTTATACAGCCCGATAACCGCGATGAGCGTGACGACCGCCAGCAGCCCCTTTGCGCCGGTCGGAAGGGTGCTTCGCGCGACTCCGTAACTGCCGCCGACGGCGACGGCGATGAAGAAAACCGTGAGCATAAGCGCTTTTGCAAGTGACAATCCTTGCGCGGTTGCCGGCGCACTCTCAGCGAACGCTGCTGGTGATTCGTCTTTCATAAGTTGATCCGGATGGGAGGCAGCGCGCGATCCAACGCGCACCGCCAACACTGTTCATTGTTCGTGCCGCGTTTCAATGCGGGCGGGTCAGATCGCGAGCTGGAATGGACCGCAATCCGTCCACTCCGCCTGCAGGAGCGTCCAAACGTCGGAACAGTCGCCGGCAAGCACGTACTTATAAGAGAGCCAGCCGAATCCGCTCTCGCCCCACTTCTCGCCCCAGGAGTTAAGAATGAGGAGCGCGCCTTTCTCCGACTTATCGGTGGCAGAGGTAAATGTCTTGTCGTCGTCGTAGCCCACTACCGTGATGGCGTGGCTACCGAGCTTCTGATCCCCGGACGGCGGATACGGGAGCTCGCCGTTGGTCATCGACCCCTTAATGATGTCAGCATAAAGGGGGAAACCAAGCGTCGTCGGAATGTTCGCGGCGAGGTGGCGCTTGATCATTTCAAGGATTTCCTCGGGCTTGGCGGCACCCTTCCCCTCCGCATCCTGAGTGTCGAGACGGTAATAGGTCACCGCGCGATAGTCCCCCGCGAGGGCGTAGCAAAACGCGGACGGCTCTTCATCGAACGTGGCCGCTGCAGCGGGATCGGCGATGTCGGGATAAGGAAAAAACTTTTCCGGTGGGGTGCCGATCATCTTCAGCGCGCCCATCGCCTGGCGGATGTAAATCCCGTTCTGCGGGCTGCCCTTCGCTTCGGCGAGATTCTTCGCCACACGGAAGAGAAACCGGCGCGACGGCGTCACGGAACTGCCGAAGCTGCGGCGCTCGAAGTAATCCACCAGCGCGGCGACCACGTGCGCAGCGCAGGTGTTGAAATTCCCCTGCAGCTTGGGCGTCGGACACCACTCGCGCAGATCCATTCGCTTCGGTATCGGTGGGGGCTTGACCTGCTTCTTCGCGGCGCCCGCGCGCCTGCGCTCGAGAAGCGCCTTCACCGCCGGAGTCTGCGGACCGTGATCGCGACTGTCCGCCGGCTCCGGAGTCCAGTCGGTGAACACGTTCGAGATACTCGCCATTCGCGCTCCTTCAGGTGAAAAGTTCCGCTTTCCGCCCACCGTCGCCGCGCATAATATGGCTCGGGGATGCACCACCGGAAACTCAGGGGCCGATGAACCGGGATAAGCAGGAATGTCGAACGGGCAAATTCAGCGGATGACGGAATCGTACGGACCCTGCCGCGTCGTGAAGGAGATCGGTGCCGGCGGGATGGGACGCGTGTACCTCGCCGAGCTGACCGAGGACCGGCCTTACGCGAAAGCGGGAACCCAGGTCGCGGTGAAGGTCCTGCACGCGTCGCTTGAATCGGATGAGGATCTCGTTCGGCGCTTCGAGCGCGAGTGGAAGATCGGCGAGCGCATCCGTCATCCGTCGGTAGTCATCACGCACGAGACGGGCGTCGAGCTCTCGAGTGGAACCGCCGAGCGATACCTCGTTCTCGAATATGTTCCCGGCAACTCTCTGCGCCAGCTGATGGTGGAGCTGGGCACTCTCCCCGAAGCGCTGCTCCGTCACATCTCGGCGCGCATCTCCCGCGGGCTCGCCGCCGTTCACGCCGCCGGCGCGATCCATCGCGATCTCAAGCCCGAGAACGTGCTCATCACTCCCGAGCACGAAGTTAAAGTGATGGACCTCGGCATCGTTCACGTCGGAAACGCGACCAGGCAGCTCACGCAGACCGGGATGGCGCTCGGCACATTCAACTACTCGGCGCCGGAACAACTCGGCGCAGAGGGGGTGACGGGGCGGTCGGACCTGTATTCACTCGGCGTGATAATGTACGAAGCTGCGACAGGAACGCAGCCTTTCGCGGCGGAGAGCTTCCCGGCGGTGATGTGGCGGCACTTCGAGATGGTGCCGCCGCGCCTCGGCACTGTGGATTCAACGATCACTCCCTTCCTCGACGAGGTAGTCGCCAATCTGCTTCAGAAGGACCCGGGGCTCCGCTTCGAAACGGCCGACGCGCTCGCCGCGGCGCTCGAGGACGGCGAGGAATCCGATTGGTGGCGCGCAAGGGAGACGTCATCGACCGAAGTGCCGCAGCGCGGCGCGTTGCGGCACGCCCGCATCGCGCGCGAGACGGATTTCGTAGGACGAAACGCGGAGATGACGACGCTACGAACCCTCTTTTCCGGCGCGAAGAGCGGAGGCGCGGGCGCCAGTCTGCTAATCGACGGCGAATCGGGGATAGGAAAGTCGCGGCTCCTCGCCGAGTTCGTAGGCGAGCTGGAGCAAAG
>JBKJHG010000157.1:0-5692 GCA_046599115.1 Gemmatimonadaceae bacterium
GTGCTACGAGCCGATGGGCCCCGAAAAAATCTTCCGGAAGGTGAGATGAGCGCCGCCGGAATCGTCGCTATCGGCACTTCGTGGGGCGGCCTCGCCGCCCTCGGCAGAATTCTCACCGACCTCCCGAAGAACTTTGGCGCGCCGGTGGTTGTCGTGCAGCATCGGAGTAAGGACTCTGGTGATCTTCTCGCGAAGCTTCTGCAGGACATATGCGATTTGAACGTTCGCGAGGCGGAGGACAAGGACGTGCTGAAGCCGGCGACGGTATATGTCGCGCCGGCGGACTATCATCTGATGGTGGATTTCGGGCAGGTATCGCTGACCACGGACGCTCCGGTGCGCTACAGCCGCCCGTCCATTGACGTTGCATTCGATTCAGTGTCGAGCGCGTACGGGTCGGGCGCCATCGGAGTTATTCTCACCGGCGCGAACGATGACGGATCGCGCGGCCTCGCGCGCATCATCTCGCTGGGCGGACGCGGAATCATCCAGGATCCCGGGACCGCCGAGATTCCGATAATGCCGGCGGCGGCAGTGAAAGCCGCGCCGGGTGCCGAGATTCTCCATCTCCAGGAAATCGCCCCAAGAATCGTCGAGATGGTGAGCGGGCCGGTTCATTCCCAAAGGAGGGCGGGATGACGGAAGGACAAGTCAATCTGCTGCTCGTGGACGACCGCCCTGAGAATCTTCTCGCTCTCGAGGCGATCCTCGAGCCGATTGGACAGAATCTGATACGCGCCGAATCGGGCGAAGAAGCGCTGCGGAAAATTCTGCACGACGACTTCGCGGTGATCCTGCTTGACGTGCAAATGCCGTCGATGAACGGGTTCGAAGTGGCGAAGATCATCAAGTCGCGGGAAAAATCGCGCTACATCCCGATCATCTTCCTCAGCGCCATCAGCAAGGGCGATGAGTACGTATTCGAGGGCTACTCGGTCGGCGCCGTTGATTACGTCTTCAAGCCATTCAATCCGGAAGTACTGAAGTCGAAGGTGAACGTGTTCGTCGATCTGTACCTGAAGCAGCGCGAGATCCAGCATCAGGGCGAGCAGATAGCCGAATCGGAAAGGCGCGCTCTCGAAGCAGAGCACAGGAGCAAGTTTCTCGAGGCGGAGGCCGAGTCGGCGCGAATGCTCCTCAAGCTCAACGAGGAGTTGCAGCGAAGACAGACTGCACTGGAGCAGGCGATGGGCGCGCGGAACAGATTTTACGCGTCGATGAGCCACGAGCTCCGGACCCCGATCAACGCGGTGATCGGTTACAGCACACTCATGCTCGACAACATCTACGGTCCGCTCAACGCCAAGCAGACGCAAGGCCTCGACCGCACCCTGAAGGCGGCGCGGCATCTGCTCGAGCTGGTGAATGACGTTCTCGATCTGTCAAAAATCGAGGCAGGCAAGATCGAGCTCTCGCTGCAGCCTGTTCCATTCCCGGCGTTGATCGAGGATCTGTTCGTGACGGTGCGGCCATTGGCCGACGAGCACGGATCGGAGCTCAGCCTCCGCCTCGACGGCCAGCCGGTAACGATCGTCAGCGATCCGCGGCGCGTCCGGCAGATCCTGCTGAATCTTCTCTCGAACGCGATCAAGTTCGGAAACGGTCAGCCGATCGATGTGCTGTGCAAATCGACCGAGGCCCGCGGAGTTCTCGTCGAGGTCATCGATCACGGCATCGGTATCGCCAAGGAAGACCAGACCCGTATCTTCGAAGAGTTTGTACAGCTGTCGGAATCCAAGCAGCCTGGTACCGGATTGGGACTTCCGATTTCGAAGCGCTTGGCGAAGATGCTCGATGGCGATCTCAGCGTTAACTCGGCCCCCGGTGAGGGCAGCACGTTCTGTCTCACGCTTCCGGCCTCATTAGAGGACGCCGTATACGAGGAACAATCGTTAACAGCCGCCAGCGCGGCCTAAAGAACGTACGAGATGGCACGGTCCCTGCCCCTCGCTATGGTACGCGCCGGGACCTTTGGCGGCATTTCTTCACTATGCAGGAGACCCAAAATGTTAAGAAAACTCATTGTTCTGCCGGTCGCTCTTTTTGCTTTCGCCTGCGCCAAGGGAGACAACAAGAACGTTGACTCGGCGTTGAACTCGGATCTTACGACCGCGGCAGGGGCTCGTCCCTACACCCCGCTGGACAGTGTCTCTGCGGCTGAGCGGAATGCCGCTCTCGCCGGTACGGCGCCGACGCGAACCACGCAGGCTCCCGTTCGCACTCGCACCGTTTACCGGACGCGCTCGAGCAGCGGATCAGGTTCGTCGGGCAGCTCGAACACGACGGTTTACCAGCCTGCTCCGACGCACACGGTTCAGAAGAACACGAATCGTGACGCGGCCATCGGCGCAGTGGCCGGTGCCGTGATCGGCGCGACGACCAGCAAGGACAAGGTCAAGGGCGGCATCATCGGTGGCGCGGCCGGAGCGATCCTCGGTGGCGTGATCGGCAACAACGTTGACGTCAAGAAGAGGTAACGGCGGCAGATAGCAGCACCGTACGGCAGCATTCAGGGACAGAGAGCCCCGCGCGAAAGCGCGGGGCTTTTTGTTAGATTAGAGCTATGGGAAGCGGTCCGATTTCAAGCGTCTTCAATGACGGTTACATCGCCGAGCAATACGATGCGTTTCAGCTCGATCCGGCATCGGTAGATGAGTCGTGGCGCCAGTTCTTCCGTTTTGCGGCGAGTCTCTCGAGTCCCGCTCAGAGCCGCGCGCCAACATCCCCCGCTGACCCGGCATTCCTGAAGAAGGTCGCGTCTGCGGCGAAGCTCATTGACGCGATCAGAACGTACGGCCATCTCGCAGTGGCGATCGACCCCCTCGGAAGCGCGCCGGTAGGGACGCCCGAGCTCACACCCGAATTTCACGGGCTCACCGAAGCTGATCTGGCGGAGATCCCCGGTTCCGTAGTCGGTGGCGGCGCGGAGGATTCCACCGCCGCTGATGTCGTGAGCCGGCTCCGCTCGCTGTATTCCTCCAAAATCGGTTTCGAGTTCAGCCACCTGGGCCACGCCGAAGAGCGCGAGTGGATCAGGGGCGAGATCGAATCTGGCACAGCGCATTCCGATCTCACGCCTGAACTCAAGAAGGCGGTGCTGCGGCGGCTCACCGAGGTTGACGGCCTCGAGCGATTCCTCGGCCGCGTGTATCAAGGGTACAAGCGCTTCTCGATCGAGGGAACCGACGCGCTGGTGCCGATGCTGGACGAAGCGATAGAGCACGCGGCGAACACCGGCGCCAGCGAAGTCGTAATGGCGATGGCGCACCGCGGGCGCATCAACGTTCTCGCGCATACGATCGGAAAATCGTACGAGATGATCTTCGAGGAGTTCGAGGGACACCCGAACACCGGCGCGGTGAGCGAGACGGGCGACGTGAAGTATCACCTGGGCGAGCGCGCCGAGCGGGTGACGTCGTCGGGGAAAAAAATGCTGGTCCTGCTGACGCCGAATCCGAGTCATCTCGAATTTGTAAATCCCGTGCTGCAGGGAGTCGCCCGCGCGCACCAGCTGAAACCCGATGGCTCCCGCGACGAATCGAAAGTCGTTCCGATCGTGATGCACGGAGACGCGGCGTTCCCGGGAGAGGGAGTCGTCGCGGAAACACTGAACCTTTCGCGGCTGAAGGGATTCCGGACCGGCGGGACGATTCACGTCATCGTCAACAATCAGGTCGGATTTACCACCGATCCGAGCGACGCAAGATCGACGCACTACGCGAGCGATTTGGCAAAGGGGTTCGAGGTGCCGATCGTGCACGTCAACGCAGACGATCCAGTCGCGTGCCTGCAGGCGATGCGTCTTGGAATCGATTATCGCGCCAAGTTCGCAAAGGATTTCCTGATCGATCTCGTCGGCTACCGTCGTCACGGGCACAACGAAACCGATGAGCCGGCGTTCACGCAGCCGGCGCTCTACGCGAAGGTGCGCGCGCATCCGACGCCGGTGAAGGTGTGGGCATCACGCCTTGTCGCCGAAGGCATTGTAACGGAGCAGGAAGTCGCTGCGCTCGACGCGGAGATTTTCGGAAACTTCGAGCGCCGTCAGGCAGCGATGAAGGAAGCGCTCGGCGGTGTCGCGGCAAAGAAGGAAGCGGCGAAGGATCCTTCGCGGCCGGCAGATGGCGACACGGCAGCGGAGACGGCAGTCCGGAGTGAGCTTCTCGTCGCCCTGAACGAGCAGCTGCTTGCGTGGCCCTCGACGCTGAAGGTGAATGCGCGGCTCGCGAAGACGCTGGCGCGCAGACGGGATGCATTCGGGGAGCAGGGCGGAATAGACTGGGGCCACGCCGAGTCGCTCGCGTTCGGCTCGCTGCTGACGGAGAAGGTTTCGATTCGGCTCACCGGGCAGGATGTCGAGCGCGGAACGTTCTCGCACCGGCAGGCGGTCCTCCACGATTCCGAGAGCGGAGATATTTACGTTCCGCTGCAGCATCTGAATCAGAGCGGCGAGCTGGGAAGCTTTCACGTCTACAATAGTCCGTTGTCAGAGACGGCAGTGCTCGGCTTCGAATACGGCTACAGCACGCAGGCCGATCGCACTCTGTGCTTGTGGGAAGCACAGTACGGGGATTTCGTGAATGTCGCGCAGCCGATCATCGATCAGTTCATCTCCGCCGACCGCGCGAAATGGGCGCAGGATTCGGGGATCGTGATGCTGCTGCCGCACGGATACGAGGGGGGCGGGCCGGAACACTCCAGCGCGCGCCTGGAAAGATTTCTACAGCTGTGCGGCGAGAACAATATGCGCGTCGCGTATCCTTCCACGCCTGCGCAGTACTTCCACGTTCTAAGGCGACAGGCGCGGCTGGCGCAGCGGCGTCCGTTGATTCTTATGCAGCCGAAGAGCCTGCTGCGGCTTCCGGAGGCGGCATCGAAGCTGACCGATCTGGCGAACGGATCATTCCAGCCGGTGATGGACGACTCGTCCATAACCGACCGGGAGGCGGTGAAGCGCCTCGTCTTCTGCAGCGGGAAGATCTACTACGATCTACTTCCCATCCGCGCGCCGCACATCGCGTTGGTGCGCGTCGAGGAGCTGTATCCGTGGCCGGGCAACGCCGTTGCCGCAATCGTTGATCTCTATCCGAACCTCGAAGAAGTGGTGTGGGCGCAGGAAGAGCCGAAGAACATGGGCGGCTGGTCGTATGCCGCGCCGCGTCTCCGCGTCTCGACCGGCAACGCGCTGGTGATGCGCTATGTCGGCCGGCCCGACAGGGCGAGTCCGGCCGAAGGCTACGCCGAGGCGCATAAGAGTGAGCAGGATCGGATTATCGCTGAAGTGGGCGCACCGATGCAGCAGGCAGGGACCGGATCGAAGAAGCGGGGAGTTGCTGTAAAAACCTGAGTCGCATACCGACCCGATGACCCATATGAAACGTTCGACGATGGCAGCCGCCGCGATGCTGATGCTGGCTCCGGCAACAATGTTGCGCGCTCAGGGAACGAGCAGCGAGGCGATCGACGAGCGGCTGGCGCAGCTCGCGAACCCGATGCGTGTTCTGACTGTTGCAGCGCATCCCGACGATGAAGACACCGGGCTCATCACCTGGCTTGCCCGCGGACAGCACGTGAACACGGCGTATCTCTCGCTCACGCGGGGCGACGGCGGTCAGAATCTCATTGGCAACGAGCTGGGCGAACAGCTGGGCGTGATCCGAACCGAAGAGCTCCTCGCGGCTCGGCGAATCGA
>JBKJHG010000184.1:0-6967 GCA_046599115.1 Gemmatimonadaceae bacterium
CGTCGAGCAATCCACTCACGACCGACTGATCCGCGGACCCGGAGGTCAGCTGCGCCCGGAGCTTCTGCCTCGTGTCCCTCTCCTGCGCCGCGAGTGCGCCGAGCTGCGGTGCGAAGCGCGCGTTCACCGCTTCGAGCTTGGCCATCTGCGCATCGTCGAGCTGCAGCCGCTTGCGCGTAATGTCGGCCACGCGCTCTCTCAGCTGTTGCTCGAGCAGCGGCCGATTCTGTGGCGAAGCAACGTCGGCGCCCTGGGCAATGCCCTGCGCGGACGCAAGCAGCGACGCGCATAACACCATCGCGATGGAGAGTCTCTTCATAGTCCTCCCTCGTTGCCGGAATTCGGATCGGAAACTCCCAGATGCTCCGGGTCGGCAGACGGAAGCGCGTCAAGACCATCCAGCTCTCGCGCGAGCTGCGCGATGTTTCCATCGGAAAGCCCGTCGAGTCCAACCGCAACCTGGAGCTCGCCCGCCGGCTTCGAACGAGTGACCGCATTCACAACGGCGGGAGTGGTTAGGACAGAAACCGGCGCGCTCACGGTATTCTTGATCGCGGCGACGGGAGCTGATGCAACCGGCTTCGGCACGATTGTCACCGGGTTCGCCGTTTTTGTGTCGCGAGTGACGACGGCCAGTAGCAGGACGGCGGCCGCGGCAAACGCAAGCGTCATCTTCCATACGCGACCGCCCGCCGGGCGTTCCTGCACCGGTACTCCGCCATAAGGAAGAATCGCCGACGATACCGTCACCGCATCGATCATCGGTGCGAACGAGGGAGCGTTCATCACCATTTTCAGAACTCGCATCTCAGACGCGCATTCCGAGCAGGAATGAAGATGTTCTTCCACCATCGCCCGTGTGTGGTCATCGAGCACCGAATGAAGGCTGTCCGGCAGGAGATCGCGAATCTGTTCGTGTGTGATTTCAGTCATTTTTCAAATACCTCTTTATAGTCTCGACTGCGTTGTGGTAGTGGACCCTCGTCGCGCCCTCGGTGCTGCCTACCACTTCGGCAATTTCCTTGTATGCCATTCCCTGCTGAACCCGCAGCACGAAAACCTCCCTCTGCGTCGGCGAAAGCTTCTGAAGAGCAATTCGCACCCTCTCCGCCGCTTCATCCGCAATGATCGCGTCGAGCGCCCCATACTCGCTTACAGCGTCCCCTTCCTTCACCTCTGCAGCTTCACGCCTTCTTTTCTCAGACCGCCGGCGGTCCAGTATCAACCGCCTCGCAATCGTGAACAGCCAGGTGCGAAAGGAGCTCTCACCGCGAAACCAATCGCTCGCACCGAACGCCTTCACGAACGTATCCTGGAGGATCTCTTCCACATCCCCGCGCTCCCCGGAGCTGGCGGCGAACCTCGACAAAGCGTCCGCGTGTCTCGCAACGAGGCGCGTCGCTGCCCTGCCGTCGCCGGCCTTCCAGCGGCCGATCAGCTCCAGGTCGGTCTCTTGTCCCTGCTGTTGATCGGTTCCGGGAGTCATTGCACCTCGTACTATAGACGGGATTTCCGGCCCATTGTTAACACCCTGACAGATTTTGGCGATTATCCCTTTATGGCAGACCGCCAATTGCTCCACATCGCCCATCGCGGGTCACACCGCTCCCACCCTGAGAATTCGCTGCCGGCAATTCTCCGCGCTCTGGAGCTTGGCGCGCAAGGAGTGGAGATAGACGTCCACGCCACCGCCGACGGCGCACTCGTCGTACATCACGATCCGGACCTGAGAGGCGGCGGTGTCATCCGGGAGATGACGTCGGAACAGCTGAGAAGGGTGCAGCTCACTCCCGGCGTGGCAATTCCATTCCTTGACGACGTGCTCGATGCCGTGGCCGGCCGCGCGGTGCTCTTCATCGAGACGAAAGTTGAGGGGGTCGAGTTCGCACTGCTGCGAGCGGTGCGCGGAAGCAGCGCCGACTCCGCCGTTCACTCATTTCATCACCAGACGATCCGCAATCTGAAGGCGACGATGCCCGCCCTTCGCGCCGGCGTGCTCACGAGCGGCAGCGCAGATTCAGCCTCGTTGGCGCTGAAGCTCACCGGCGCCGATGACCTCTGGCACGAAGCACCCGACATCACCGCGCAAACCGTTACCGAAGCACACCGGCTCGGGAGGCAAGTCATTGCGTGGGCAGCAAACGATGCGGAGGAATACCGCCGTCTAATCCAGCTTGGTGTGGATGGCATCTGCACCGATAACCTTGAAACGCTGTCCGCAGTCGCCCGGTAACCGCGCTACTTTATCCACTAGTACACTGTGACCCTCGGAGGATCACTCTTCTAATGCGTTCTCTAAAACCACTGTTGCTCCTCGCCGCTCTGGCCTGCGCGGGAACGACGGCCACTACCACGCCGACGCCATCGTCGTCAGCAGGCAAGGATTCCGTTCGGACGACTACGCCGGGTAATGGCGGAACGTCGGTGCCAAATGCCAATCCATTCCCAAGCACTTACGTTCCCTTCTCGTCGCAGACAACAGTTATCCGCAACGTCACTATCCTGACCGCAGCGGGTCCGACGATTCGGAATGGCGCCGTCCTGCTGCAGAACGGGAAGATCGCCGCAGTCGGGCAGACGGTTGATGCACCGAGCGACGCGGTAGCGATTGATGGAACCGGCAAGTATGTCACGCCTGGCATCATCGACGTCCATTCGCACCTCGGAGTTTACGCAGCCCCCGGCGGAGACGCGCTGAGCGACGGCAACGAAGCCACCAACCCGACCACTCCATATGTATGGGCGGAGCACTCGGTGTGGCCGCAGGATCCGCAGTTCCCGCGCGTGCTGGCCGGCGGCGTCACTACGATTCAAGTGCTGCCCGGCTCGGCGAATCTCATCGGAGGCAGAAGCGCGATCCTCAAGGTTGTCCCTTCGCGCACGGTTCAGGGGATGAAGTTCCCCGGCGCCAAGTACGGGCTCAAGATGGCGTGCGGCGAAAATCCGAAGCGTGTCTATCGCACCCGCGGCCCCTCGACGCGAATGGGTAACGTCGCCGGCTATCGCGCGGCGTGGATCGCGGCGGAAGCCTATCGCCGCAAATGGGACAAGTGGAACGCCGACCACAAGGGCGATCCGCCGGCGCGCGACCTCGGCAACGAAACCCTCGCCGAAGTCCTGCGCGGAAACATTCTCGTCCACAACCACTGCTATCGCGCCGACGAAATGGCGCAGATGATCGACATCTCGCACGAGTTCGGCTACAAGATCCGCTCCTTCCATCACGGCGTCGAAGCGTACAAGCTCGCCGACGTTCTGGCGAGGGAAGGAATCGGCGCCACGGTTTGGGCCGATTGGGGTGGGTTTAAGATGGAAGCGATGGACGCCGTCAAGGCGAATCTCGCGATGGTGGACAAGGTCCCCGGCTCGCACGCAATGATTCACTCCGACGATCCCTCCGGATCGCAGCGCCTCAACCAGGAAGTGGCGAAGGCGATGGCGGCAGGAATCGCCGCCGGAATTCCAGTGACGGAAGATCAGGCGGTGAAGTGGATGACGATCAATCCGGCGTGGGCGCTCGGACTCGATGACAAAATCGGCTCCATCGAAAAGGGCAAGAACGCCGACGTCGTGCTCTGGTCGGCGGATCCGTTCAGCGTCTACGCCCGCGCCGAAAAAGTGTGGGTTGACGGAGCGCTGATGTACGACCGCAGCGATCCGACCGAGCAATGGCGCACCGATTTCGAGCTCGGGTTCGTACCGACGAGGAGCCGTTAACAATGACTATCAATAGAAAACTCAGAGGTGCCGCGCTCGCCGCATCGGCGCTGGCTTTCATTTCGTTCGCCGCGGTTTCATCCGCGCAGACAATCGCGATCACCGGCGGAAAAGTTTTCCCCGTCAGCGGGCCCGCGATCGAGAACGGCACGGTCATCATCACCAACGGCCGCATCACCGCAGTAGGGGCGAACGTCGCCATCCCATCCGCCGCGCAGCGCATCGACGCGACCGGAAAGTGGGTGACGCCGGGGCTCATTAACTCCGCAACGTCGCTCGGTGTCGTCGAAATAGGTCAGGTCACCGACACTCGCGACGCGCGCGCCGACGGCAAGGACAACATCGCCGCCGCGTTCCGTGTATGGGACGGTCTCAACCCAAGCTCAGTGATGCTCGCTCCGGCGCGCAAAGAAGGCGTAACGACGTTCGTCGTGCTGCCGAGCGGCGGGCTCGTTTCGGGCCAGGCGGCAATCGTGGATCTGGTTGAAGGAACCACCACCGATATGCTGTTGCGCTCGCCTGTGGCAATGGTCGCCGAAGTGGGCGACGCCGCCGAAGCCGGCACCCGTTCGCGCGGCGAGCTTCTCGGCAAGCTGAGAGAGCTGCTCGATGACACCAAGTTCTACATCGCGCACCGCGCCGACTTCGATCGCGCGCAGTCGCGCAATCTTTCCGCCCGGCGGGTGGACCTGGAGGCGATGATCCCGGTCCTTCAAGGACGGCTTCCCCTCCTCGTCGCAGTGGACAAGGAGTCGGACATTGACGCCACGCTCGCACTCGGCCGCGAGTACGGGCTGAAGCTGATTATCGGCGGCGGCGCGGAAGCGTGGATGATGGCGGGCAAGCTGGCCGCCGCTCACGTCCCCGTTCTCACCGGCGCGATGAACAACATCCCAAGCAGCTTCTCTACGCTCGGGCAGCGGCAGGAAGCTGCCGCTCTGCTAAATGCGGCGGGAGTTCCGATTGCGCTCGTCGGCAATGCAGGCGGAGGCGATGAAGAAGCGTTCAACGTTCGCAACATCAAGCAGGAGGCGGGAAACTCCGTTGCGTATGGATTGTCGTGGGAGAATGCATTGAAGGCAGTTACGCTTTGGCCGGCGCAGATCTTTGGCGTCGCCGACCGTGTCGGGTCACTCGAGCCGGGGCGCGAAGCGAACGTAGTGATGTGGAGCGGCGATCCATTCGAGTTCACGACGCGCGCCGAGCACGTGTGGGTACGCGGAGTCGAGCGCACAAACGAGAAGACGAGACAGGATCTTCTCACCGAGCGCTACATCAATCCCGCGGCGAAGGTCATCCGATAGCCGCTGGTTACCGACGCGAGAAAGGCCGTCCGAAAGGGCGGCCTTTTTTTAAGTGCTAACGGCAACTTTCTGTCGCGATTACGGCGTGCTGACTGGGCCGGTGGCGACGGTCGTTGACTTCGACACATTGCGCTTCGCTTCGATTTCCGCTTCAAGGCGCGCCGCTTCGGAGTCGTGAGTCGCGAGTGTCGAGCTTAGGCGGCCGTAAGTCTCGGCGTCGAGATCGGTGGCGCCGCCTTTCTTGGCGCGGTACACGGCATAGCCGAGCGCTTGCGCAGCTTTGTCGGCGAGCTGGCGGGAGCGGAAGGCATCGAGCCGGGTCCTACCGTCGTCCAGCGCTTCCTGCGCGGCTTTGCCGGCGCGGTCGAGCTCAGTCTTTAGCTTATCGATGAATGCCATGGTTTGATCCCTGGTGAGAGCGAGCTGCATTCGATCCTACGCAAAAGCTCTGCCCGATGTTTCGGGTTTGACGCCTTGAGACCATGCCGCGAAATCCCAAGGCCGCCGTATCAAGTATCCGTTCGCGCGTGGGGATGTTGCACCACCTTCGTTGACACCCATGGTTTACGCCGCGCGCCGAATACGAATAAAAGAACTTTTGGAACGCAACTTAACGACGTGTCCACGAAACCCGGGGCAGTCTCACGCGGTCCGCTCTCTCAGCGCTGCTGCTATGGTATCGACAGTCGATAACATCACGCGGTTTTCCTCGGCGTATTAGTGCTAGGGGTTCCTGGGTTTGGTACCGGGAGCGCGGAGCTCGGGTGAGAAGCCGGCGGATTGGCAGGATCACCGCATCGCGCGCTGCGGCGCGCGCGATGAAATCCCGGATTCGTCAAACGGAAAGAGAAATGACACCAGCCCGGCGAGAAATGCCCGGCCGAGCCGAATGTCAGGCATGTAGAGCTCGAGACAACTCGGTGCTCATGAGACACGTTCATCCCGGACCGAATTCCGCTGCACCCCGGTCCACCGGCAGCGTGAAGAAGAACGTCGTCCCCTGTCCCACCTCGCTCTCCAACCAGATGCGGCCGCCATGCGCTTCGACAATGCCCTTGGCAATCGCCAGGCCCAGTCCAGCGCTGCCTCGGCCTTCGCGCTTCCCCTGCCAGAAGCGCTCGAACACGAGCGGCACATCGGTCGGCGAGATCCCGGGCCCGGTGTCGGAGACCGAGAGCAAGACCAAATCCCCCGCGAGTTCGGCGCGGATTTCAAGATGACCGCCAACGGGAGTGAGCCGGATGGCGTTGCCAAGCAGGTTGCCGAACAGCTGAAGGACGCGCCCCTCGTCAGCGTACACGGCGAGCGCGCTCTCCGAGTGCCAGTTCAGTCGGAGCTGCTTCGCCGCCGCTTGGGCGTCAAACAGCTCGCAGGCACTCTCGAGGATTGGCGTCACATCGATCCGTCGCCGCTCGAGCGCGAGCCGCCCCGTATCGATGCTGGCCGCGTCGAGCAGGTCGCGAACGAGGCGGTTCATGCCGGCGACGGTCCGCTCCATCACCTCCAGCAGCCGCGGGCGGCTCTCCGCGGCCAGTGTGTTGTCCAGGAGGAGTGCGACACTCGCGGAGATCCGGTCCAATGGATTCCGCAGGTCGTGCGCGACGATGGCCAGCACGTCGTCGCGCAGGTGAACCGCCGCCTCCTGCACGCGCAACGCGTGGGCGAGTCGGGCGCTCTTCTTCGCCAGCTCCCGCTGCGTGCGTACGAGTTCGGAATTCGCCGCGGCGAGCTCCTCGTAGAGCGGCTCGAGGCGAAGGTCGCGCGCGTACTCCAATAACCACAGACATTCGCTCGGCTCCTCCCCCCCCCAAACGACGGCGAATGTGCGAAGGTCCAACCCCTCTCGGCTCTCGACGTTGAACTCCCAGAGCGAGCCGTCCGCCATCATAGTCTCGCGAGCCAACAGGCGGGCCCACTTCACCTGCGAGGTTACATCGAGGATGTCG
>JBKJHG010000034.1:0-5446 GCA_046599115.1 Gemmatimonadaceae bacterium
GCGCGTGGAAACGCCGAGCTCATCCCTGTTGACAGCGAGCACAGCGCGATTCTTCAGTGCATTGCCGCGCGTCCGAAGACGGAAGTGCGCCGCATCATTCTTACCGCGTCGGGCGGCCCGTTTCGCGAGTGGGATTCGGAGCGGCTCGCGTCGGCGACCATTACCGAAGCACTCCGCCATCCCACGTGGACGATGGGGAAAAAGGTAACCGTGGACAGCGCGACGCTCGCCAACAAGGCGCTCGAAGTGATCGAGGCGCATTTCCTGTTCGGGATCCCCTACGACCGAATCGAAGTCGTCGTGCATCCGCAGAGCGTTGTGCATTCATTCGTCGAGTTCATTGACGGCAGCGTTCTGGCGCAGCTCGGCGTCCCGTCAATGGAGCTGCCGATTCTCTACGCGCTGACGCATCCGGAGCGTTTGGAGGATTCGGGGGTACCGGGCTTTGACCCGGTAGCGCTCTCTCCAATGACGTTCGAGAAAGTGGATGAATCCAGATTTCCCGCGCTGCGGCTTGGTATCGAGGCGGGGAAGCGCGGCGGGGCAGCGCCTGCGGTATTCAACGGTGCCAATGAATGCGCGGTGGCGGCGTTTCTCGCCGGACGGATCACATTCACCGACATCTCGCGCGGAATCTCTTCCGCGCTCGATGCGTACGGTGGGGATGCGGGAAAGACGAAAGAAGATTTGCTCGCCGCCGACTCATCGGCGCGGAGACACGTGAAGGAAATATTCAAATGCTAAGCATCCTCGCACCACTCATCGTATTCGGACTCGTCATCTTCGTGCACGAGCTCGGGCACTTCATCGCCGCGAAGCTGACGGGCGTCTACGCGCCGAGGTTTTCAGTCGGGTTCGGGCCGGCACTGCTGAGCAAGAGATTCGGCGAGACGGAATATCGACTCGCTGCGATCCCTCTTGGCGGATACGTGCGAATGGCGTCGCGCGAGGATGAGGCGACTGCGTTCCTTGAGGGCGGCAGCGAGGCCGGGGTAGAAGCCGCCGCGGCCGCCGAGAATGTGGTGAACATCCACACCGAGTACCACGATCCGAACGCGATGAAGCCGTTCGGGCCCAAGGAAGTTCCGGAGAATCGCTGGTTCGAATCGAAGTCGCTTCCGCAGCGGCTGTTCATAATGCTGTCGGGCGTGACGATGAACGTCATACTCGCGTTCGTGCTTTGCGTTGGGATCCTCGTCTACTACGGAAAGCCGACGCCGTCGGCGGCGGTGGATCAGGTTCTCCCCGGAAAGCCGGCTGAGGTTGCCGGGTTGAAATCGGGCGACAGCCTCGTCGCGATCGCCGGGACGCCGATCAGAGAGTGGGCAGATTTTCAGCGGAAGATCGAAGCGTCATTGAATGTGCCGGTGGCGCTGACGCTGCTCCGCGACGGGAAGACGATGGACGTGACCGTGACGCCGGCGGCCGATACGATGACGGACACCCTTACAGGCAAGCCGAAGGCGGTCGGTAAAATCGGCCTCCTGGCGAAGTCGCTGCGCAATCCAATTCCGTTCGGTGAAGCGCTCGGCGGTGGCGCGCAGATGATCGGCGCAATGGGCGGGCTGGTTTTCACGACGCTGCGCAATCTCCATCCGTCGCAGCTGGGCGGGCCCATCGCAATTGCGCAGGCGTCGGTTCAGGTGGCGCGGAGCGGGTGGGTGTCGCTGCTGCTGCTCATCGCGACAATCAGCGTCAACGTCGCGATCGTAAACCTGCTGCCGATTCCCGTGCTCGACGGAGGCCAGATCGTGATCAACATTCTGGAGACGATCAAGGGGAAGCCGTTCAGCTTGAGAACGCGCGAGAACATTCTGCGTGGCGGGCTGGCGATCATCGGCGCGATCTTTGTCCTGGTGATGTTCAACGACATCAGCCGCAACATCGGGGCGATCACGCACTTCTTCGCGCGGATTTTCGGGAGAGGGGCTTAGAGTAGGTTGCCATTAGGCCGTCGAGAGCGAGCGTAGGCGACGGCACAGGAAGCTTTCGTTAATAGACGCGACACTCAGTCGCGCACATATTCCCGACAAATGACACCACGCGTGAACGCGTTTATGCCGCCAAACCGCACTCTGATTCGGCTTCAGCTCCTCACCATTCTGGCGGTCGCGCACGCCGTGCCCGTCATCACTAATGCACAGGTGATCCGAAGCTCCGCTAAGACCGTGCATGTTAACGCCGCGAGTCAGGCGCATCGTGCCGGGCACGGCGCCAATGTCGTACGGGTGGTCGCGCGTGACTTCTCGTTCGAGATGCCCGACGCCATACCTGCAGGATTGACCACGTTTCGTCTGCGCAATGCGGGCACGCAGCCGCACCATCTCATGTTCTACCGTTTGGATGCGGGGAAGCGGCTCGGCGATGCGCTCGATGCACTCAAAGCGGGCGGGGCGCACCCGGCGTGGATGCATCCGGCCGGCGGGCCCAATGCCGTCCCACCGGGCGGGGAGTCTGTTGGCACACTCGTGCTTGAGCCTGGTCGTTATGTCGCCTTCTGCCACGTCAAAAGTCCGGATAACGTGCTGCACTTCGCAAAGGGGATGCTGAAGGAGGTCGCTGTGACGCCCGTCTCACACGCGGTCACAGCCCTGCCTGCCTCTGACATTGCCGTTACGCTGTTTGACTACGCCTTCACCTTCTCGCATCCGCCCACTCGTGGTCGCCACTCTATTGCAGTGACGAACCGCGGCACCCAGCCGCACGAGCTCATCCTATCGAAGCTCGCGCCGGGCAAGTCCTCACGGGATTTCATTCACTGGATGGAAACGCAGGACGGTCCCCCGCCGGTCAAGCCGGCAGGCGGAGCGACGGATATTCCACCCGGCGGGACTATAGTAATCCAGGTGAGTTTGGCGCCTGGTGCGTACAGCGTGGTCTGCCGCGTGCGCGACGTGAAGGATGGTAAACCGCACGACCGGCACGGCATGATCTCTGAGTTCGTGGTGCGATGAATTCTGCGGCGCGCTGATGGAGCTGCATTCTCTTGGGAGATTTATCGGCCGTTCCGGCTTCGAACGAAACCGTCGGATTGACAGAACCGTACCACGTCGATCAGCGGCCTGCGGAGCTGACCAGGATTGATTGACGGTGGTGGACGTCTGATACCAAGTCCCTATCCCACCTCCCACTTCGAATCTTTCAGCGCTGCCGGCGAAGGTTGGAACGCATCCTTCGCGCAACCGCTCTCGACGCGTGCCGCGCACGGCGTCGACGACGTCATCCCGCTGCTCAGAGATGCTGAGCGCGCCGCACTCGACGGGGCCTGGGTTGCTCTCGTGATCGGCTATGAGTCCGCCCCTGCATTCGATCGCGCTCTTGTAACCCATCCGCCAGATGGATTTCCCCTCGCTTGGATGGCCATCTACGACAATCCGTCCAATACGATCATTCGCCGTTCCCACGATTCGGGTTACGCAATTTCCGGATGGGAGGAGCGGCTCGGCAGTGTGGAATACCGCCGCGCGATCGAGGCCATCCGTGGCCGCATCGAGCGGGGCGACACCTATCAGACGAATTACACCTTTCAGCTTCACGGTCGCTTTGAAGGCGACTCATTCGCTTGCTTCCGCACGCTCGCTCGCTCGCAGGGCGCGCAATACTCGGCATACATCGATCTCGGGACGCACAAGGTGCTCTCGTTCTCGCCGGAGCTCTTCTTCGAGCGGCGCGGTGGGAGGCTGATCACCCGTCCGATGAAGGGGACGATGCCGCGGGGAAGATGGCTCGAGGAGGATGCCGACCGGGCGGCGCAGCTAGCGAGTTCGGCGAAGGATCGCGCCGAAAATGTGATGATTGTGGATCTCCTGCGAAACGATTTGGGAAAGGTTGCCGTTACCGGCTCCGTTGAGGTGTCGGAGCTATTTGCCGTCGAGCGCTTCCGGCGGATTCTCCAGATGACCTCTACGATCACCGCTACCGAGAAGCCCGGGACGAGTCTCGTTGACATACTGACTGCGCTCTTTCCCTCCGGCTCCGTGACGGGAGCGCCGAAGGCGAGCAGTATGGGGATCATCACCGAGTTGGAGAAGGAGACGCGCGGTTTGTACACTGGCGCAATCGGATTGCTGGAGCCCGGCGGCGACGCCGTCTTCAACGTCGCGATCAGGACGTTGGCCGTCTGCAACAAGTCGGGCGAAGCGCGCTTCGGTGTCGGCGGAGGAATAACCTGGGATTCCACTGTCGATGGCGAGTACGACGAGTGTCTCCTCAAGGCTCGCTTTCTGACCGAGCCGTGGCCCGAATTCTCCCTTCTGGAAACGCTCGCGCTCGAGAATGGAGAATACGTACTGCTTGAAAGGCACCTCTCGCGGGCGCGCGAATCGGCGCGCTACTTCCAGTTTCGCTGGGACGAAGCTGACGCTTCGAACGCGCTCGATGCCGTGCGATCCGCACACCCCTGGGGACGCTGGCGGATAAGACTCATCGCTGATGCCGACGGAAGGTGCCGTGTCCAAGGCTCCACGCTCGCAGAGCCGACGGCGCGAGCGTTGTCGGTCCGGTTTGCCAGAGGGCCAATCGATCCGCGCGACCCGCTTCTCTATCACAAGATCACTTGGCGCTCGCGCTACGATGACGAGTTGGCGCGCGCGCAAACCTGCGACGACGTGATCTTTTGGAATTCGAAGGGCGAGATCACGGAGTCAACCATCGCCAACGTCGTTTTGTCCTCCGATGGCAGGGAATGGACACCGCCCCGGTCGGCGGGACTGCTTGCGGGGACCTTACGCGACGAACTCATCGCGAAGGGAGAGCTGTTCGAGCGGACGATCTGGAAGGAGGAGCTGGCGAATGCTGAGTCGTTCTCGTTGATCAACTCGGTGCGAGGCTGGCAGCGCGCGAAGATGATTGAGTAACCCTCCCAATCCCGCTAAATTTCACAGCTATGGCTTTTCCGGACCTGGCCGATCGTATTGTCGAAGCTGAGGGCCGGATCTGGGAGTCCACCAAGCGGGGTGGACACGGCCAAAAGGTGACGATTATCGGTGTCACGAAGACGCACGGTCCGGAAGCGGTGCACGCGGCGTGGGAGGCAGGGCTCCGCGACGTCGGCGAGAACAAGGTTCAGGAGGCGCTCGGCAAGATGCAGGCGGTGGACGTTCCCGTCCGCTGGCACTTGATCGGGCACCTGCAGCGCAACAAGGTGAAGGCGCTCGAGCATTTCGCGATGTTGCACGCGCTCGACAGCCCTCGTCTTGCGGATGCCGTGAACAAGCTCGGAATAGACAGCGGCCGCGCGGTTGACGCGCTGGTCGAGATGAATTTGTCGGGAGAGGAATCGAAGGGCGGCTTCAAGGAGTCGGAGCTCCGCGCTGAAGCGGAGCGGCTTACGACTCTGCCCGGGATTCACATTCGCGGCGTGATGACGATGGCGAGCTTTACGGCGGACGAAACGGCGATTCATCGCACCTTCGCCGCGGCGAGAGATGCGAGGGATGTTCTTCGC
>JBKJHG010000121.1:0-47623 GCA_046599115.1 Gemmatimonadaceae bacterium
TAAAAGGAGAGCCAGATACTGCGCAGAATCTCCCGCGATGGCGGGACGACTTTGCGCAGGTCTTTCATTACATAGATGAATTGCGGAGGCATCCGACAAATTTAGTCGAGACTGCCGGCGAGGAGGCGCTACCCGAACTGCGTGATCAGCCTCTCCAGCGCAGCGGAAACCCGCTCGTGAGGCATCAACCGAATCTCGTCCTCGCCCCAGCTGACTATCTCGCCGGGCGTGTTGTAAGGCGCATATGGCCGGTGCTCGCGCTTGAGAAGCACGAGGGATGGCTTTCTGAATGCGGACGCGGCGTGTGAGATGCTCGTGTCGGGCGTGAAGACAAGATCGGCGGTCCCTACCAGCGCGAATGCGTCGCGCAGATTTGGAGTCTGCACAGGCACCGCGTCCACGGCGGTGGCAACCTCCTCCACGCTCCTCCATTCCGACGGAAGCCCGATGACGACAATTGGCATCTCCGGCCATCGCGCCCGCGCTGCCTTCAATGTGACGATAAACTTTCCGTCCGGCCACCGCCGCTTCGGCTCTGACGCGGAGAGGTTGACGAGCAGCCGTTTCCCCGCGCCAACCGTTTCCGACCAAATTCGCTCGGCGGCATTCTGCTCCGCGGCGGTGAGAAAAATTTCCGGCTGCCAGTCAAGCTTCGGCGGATCCACGCCGAACGGAACCGCAAGCTCTTTCGAGCCATTGATGTAGTGCGCGCTGCGATCGTACACCGGAACGCAAACGTTATAAATCGTTCCGTTTTGCCCGCCCCCAGATCCCACTCTGTATTTCGCGGCGCCCGCTAACATCATCAGCGGCGTAGAAGTAAAAATCGGCGGATTGTTGATTCTTCCGTCCACCATCACCGAGTACTGCGCGCGTCTCAGGCGGCGCATCAGCCCGAGGTAACTCCCCCAGGATCCACGGTCCAGCGTGAGAACGTTCCCCACGTGCGGATTGTTCTCGAGAACGGGAGCGGTGGTCGACGTCGCCAGCACATCTACCTTTCCGCCCGGAATTGCTTCTGCGATGGCGCGAATCACCGATGTCGCCATTATCAGATCGCCGATGCGCTCGTACCTGATGAACAGCACGCGTGTGCCGTGGCCAAGAGGGGCCGGCAACGTTGCGGTACGCGGCCCGGGAAGCGACTTGCCGATCAGCCGCATCCAAAGCCTCCTCCACATCACTTCAATTCGTCTTGGATCCACCGGTCAGAGGGAGCTCGAGGAGAAGTTGTGAAGGCTGCGGGTCGCGAGTATGAAAGAGCTGAAGAGCGTCGATGATCACCGAGTCGCTGATTCTCGTCCGCAGCAGCTCCTGCTCCACCGCCGCCGGATGCGTAACGTAGAGGCTGAGCGTGCAGTGCGGACTAAACGTATGCCTCGACCGCGCAAAGGGGAGGCCACTGTTGGCGATCCTGTCGTGCAGCTCTCTCAGCGGCCCGTAGTGGTCGAGAGGCAGGACAATGATGTTGGTCTGCAGGAATCTCTGCGCCGGGCGGAGCGAGAGCTCGAGGGGAGAAGTGGTACTGGTGATCGGCTCGAGCTTCGCGCGAAGCTCCGCGACCGGCACGTCGGTGGGAATGGGCCCGGCCCCGCTCGACCCCGTAATGGTAAGATGAGGCTGCTTGTACCGCGCAAGCCGCGGGTCGTACCGCTCGTTGATCTCGCGGATTTTTCTCCCCGCTTCTCCTTTCAGCTCGGCGAGAATGAATATCCCTTCCGTTTGCACCCGCTTCCTAGAATCCCAGCGAGATATGCGGTCTCGCCCCCGGCACCGGCGATGGCGTGATGTTCACCGAAAGAAAAGCGCGATCGATGCGGTTCCCCGGATGCGAGTGCTGGAACTTCACGACCTTGAGTCCGACGATCGTCCCCACCGCTGCCCCTCCGATGATGTCGCTCGCCCAGTGCTGGTTGTTGTACATCCTCGAGAGCCCGACGAGGGTCGCCCCGCCGTACATCACCGAACCGATGTACCATCGCGAGCGCGGCCACCACATCTCGGTTTCTCTCGATACCGTCGCCGCGAACGCAAATGCGTTCGTGGCGTGCCCGGATGGAAAGGATCTGTACTTGTCATCAGAGAATCCGCGGAAAAGCTGGAAGTCATAGTTGTTGCCTGCGTCCACGAACGGCCGTGCCCTTCCGAAGAATACCTTCATCCCGGTGGTCACCAGATCGGCGGTCACCATCGCCTCAACACTATGGAGCCCGAGATCGGCCGTGCGCCGCTTTCCCGATGCTCTACCTATAAGGTATAGGCCAGCTCCCGCCGCCAACGATCCCTGGGAACCGAGGACGCGGAATCCCGTCGCAGCGCCGTGTATCCAGCGGTTGGATTGAGTAACCGAATCCTGAAGGCGATGCGCGAAATACCTGTCGAGTGGAGCAATTGCAATTGTCGCCAAGCCAAAGCCGGCGGCGATCGCCAGGTCCTTGGTTGTGAACAGCGGCGTCTTGTGGAAAATCGTATCAGCGACCTGGCCGTCCGCAGCCGAAAACGGCAGCAGAGCGATCAGAACGGCAAGCGCAAAGCGGCGAAGCATCTCTCTGGATTCCCGGGCGTGAAGTGTTTGTCCGACTCGCTTCGGCCTCAACGCAAATATCCTACCCCTTACCACTCGCTAGCCGAGCGCCTGCTCCCCTTGTGAACCCTTCCGCAATCTGCGATATAATCCGAATGCTCAGTATCGACCTCAAGGGGAAGCGGGCTCTCGTCGCCGGCGTCGCCGATGACGGCGGGTTCGGCTTCGCAATCGCAAAGTCCCTCGCCGAAGCAGGCGCCACTGTCGTCGTCGGCACCTGGCCCCCGGCCCTTAATATCTTCAATAATCTTCTCGAACGCGGAAAGATGGACGAGTCGCGCCGGCTTTCTGACGGCTCGTTCCTTCAGTTCGAGAAGATTTACGCTCTCGACGCCGCTTTCGACACTCTCGAAAGCGCGCCCGAAGACATCAGGTCGAATAAGCGGTACAAGGATACTGGTGACTTCTCGATCAACGGCCTCGCGCGCCAGCTCGAATCCGATTTTGGAAAGGAGCCGCTCGATATCGTCATCCATTCTCTTGCCAACGGTCCGGAAGTGAAAAAGCCTCTCCTCGAGACGAGCCGCGAGGGATATCTCACCGCGGTCAGTGTCAGCGCGTACTCGATGGTCTCGATGGTGAGCCGCCTTGCGCCGCTGATGAAAAAGGGAGGGTCGTTCCTCTCTCTCACATATATGGCCAGCGAGCGCGCGATTCCCGGATACGGCGGCGGGATGTCGTCCGCCAAAGCGGCGCTCGAAAGCGACACGCGCGTTCTAGCATTCGAAGCCGGAAGAAAATTCGGACTGCGTATCAACGCGATATCGGCGGGGCCGTGGGCGTCTCGCGCTGCGAGCGCGATAGGGATCATCGAGAAGATGGTGGATTATTGCGCCGCCAACTCTCCGCTCACCGAGCCTCTGCAAGCTGACGATGTCGGCCGCGTCGCGGCATTTCTTTCGAGTGACCTCGCCGCGGGAATCACCGGCACCATCGTTTACGTGGACAAGGGGTATCATTCGATGGGTATGTCCGTCACAGAGGCGCCATCCGGCTAGCAGCTCTCTCCGCCGCGACATTCATTCGAATGAATTTTCTCTGCCGATCCATTCCGGTCGCGGCGCTCGCCGTGGCTGCAACGGGATGCTTTCTCCATCATCCCGCGTCACGCTGAGCCTTCCCCTGCCGTGAGAATCAATTGAGTTTTCAATCCGCTGGCATTCATCACGTCACTGGTATCGCTTCCGATCCGCAGCGCAACGTTGACTTCTACGCCGGAATTCTCGGGCTGAGACTCGTCAAGCGCACTGTCAATTTCGACGACCCGACTACTTACCATTTCTATTTTGGTGACGGTGACGGTCATCCCGGGACGATACTCACATTTTTCCCGTGGCCCGACACCCGCCGCGGGCGCCAGGGAACCGGACAGGTTGCGGTAACATCCTTCGCAATCGCTCCGGGCTCCGTCGGATTCTGGATCGAGCGCTTCATCAACAAGCGTGTGGAGTTCACGCCGCCTCAGTCGCGCTACGACGACGAGCGCGTGATCGCATTCAAGGACCACGACGGTTTTATGGCCGAGCTGGTCGCGCACCCGCTCGCCGACGGTCGCCCCGGCTGGGACGGATCGGGCGTTCCCGCGGAGCATTCGATTCGCGGTCTGTTCGCTGTCACTCTTTGGGAGGATTCTTGTGACGCTACCGGCAAGCTTCTCATCGACTCACTCGGATTTCGTCTCGTCCGCGAGCAAGGAAGCGTCTATCGCTACTCCGCAGCTGATGGCGGCCCGGGAACGATCGTTGATCTCCGCTGCGTTCCGGGCTTGTGGGAAGGCGTGATGGGCGCCGGCGCCGTACATCACGTGGCATTCCGGGCCGAGGACGAGGCGGCGCAGCTGGAGGCACGCGCGCAGCTCACGTCAGCGGGGATGAACGTCACCCCCGTTCTCGATCGCGATTACTTCAAGTCCATCTACTTCCGCGAGCCGAGCGGAGTTCTCTTCGAGATCGCAACCGATCCACCCGGATTTACAGTGGACGAGCCCCGTGAATCTCTAGGGGCAGCTCTCCAGCTTCCCTCGTGGCTCGAGCCGCGCAGGTTTGAGATCGAGGCACTGCTCCCGAACATTCAACCGCCGATCGAGCTGAAAGGCCCCAACGCATGACGCGGTCCGCCGATGCCGGCAGCGTCAGCTCTCTTGGTTTCGTCCACCGCTTCGTCCCTGCGACAGCATCCTCGTCTCGCGCCACGATTCTCCTTCTTCACGGCACCGGCGGCGATGAAAACGATTTGATCAGCTTTGGCGAGGCAGTGGCCCCGGGGAGAGCGCTGCTCGGCGTTCGGGGCAATACGATTGAAAACGGTGCACCGCGCTTTTTTCGGCGCGTCGCCGAAGGAAAATTCGACCTCATCGAAGTGCGAACGCGCGCCACCGAGCTCGCGGGTTTTATCGGCGCGGCGACAACTGAGTACGATCTGGATCCATCATCCATTTTCGCGCTTGGATATTCGAACGGCGCGAACATCGGGGCTTCCGTAATGATGCTGAAGCCGGATTTGCTCGCCGGAGCGGTGCTCTTCCGGCCGATGATCGTGCTCGACCCTGAAGAGAAGATCGATCTCGCGAGCCGCGATGTTTTCATCGGAGCCGGGCGATTGGACACCATCGTGCCTGCCGACCAGCCGGAGCGACTTGCCGCGATGTTCCGCGAGCGGGGCGCCACAGTCACAGTTTCCTGGCAAGTGAGCGGACACAATCTCACACCCGCTGATATCGCCGACGCCGCGCGCTGGTTTCAAATGCACTCGCCCGCCTGAGTGGCTAGCTTTTCACTGCTGGAATCAATCCTGAGCCATATATGTCATCCCCGCAAAATTCCCCCGCCTCCAGCGCCGACGCCGAGCTGCAGAAGCTCTGCATAAACGCCATTCGCGTTCTTTCGATGGACGCCGTCCAGAAGGCAGACTCCGGCCACCCCGGCACGCCGATGGCGCTCGCGCCCCTCGCCTACGTCCTCTGGACGCGGCATATGAATTACGATCCACACGATCCCGAATGGATCAACCGCGACCGCTTCGTTCTCTCCTGCGGCCACGCGTCGATGTTGCTTTACAGCATCCTATATCTCACCGGCTATGATCTTTCGCTCCAAGATCTGAAACAGTTCCGCCAGTGGGAGAGCAGAACTCCGGGGCACCCCGAGCACGGCCACACGCCTGGTGTTGAAACCACCACCGGCCCGCTCGGTCAGGGAGTCGGAAACGCTGCCGGGATGGCGATAGGCGAAGCGCACCTCGGTGCGGTGTTCAATCGGGGCGAAGACAAAATTATTGACCATCACACGTACTTCATCGCCAGCGACGGCGATATGATGGAGGGGATCTCGCACGAAGTGGGATCGTTCGCCGGACATCTGAAGCTCGGAAAGCTCATCGGCTTCTACGACGATAATCACATCACTATCGAAGGCGACACCAACCTCACCTTCAGCGACAACACCGCCGACCGCTTCGCCGCCTACGGCTGGCACACTCAGTGTGTCCACGATATAAACGATCTCGATGCACTCGACCGCGCCATCGAAGCGGCCAAGGCGGAGACGTTAAAGCCGTCGCTCATCGTTGTGCGATCGCACATCGGGTACGGAAGCCCGAACAAGCACGACACGGCTGAAGCCCACGGTTCACCGCTTGGCGCCAACGAGATCAAGCTCACCAAGGAAGCGCTCGGCTATCCATCCCAGGAGCCGTTCTATGTCGCGCCTGCTGCGCTCAATTGGTGGCGCAACACCGCATCGCAGCGCGCGAAGGCGCACGGCGAGTGGGACAAGCGGTATGCGTCGTACAAGCAGAGCAATGCCGGGCCTGCCGCCGAGCTCGAACGCCGTCTCGCCGCCAAGCTTCCCGACGATTGGGAAAGCGCACTTCCTGTTTTCACAGCCAAGGACGGAAACGTCGCCAGCCGGGCCGCGTCAGGCGTCGTCATCAACGCAATCGCGTCCAAGATCCCGGAGCTGATCGGCGGCTCCGCTGATCTCGCCGGTTCGACGAACACTATCATCAAGGGCGAAGCGAGCTTCAGCGCCGATAATTACTCCGGACGGAATTTCCACTTCGGCATCCGTGAGCACGGTATGGGCGCGGTGATGAACGGGATGTCGCTGCACGGAGGAGTCATCCCGTACGGCGCGACTTTCCTGATCTTTTCCGACTACATGCGCCCGCCGATTCGCCTTGCTGCGCTGATGAAGCGTCAGGTGATTTATGTTTTCACGCACGACTCGATCGGGTTGGGCGAAGACGGTCCGACGCACCAGCCAGTCGAGCAGCTCAGCGCGCTCCGCGCGATTCCGAAGTTCACGCTCATTCGTCCTGCCGACGCTTCTGAAACAGTCGAAGCGTGGAGGGTAGCCCTCAAGCATACTCACGGACCCGTCGCGCTCGTGCTCACAAGGCAGAAGCTGGCCCTCATCGATCGCACTGCTTATGCATCCGCGACTGGAACCGCAAAGGGCGCCTATGTCCTTGCCGATTCCGGCGGCGGCAAGCCGCAGGTGGTGCTGATGTCGAGCGGATCGGAAGTGGCCCTCATTCTCGAAGCGCAAATGAAGCTCGAATCGCAGGGAATTCGAGCCCGCACCGTGAGCTTTCCCAGTCACGAGCTGTTCGCTCATCAGGATTCCGAATATCGCGACAGCGTTTTGCCAGCCGGGATTCCGAAGGTGGCGATCGAAGCGGCGCACCCGATGTCTTGGTGGCGGTGGGTCGGGGACAATGGAGTGATCCTCGGGATTGATCGCTTCGGTGCTTCCGCCCCCTATCAGACCATTTACAAGGAGCTCGGCCTCACCGTCGATAAGCTGGTGGAAGCAGCGAAAAAAGTTGTCGGCTGATTCGAAATTGCGGCTGCGCGACATAAGCGTGGTGCTCGGCCCGGGCACTCCCCAATGGCCGGGCGACACGCCGTACTCCTGCGGCTGGCCCTCCACAATTGCCGGCGGCGCGAGTGTCAACGTTTCATCGATCAACACTAGCCCTCACGTCGGCACCCACGCCGATGCGCCATTGCACGTCCGCGATGGATGGCCCGGCACTCACGAGCTCTCCCTCGACGCTTTCTACGGACCCGCTACCGTCGTGGACGTAAGCACCATTTCCAGTGAGATCTCGATCGATATGCTCGACGCGCTTTCTCCGGAAACCGACATCGAGCGGCTTCTGCTGAGAACGAATCGATCGATCGCCGGATCGTCATTTCCGGATGAATGGCCCAGTCTGTCGGAGAGCTGCGCTCGCACATTGCTTGGACGCGGCCTCAAGCTGCTTGGCGTCGATTGCCCTTCGGTTGATTCCCGCGAGAGCAAGAGTCTGCCAGTGCATCAAATGCTATTCGCCGGCAACGCGTCAATTCTCGAGAATTTGGACTTGCGACGAATCCCGGCCGGCGATTACGAGCTGATCGCGTTTCCGCTCAAGATAATGGCCCTCGACGCCGCTCCCGTTCGCGCTGTTCTACGCGACTTGCCGAGCTGATATCTCTCAGCTGTTCATATGACGTCGGCCGATTCAGCAAATGGCATATGGTATGCGCCGCTAAACTGATTCGAGCACAAACCCCCGAGCCAAAATCAGCAAAATGCCAAGCGATTCAGGACGCACGACGTCCATATGGATGGAAACCCAGCCGCCCCAGTTCTCCCCGCTCGATCGGGACATCCGTGTAAACGTGTGCATCGTCGGAGCCGGCATATCCGGAATGACCTGCGCCTATCTGCTCGCGCGCACCGGGAGGTCCATCTGCGTCATTGATGATGGTCCGATCGCCGGGGGAGAGACGGGAAGAACGACCGCCCACCTCACGGCGGCGCTCGACGATCGGTACTACAAGATCGAGAAGCTGCACGGCCGCGACGGCGCGCAGGTCGCTGCGGCAAGTCATTCGGCGGCGATCGATAAGGTTGAGAGCATCGCGTCGCTCGAAGAAATCGACTGCGACTTCGAGCGCGTTGACGGCTATCTCTTCCTCGGCGGCGACGGAAAGAAGAAGGATCTCGAGCGTGAGCTCAAGGCGACGCGACGCGCGGGACTGGATACCGAGCTCCTCGACAGGATTCCTCTTGATTCATTCCAGTCGGGCCCGGCGCTCAGGTTTCCGCGCCAGGCGCAATTCCATCCGCTTAAATATCTGAAAGGTCTCGCCCGCGCAGTTCTCCGCGACGGCGGGAAGATCTACTGCGGCACTCACGTGAACTCTGTCCTCGATGGCGAGCCGGCTACGGTCACCACCGCCGACGGGAAAACGATCACCGCCGACGCCGTGATCGTCGCCACCAACTCGCCGGTTAACGATTGGCTGATCCTGCATAGCAAGCAGGCTGCGTATCGCACCTATGTCATCGGATGTCGCGTCCCCCGCGGCGCCATTCCGCGCGCGTTGTATTGGGACACGCCTGATCCTTACCACTACATCCGGCTGCAGGACGCGCCGTCGTCTTCGCCCGGCGCTTCCGAAGCTGAGATCCTCATCGTTGGCGGCGAGGATCACAAGACTGGGCAAGCGGATGACCAGGGCGCGCGCTTTGAGCGTCTAGAGGAGTGGGCGCGGAAGCGTTTTCCGATGATTCAGTCTGTTGACTACCGCTGGTCCGGGCAGGTGATGGAGCCGGTCGATTATATGGCTTACATCGGAAGAAACCCCGGAGCCGACCGTCACATTTTCGTTGCCACCGGTGATTCCGGAAACGGAATGACTCACGGCACGATCGCCGGTATTCTACTCACCGATCTGGTGCTCGGCCTCAAGAATCCCTGGACGGCGCTTTACGATCCGTCCCGCGTCAAGCTCGGCGCCGCCGTGGATTACGTTAAGGAAAACGTCAACGTCGCCGAACAGTACAAGGACTGGCTCACCGACGGTGACGTTGCCGACGAGAAGGACATCGCGCCGGGCGAAGGCGCGGTAATGCGCCGCGGCTCAAAAAAGATCGCCGTCTATAAAGATGAGAGTGGAGCGATCCACGAGCGTTCCGCCGTTTGCACTCATCTCTATTGTATCGTTGACTGGAACTCGACCGAGAAGTCCTGGGACTGTCCCTGCCACGGATCACGTTTCGATCCATTCGGGAAGGTCATCAACGGTCCTGCGATCACCCCGTTGCACCCTGCCGATTCGGAGCCGCCAAAAGCGTCGCGATGACCTGATGGTCGAGGCCATCATCTTCCAGCGGCAGCGCACCGTCGATGTCACGCCCATCGAGCGATAGCTTCGTCACCCCGGCCTGAATTCCGTTCGGATTTTTGATCGCTATCGAGTAATTCGTATTTCCGTGACGATAGTCGATCGTGAAACCTTCCCAGTGCGCCGGTATGCACGGATTGATGATGAGGCTGTCTCCGCGCTTCTGGAATCCGAGAATTGTCTCGAGCGCGAGGCGATAAACCCAGCTCGCCGAGCCAGTGTACCAGGTCCATCCCCCGCGGCCAACGTGCGTATCAGAGGAATAGACGTCAGCCGCGATTACGTACGGCTCGACCTTGTACCGCTGCACAGCTTCCGGCGTCTCGGCGTGCGTTATCGGATTGATCATCTGGAACAGCTCCATCGCGCGATTGCCGTCGCCGGAGAGCGCCGTCGCGAGAATCGCCCACAGCGCGGCGTGTGTGTACTGAGCGCCGTTTTCCCGGACACCGGGGAGATAGCCCTGGATGTATCCGGGATCGTGCGTCGTCTTGTCGAAGGGCGGGTTGAGGAGAAGAAGAAGATGCGCATTCTCGCGCACCAGATGATCGTTGAATGATTTCATCGCCGTTTGCGCGTGCGTCGGTTCGCCCGCGCCTGAGATAACACTCCAGCTTTGCGCGATCGAGTCGATCTTGCACTCGTCGCTCGTGCTCGATCCCAGCGGCGAGCCATCGTCGAAATACGCGCGTCTGTACCACGCGCCGTCCCACGCTCCCGCTTCGACGGCCTTGCTGTACGCATCCGCCTTGAGATGAAGCCATTCCGTCGTCGCCGCGTCGCCGCGTCTCGTGCTCTGCTCGGAGAAACCGCGCAGCACCGCGATGAGGAACCACGCCAGCCAAACACTTTCACCCTTCCCTTCGATACCCACTCGGCTCATCCCGTCGTTCCAGTCGCCGCTTCCCATCAAAGGCAGATCGTGCGCCCCGGCCGTGCACGCTTTCTTGAGGGCGCGGATACAGTGATCGTAAATCGTCCCGCTTTCATCAGAAGACTGCGGCAGATCATAGATCTCGTGCTCGTCCGCATTCAGCTGCCGCATCGTGATGTACGTCACCTGCTCGTCGAGAATCTCCGAATCGCCTGTCGTGCGGATGTAGTGACTCACCACGTACGGGAGCCACGCCAAGTCATCCGAGATACGGGTACGCACTCCGCGGCCGCTCTGCGGGTGCCACCAGTGCTGCACGTCTCCTTCGACAAACTGCCGTCCCGCGGCGCGAATGATGTGTTCCCTGGCCAGCTGCGGGTCCGCATACACAAAAGCCATTACATCTTGCAGCTGATCCCTGAATCCGAATGCACCGCTCGACTGATAAAGCGCTGACCGCGCCCACATCCTGCACGACAGCGCCTGGTAGAGCGACCACCGATTCGCCATCAGGTCGAGGGTCGGCTCTGGTGTTGTTACCTGGATCGTCGTCAGCCGCTGCTTCCATTTGTTGATGGCCCGATCCAGCGCGGCCGACGCCGCTCCTGTTTCGCGCAGACGGGTGAGCGTTTCGCGAGTCGCGTCCTCGGAGGTACCTGCGCCGAGCAGCGTGACGATTTCCCGCTTTTCGCCGGGAGCCAGTGTTACCGGGAATTGGAGAACTCCGCACGGGTCGATCGTAACGCCGATAGCACCGGACAAACCGCTCCGCTGCACCGCCGCCGGACTCGCGGGCGTTCCATTCCGCCCCAGGAATTCACGGCGGTCCGCGGTGTACGACATCACCATCTCGCTCACAGACGCAAATGCGACGTGGTTGGCGAACTGCGGATCGAAGTAGTTCCGCGCCAACATTGACTGCGTCTGTTCGTCGAAGCTCGTCCTTATATGGTATTGCGTTTGTTCCCGCGTCACGCCCAGCACCCACTCGACGTACCACGTCAGCGTCAGCTTCTTCGCCGTTGGTCCATTGTTGGTGAGTGTGAGCACGCTGATTTTAACCGCGTCGTGCTCGTCCATCCCAACGCGGAGGGAAGATGCGATTCCGAGATGATCGTGTGCAAACACGGAATAGCCGGCGCCGTGACGGACGTTATACGGGACAGGCTCGCGCATCGGCGCGGGCGTCGGTGTCCAAATGCTTCCATCCTCGTCGTCTCTTATGTAAATGCAATCGCTCGTCGGATCGCGCACGGGGTCGTTATGCCACGGCGTCAGGCGGTAGAAGTAGCTGTTTCCCGCCCACGTCGCACCGCACCCGGATTCGCTGACGCAGAATCCCCCCGCCGGATTACCGATCACGTTCACCCAAGGCGCCGGGGGAAGCTCCGCGCCGGTGAGACGAATCTCGTATTCCCCCTCGGAGTTGAACCCGCCGATGCCGTTGAAGTTCTTCAGATTCTCTCCGCTCGCCGCGAGCTTCGGACGCACGGGCGTCGTGCCGAGCGGCACGATGTCGCGGTTGAGAACGTCAAGCCGAGGCGGATATCTGTCCTCCACTCCAGGAAACTCGAGGAAGTTGCCGAGCCCCAGTCCGTCGCAATTGACCTGAACTCGCGCCACCGACTTGAGCAGCGTTACGTCTTCCGGCTTCAAGACATCCGCGCGACGGATGAAGACGCCGCCGGGGCGGTCCAGCAGGCCAGCTTCGCTCGACGCCATCACCGTCGTCAGCAGCTCATCGTGGAGCTCCTGGAGGTACGTCACAGGGTGCATGTTGAGAATCACCAGATCGCACGTGACCCCCTTCAAGCGCCAGTAGTGATGCGTTCGCAGAAGTTGTCTGACGCTGGGAAGGCCAACCCGAGAATCAATCGTCGCCAGCAGGATCGGCCAGTCACCCGAGATGCCGTGTGACCAGAGATCCTCCTGACCAAGTCTGTTCTGCTCGACCGCGCTCTGCGCCGGCCGGAATCCGGGGTGCGGAAAGAGCAGGTGTCCGGCAAGATCCTGATAGAGCGCGGCGTCGGCTGGAGCAATCCCCAGATCTCTCAGCTCCGCCTGCGTGTGCGCCCACGAAAGGTCGAGCGCGCGACGAGCGCTGTATGGGTCGTGATAGAGATCGGCGAGCTCCAGCGCGCGTTCCCTTCTATCCGTTACGAAAGTGGTGAACGCAACGTGCGCCGAAGAGTTAGGTGGAATTCTCACCTTCACCCGCAACGCAAAGATCGGATCGAGCACCGGGCCGACTGTTCCCGTGAGGTCCGCGCCGACGTCGAGCGCCTCCGGGTTCCTCACCGACCGTCCGCGCCCGATAAATTTCGCGCGGTCGGTTTCGCAGGTGACGGTGCCGATTACTTCCGGACCCCCGGCAACTACGTGCGCGCACCACATGCGCGCTTCCGTCGACGACCGCGGCCTTCTCGTCGCGAACAGCGTTGCCGTCGCTTCGAGCCATTCCGTTTCAACGAACAGATTCCCAAAGGCCGGGTGCGCCCTGTCCGCATCCGGTGGGGATAGTACGACCTCCGCATAACTTGTCAGCTCGATCTCTCGCGTCACCGCGGTGCGGTTGAACAGAGTGACACGCCTCACCTCGGCGCCATCGTCCGATGCCACCGCGATCTCTGTCTGCGTGTCGATGCCGTCGTCCCGCCGCAGGAACGTCACCCTGTCGCTCGCGAAGCGGACACGGTACCACACCGGCTCGACCGCCGTCGGCTGAAACGTCGCCGACCACACTTGCCCGCTCGCTACATCGCGGACGTAGCACCATTGCCCGTAGTTGTCGCGAGTGCTGTCGTGCCGCCAGCGGGTCAGCGCCAGATTGCCGTACTTGCTAAAGCCGCCGCCGGCGTTCGTTATCATCGTCGTAAATGGAACGTTCCCCAGGATCGCCACCATCGGCTGCGGCGTATGCGGCGTTTCCATCTCCCGCACCGCCGGCTTTTCCATCTCGCTCGGAACGCGCGCAATGTCGTCGCCGTGCGCGTCCTGCACCGTAAGGCGGCGCGGTATCCGCTCGTGCAGTACCAGCTCGGCGGAACGCACCAGTGGATCGCAGTGGAATCGGCGCTGCCACGTCTGCCGGTTGAGCGCATTGTCGAGAGCCATCATGCTCATCCCGATGTGGTGCGCCATATAGGTGCACACCACCGCCTTCCTCGCGCCCGGTGCCGGCCGCGTGTAATCAATCGCGTCGCGAAATCCGTATGGGCCGAGCGCCCCCTCCGCCTCGAGCGCGCTCAGATTGCGCAGCGCCTGTCGCGGGTCGATGAGCAGCGCAAGCATCGTCGCGTACGGCGCGATCACCAGCTCCTTGCTCAATCCCCGCTTCAGCGCGAGATCGGGAACCCCGAACGCGCGGTATTGATAGACGTGCGCTCGATCGCGGATGTTGTACGCGGATTCCGAGATCCCCCACGGGACTCCGCGCTGAATACCATAGGCAATCTGTTGTCTTACCGCTCCCTTGTGCGTCTGATCGAGCAGTGTGAACGGGAACGTCTGCATTACGAGCGCCGGCATCAGATACTCGAACATGCTTCCGCTCCAAGACACGAGCGTGCGCGCTTTCGCGTCTCCTGTCAGAGGGCGACCAAGCCGGAACCAGTGGTCAACCGACACGTCGTCTTTTGCGATCGCGACAAATGAAGCGAGCCTCGACTCCGATGCCAACAGGTCGTAATACGAGCTGTCCACGGTATTCGCGCCAACCTGATATCCGATCGAGAACAGCTTCCTGCTATCGTCGTAGAGGAACTTGAAATCCATTTCCATCGCGTACGCGTGCGCGCGCTCGGCAATCGCCTCCAACCGCTTCACTTCCTCGCTGCTCGATTTCCCGTCGTGCACCATCTCGTAGCACGCCTGTTTCAGCGCGATAAGATGTCCGGCGAAATTTCCGCTGTCCACCGTTGAGACGTAGGCCGGCTCGAGCACCCGCAGCTCCGCCAGATCATACCAGTTGAAGAAGTGGCCGCGGTAGCGCCGCATCCTCTCTAGCGATCGGAACACCCGCTCGATGCGCTCGATCGCATCGCCGCGCCCGATAAGGCCGAGATCCGCCGCGGAAACGGATGACAGCAGCTGAAGTCCGATGTTCGTCGGCGACGTACGCAGCGCTACGACCGGCTCCGGATCTTCCTGGAAGTTGTCCGGCGAGAGCCATTGCGTTTCTTCAGTGACGAACGTGTCGAAGTAGCTCCAGTGCAGCTTTGCATACCTAAGTGCTGCTTTTCTTTCGGACTCGCTGAGGTGCGTTTCTCCCGGGATCGCCGAGTGGCTCAACGCTGCGGCAAGGCTCGCACTGGATAGCCAGAGCAGCAGCAACGGAAATGTCGCCAACACAAACCTGAACCGCTCTTCGTCGCCTGCGGTCTCGCGTAGTGATGCGTCGTGAACAATGGCGAGCACTCCAATCGCGGCGCAGAGCGCGAAAACCGGCCACATTTTGCGCCACACTTCTTTCGCTGAACCCGCCCCCAGCGCTCTCTCCACCTGCGACGCAGTCTGCCACTCGAGGAGGTTCCGCTTAGTGACGAAGAGGCGAACCAGCGTCCTGACAATCGCATCCGCGGATACGATTGCCTGGTGGAGGAGGAACGCTGCCGCCAGCGCAAATTGCTGCGCATTGGCAACTGCGTCCTGGCCGACGGCAACATAATACGCCGTCCAAGATTGATCTTTGGGCGGACGAAGCGCCGCGAGCAGCAGCGAAAACAACCAGGGGAACGCAATTGCCCCCAACACGATCGTTGTCCATTTCAGCGCTGAGCCGGGAAGCAGAAACCAGCCGCACAGCAGCAGAACAACCTGGGAGATCTCGATCAGACTGCGCCGGAGGTTGTCGAAGATCTTCCATCGCGAGATCGCGGAGAGCCGGTTCTGTGCCGGACCATCGGGCCCCGGCACTACCGGCGTCAGCCAGTCAAGCAGCTGCCAGTCACCACGAATCCAGCGGTGCTTCCGCCGCGTGAATGTCAGATAACGCGTTGGATAGTCATCATAGACTTCGATGTCCGTCGCCAGCGCCGCGCGGGAATACGCTCCTTCGATCAGGTCGTGGCTGAGTAGCGTGTTCTCCGGGAAGCGCCCGTGAGTCGCCAGCTCGAACGCGTCCACATCGTAAATCCCCTTCCCGGTGAAGCTCCCCTCTGCGTAGAGGTCCTGGTACACATCCGAGACGGCCGTTGTGTACGGATCGACTCCCGGGTGTCCCGAGTGCACCGCCGCGAAATAGGATCGGTGCGCACTCGTCAGCGACACGCCGACGCGCGGCTGCACTATTCCATATCCGGCAACGATTCGTCCCGCGGCCTCGTCGTACTCTGCGCGGTTCAGGGGATGCGCGATGGTGCCTACGAGCAGCGATGCTGCGTCACGCGGAAGCACTGTATCCGAATCAAGCGTGATCACGTATCGAACGCGCTCGATACCCGTCGTGTCGCCGACAATCGTCGTGAACGCGTCCCGGGCGCCGCCACGCAGATACTGATTGAACTGCGCCAGCTTGCCTCGCTTTCTCTCCCATCCCATCCACACCTGCTGCTTCGGATTCCAAAGCCGCGGCCGGTGAAAGAGCAGGAACACGCTCGCGCCGGGCAGAGAGTATTTCGCGTTAAGCGCGCTTATTCCCGCCAGAGCCGCGCGGAGGATCTCCTCATCCGCATCCCCGTGCTCGCTCTTGGAATCGGTGAAGTCGCTGAGAATTGCGAAGCGAAGATTGTCCTCCCGGTTGGCCAGGAACTGAACTTCGATGTGGCTTATCGCTTCTTCGACCGCGCGCACGCTCCCGAATAGCGTCGGTACCACCGCTGCGGTTGTGTACTCGGCGGAGATTCCGTTCTGCCGCAGATCGAGCTTTGGCAGCGTGCGCGGCGGCATCAGCAGCGTCACCAGCTGGTTGACGACACTGATCCCCATCTCGTTCGCTGGAAGGAGCGCGAGGAGTGTGATTGCCAGCTGCGCGGCCGCTGTTTCCGCGCCAACGATCTCGAGGATCGCGCCCAGGATGGCAAGGGTGAACAGCGTGATTCCCCCGAAGTAGACAGTATTCGGGTGTCGTATCGTCCAACGATGAATCCACTCTCGCGGCGGCGGCGTGTAACCGACCCGCTCTTCCAGCAGCGCACGCCCGGAATCCACCAGATAGTAGCCGATATGCGAACGCCTTCCACCCTCGGCCTCGAACTCGCGAGCCAAAGTGAGCGCCGCTTCGGCGACTGTTTCTTCCGGTCGCTTCGTCCGCTTCGCGATATGCTCGACGACGTGGCGATAGTGATCCCGCGTCGCGAAAGTCATTGCCGAGTAGAGACCGCTCGGATCTGTCCGCAGCACTCGATCGGTCGCGCTCTGCGATTCTACGAAATCCTTCCAGTCCAAACGCGCGATCGTACGCAGGCTGGTGATGCTGTTCGCGACCGTTACCTGGGTCAGTGCGACTCGTCGGTTGGATCGCGTCGCCGCTTCCTCGGCGCTCGGTCCGTCCTCCGCTATCCACTGCTCGAGCCAGATCAGCGGAGTGAAACTCGTCTGGTAAGAGCGAACCTGTTGGAGGAATCGCGCGACCCAGGTCGGCGTGAATTGTGGATGAACATCCACGAACGCTGCCAGCGCCGCGGCCAACGCCTCAGGCGAGCGCTCGCTCGCTTCCCGCAGCCTCGCCGCTGACTGGTCCGCCGATTCGACTTCTTTGAGCCGCGCCGATACCCGCAGCGCCATTCGTCTGATGTTCTCGACGAGACCGAGTCGCAGCATCGTCGGAATCGCCCACAGCTCGCCCATTCGAAGCGGCGTGATTCTTTGATACTCGCGAACGAATAGCGTGATGTTCTCGAGGTCGAGATGTCCCTCGGTGTGCGCAATGAGCTCGATCGCTACTTCGTACGCGCGCGGGTAACCGGCGAGCGGCCCGCTCGCGAGCTTCGGCAGCTCCTGGTAGTAGCCCTTCGGGAGATTGGTTCGTATCTCGCGAATGTGCTCTTGAACGATGTAGAAGTTGTCGAGCAGCCAATCGCCCGCCGGACTGATATCCAGCCCGTGCTCGGCACCCTCGCCCAGCTCCTGGTAAACGCGATTTAAAACGGCGCGCGTGTTCTCGAGACGGAGAAGGAGAGGACCGGCGCCGCGCTGCTTTCTTGGTGGTAGCAGCCGATGTTGGCGCGCGACGACTCGCGCGCGTTCACCGAGTCGCTCGGCTCCGAGCACCTCGCCGCGAATTGGTCCGACAAGCTCCTCCCCCACTCCAGCCTTGGAGCGGCGAAAGAGGTGCCTGAAGATTTTGGGGGACTGCCGGGGTGGAATTACGGTCGCCACGAGCCTTTCGCAACGCCAGAGCTATGCCTGAAGAGCCTGATCATTGCCTGAAAGCTACTCCCCCTAATGTGCTTCCACACAAAGACTTACTAGGGATTTTTCTGGGCCGGAGTTCCGACGCGCGCCTCTGCGGGGGTCCATTTGTTGCCAAGTCAGAGCAGAGCATCTCTCCTCGAGTGGGCGTGGACACTGTATTGATTCTTGCGCGGGAAGAGGTCGTTGCCGCGCTGCTGGGATTGTTGGTTGAGCTTTCCGGACATCGGCCGGTGTTTGCAAAACTGGGCGAGTCGGCCTTGGACGCGTGCGCGCGAGCTTCGTGCGATAAGCTCGTCATCGACTGCGATCACTGGGAATGCTCCAAAAAAGTGCTCGGCGAGCTCCAGCGCGGTGGAAAGAAAATCCTTCTCTTCAGCCCGTCCCGCTCTGCTGCCGAAACGACTCGATCCGCGGCTTCCCTCGGGCTGGGTTCGTTCACCCTGCCGATCGGCCCGGAGGCGTTCGGCAGGCTTCTCGCGTGATCTGACGCAAAGAAGGCTCCGGAAAAACCGGAGCCTTCTTTCTATTTGCTGCTCTCGTCCGTCGGAATCTTTTCGAGAGCCTGATTCTTCGCGCGCGCATCGTCTGCGTGCAGCTTCTGCTTAGCCTCTTCGGCGATATGCTCGTCGAGATTGTTCAGTCGCTGATCTGTTCTGATCGCCTGCTTTTGATGCTGTCCATTGGATTTCATTCTTCCTCTTGCTGAGATAACCGCCTTTAGGAGTACAGTTTCCGTGCCGCGCTTTGCTACCTGAAGCTCATCCGAGAATCATCGGGTGCGAGGATTTTTTCAGCCTTGCTTCGTCGCTTCAGCCTCGATGTTCAGCTTGATGTCATTGGCGACAAGAACGCCACCGGTTTCGAGCGCCTGGTTCCAAGTGAGCCCGAAGTCGCGCCGGTCGATCTTCCCCGTTGCGGCGAATCCGATGCGGTCCCCGCCCCACGGATCCTTTCCTTCTCCCTCGAATGTCACATCGAGCGTGACCTCTTTCGTAACGCCACTGATCGTCAAATCGCCCATAAGCTTGAACTCATCCTTGGTGCCGGCGATTCGCGTGCTCTTGAACGTTATCTCGGGAGACTTCTCGACGTTGAAGAAATCGGCGGACCTGAGATGCTGGTCGCGCTGCTCGCTCCGCGTATCGAGGCTGGCAGTCTTCATGACAGCTTCCACGGAGGAGTTTGACGGGTTCGCATTGTCAACGATGATCGTTCCCTCGACATCGGCGATCCTGCCGCGGACGGTGGCGATCATCATGTGCTTCGCCGAGAATTCGACCGAGGTGTGTGCGGGGTCGAGCTTCCAGGCCGTGCGATTCTGAACAGGTGCTGTTGCTGCGGTCATCGGAAAAACCTCCAAATTGCCATCTGGCACAGTGTGACTTACTTGATGGAAGGTAATATATTTTAGTAAGTTACTTGTGTCAATGCTTCAAGGGAGATAAGTTAAGGCTATGAAAGAGGCAGTTCCCACAGTATGTGCCCGTTTTCACAGAGCCGTAGAGCTGATCGGGGGTCGGTGGACGGGCGCCATCATCCAGTCGCTCCTTCACGGTCCCACTCGGTACGCCACGATTAGGTCCGCCATCCCCGACATCAGCGATAGAATGCTTTCGGACCGGCTCAGGATCCTGGAATCGGAAGGATTGGTCGAGAGACGCGTCGTTCCTGAAACACCGGTGCGCGTCGAGTACCTGCTCACCGAGAAGGGGCAATCTCTCGAGCTGGCTCTCGACGCAATCGGTAGTTGGGCCGAGCGTTGGATCGAGGCACCGCCCGGGACTCCGTCAGCTCACCAACGCCCCGAGGTCGCGGCGCCCGCCGAGACCGCCGGGCACGAGGGCCGCCAGTACGCTGGGAAACCCCGCATCAAACCCAGGATTCCAGCGTCTCCCTGACCCGGCGACACGAGCCACAACTATATGATGCGGTGCGATCCGCTACTGCTGCGTCAGGACCCTGGTTTCCCGTTCCGCCGGTGCACTCTTGGCGGCGGTTGCTTCGACTGCCAGCGGATCCTCGCCGCCATCGCGGCAGCTACGGCCCGCGCACACAACTCCACGTACACCTTTTCGGCATCGAGTGGGTCGAGCGGCGCCCCCTTTAACGTGGGATCGGTGAGAATCCCGTGCAGCGCGTACAGCGGAAACATTGCGTACGTAAGCAGGTGCCGTCCACCCAGCGGAACTTCTCCAAGCTTGAGAAGAGAATCAGCGTCGGATGGATGAGCGCCGCGGCCAGCGCGGCGTATCCGGTCCAGTTGTGAACTTTCACCGTGTTCACTCGGCGATGGGGCCATCGCCGGACTGGATTGTACTTCGTGGAAAGCAGCAGCCCAATCAGGATGTTGAGCGTCAGCAGCGTGAGCACCGCCAAGCCCGCGTAGCTGGAGAGATCGATCGCGCTCAAGTGGCTAGGGACGGAATCGAACCGCCGACACGCGGATTTTCAGTCCGCTGCTCTACCAACTGAGCTACCTAGCCGCGCCGGCCACAGCCGGAGCAGTCAATTAAAACTGATTGCCGTGTTGGGGCAACGGCTATGCGTGTCCCGATGGGCGCCGGCCGTAGCAAGCCGTAATGATGGACTTTACCCCGCCCCGAACATTGAAGTCGCCCACTACCTGCATCCACTTCGGCTTCACCCGGCCCGAGAGATCGTCCAGAATCAGGTTGACGGCGCGCTCGTAGAAAATGCCGTCGTTCCGAAAGCTCCACAGATAAAGCTTGAGGCTTTTAAGCTCGACGCATTCGGCTGCCGGAATGTAGGTGATGCGGATTATCCCGAAGTCCGGCGCTCCACCTTTAAGGAGCGCCAGCTCTTCCGCGTCGCTTTCGATTCCGCCGAGCGGGCAGAGCGACGTGAACTCCGAGCAGTCCATGTGTACTTCGTAGTCGCGATCCGCGTACGGATTGGCGAAAGTTTCGAGCAGTTCCGGTTTCGGCATTCCGAAAGCTATTACTGCCGGGAAGGGTTGTCGTCGGTGCGCAGCTTTCGCGACGTGTCGTCGAGGATTGCGCGCTCCTCCCGGGTAAGACTGCCAATCCCCTCGTTGGAGATCTTATCCAGCACGCGGTTCAGCATCCACGCCTGAGCCGTCTTCGCCTCAAGCCGGGCCGATGCTTCCCGCTCCGTGTTCAGCGCACCGGTTTTTTCTTGTGCGATTATTTCGTCGATGCCATCGGCCCGTTCCCCATTCGACACACGCGCCCTTGGCACTGCGCGCGGCATGCCATCGAGCTCATCGGGGATTGCTGCCACCAACCTGCGCATCCCTCCGCCGCCCAGGGCGCCGGCATTCAGAAACAGCCATCCAAAAGCGAGCCCGCCGAGATGAGCCTTCCAGCCAATCAGCGTCTGCGGCGAAAACCCGATCGCAACGTTGATGACGATCATCCACGCCACCAACCATCGTGATTTCGTGGGAATGAATCCGAACAGATAGACGCGGTCTTCCGGCCATCTCAATCCGTACGCCATCAGCACGCCCGATACTCCGGCCGATGCTCCGACCAGCGATGCGTCGCGCGCGAACAGAAGATGGGCGATCGCCCCGCCTATTCCGCACCAGACGTAGAAATACACGAAACTGCGTGTGCTCCACGCTGCCTCCAGCCGCGAGCCGAACATCCATAGCGTCACCATGTTCAGCGCCAGGTGAAGTGGCCCGACGTGCACGAACATATAGGTGACGACAGTCCACCACGCGGCCGGGAAGCTCTCCGGCGAAAGGCCGAGTGCCGAGAAAATCCGGTCGGGATCTATCAGCGTAACCTGGAGGAGGAATACGCCGACGTTCAGCGCGACCAGCCACTTCACCGCCGGAAAGCGCGGCGCCACTGCTTCCTCTATTTCGTACGTTTCGTTAATCATCGGATGCGTCGGCTAATACTCCTGAGACACCCTCCGCGTTAGCCTGTTCCTAGCGCTGCGCCAACTGGACGATTTGCTCGCAAAGCTCCGGGAACGAAATCCCCATCGCCGCGGCGCCCTGCGGAATCAAGCTGAGCTCCGTCATCCCTGGAAGCGTGTTTGCCTCGAGGCAGTAGAACTCGCCGCCCTCAGTCAGACGGAAATCAATTCGCGCATACCCGCGCAATTTCAGCGACTTGAACGCCGCCAGCGCCTGCTGCTGAACGAATGACGCTGCTTCGGGCGCCAGCTTCGCGGGAAACTCTTCCACCGCCATCCCCGCTGTGTACTTGCACTCGTAGTCGTAAATCTCGTGCTTGGGAATGATCTCACCAACCGGCAGCGCGACCTCGCCGAGCACGCCGACTGTCAGCTCGCGGCCGGCGATGAAGCGCTCGATCATCACTTCGTCATCGTACTTGAGCGCTTCCTCGATCGCCGGTTCCAGATCCTTCCGCTGCTTCACAACCGACAAGCCGACGGTGGAGCCCTGCTTTGACGGTTTTACAACAACAGGCAAGCCGAGTATTCCTTCAATCTCTTCCACCGTTGCCGGTGCCATCAGCCAATCGGCTGTGCGGACGTCGGCGGTGCGGAAAAGTTTTTTCGAGAGATCCTTGTCCATCGCCAGCGCGCTCGACAGGTGCCCGCTTCCTGTGTAAGTCGCGCCTGCCATGTCCAACAGCGCCTGAATGGTTCCATCCTCTCCCTGCCCTCCGTGTAGCGCCAGGAACACGACGTCGGCGTCGAGAATCTCCCGCATCGTGGTCAGCGTGGGAAGGAAGGCGCCTTCGGAGACCTTCGACAGCGCGTCGAGGCTTGGCGGCTCCGTGCCGACCTTGCTCTGACTGAGCGTCCTCTCCGCTTCCGCGCTCATCACGCCCTTCGCCGGATCGAGAGCGATTACGTCATGACCTTTCGAGCGCAGCGCCTGCACAATTCTGATCCCGGACGCAAGCGAAACGTTTCGCTCAGACGATGTGCCGCCAAGCAGGACTGTGATTTTCATCGTGACATCACGAAATCGAGCATGTCCGACCGGGTGATGATTCCCTGCACTGCGCCGTCTTCCTGCACGAGTACCGCCGGGTTCGATTTGGACAGGAGCTTCACCACCGACTCTACCGGCTGACTGGAGGAGACGACAGGGAACGGCGACTCCATCACATCGCTCACTGGAAGCTCGAGGAGCTTCGCGTTTTCGAGACTCTTCTGCGAGAGGGACCAGTCGCTCACCGACCCGACGCAGCTGTCCGCATCCATCACCGGAAGCTGTGACACATCGTGAAGGCTCATCAGCCCGAGCGCCTGCCGCACCGAAGTTCCCGGCGCGATGCTGATCACCGATCGCGATCCGTTCTTTCTTCCCAGCACGTGATCCAGGTTTAGCTTCGGTGTGTCGAGCATCTGATTCTCGCGCATCCATTCGTCGGAATAGAGCTTCGAGAGGTAGCGCTCACCTGTGTCGCAGAGGAGTGTCACGACGAAGGCGCTTGGATCGTTCACTTCACGCGCGGTCTTGAGCGCGACCGACGCGATCAGTCCGGAGGACCCGCCGACGAACAGCCCTTCCTCGCGCGTGAGGCGTCGCGCCATCGAGAACGATTCCTTGTCGCCTACAGTGTGGTATTCGTCGATGACGCTCATGTCGAGCGTGCCTGGAATCTTGTCCTGTCCGATTCCCTCGATCTTATACGGAACGCCTTCCGTCTTCGTTTTTCCGTCGGTGTTGAAGTATTCGGCTAGTATTGATCCGACGGGGTCGCCGGCAATGATCTTCACCTTCGGATTCTTTTCCTTCAGATAGCGTCCAACTCCGCTCAGAGTCCCGCCCGTGCCGGCCGCGGCGACGAAATGGGTGATGCGTCCTTCGCTCTGCTCCCAAAGCTCGGGACCTGTCGTCGCGTAATGCGCTTCCGGGTTGGCGTCGTTGTAGAACTGATTGGCGAGGATGGCATTCGGCGTTTCCTTCGCGATGCGCTTCGCCATCTCGACGTAGCTGTCCGGATGATCCGGGGGCACTGCCGTCGGGGTGATGATTACTTCCGCGCCGAATGCCTTCAGCAGGCGAACCTTCTCCTGCGACATCTTGTCGGGCATCGTGAAGATGCACTTGTAGCCGCGGAGAGCCGCCGCGATCGCCAGCGCGACACCGGTGTTTCCGCTCGTGCCCTCGACGATCGTGCCGCCGGGCTTGAGATTGCCTTCGCGCTCCGCGCGCTCGATGATCGGCAGTCCGATACGATCTTTCACGGAGCCGCCCGGATTGTAGAACTCTGCCTTCGCATAGACAGGTGTGCGAATCCCGCGCGTTACCGCGTTCAAGCGGATGAGCGGGGTCCAGCCAATCGTTTCAATGACGTTCGCGTACGGACGCCTGTTGCGCTCAACGCTCACCTATCGCCGCCTTTTTTTCTTTGTTGTTTTGTGCGCCGGCTTCTTCGCCACTTTCTTCACCGCGTTCTTTGCCGGCGCGGCCGCTGCTTTCTTTGCCGTGTCCACAGGCGGCGGCGTTGGACTTTGGTTCGCCACCGGCGCAGTGGTGCTCAGCGGCTGCCTTCCCTGAAGAATCGAATCACCGGGAAGCGGCTGCGCGCCGGGATATCTGAAGAATACCGGGAGTAGAATGGACACCGGAACAGCCTGCCCCGCCGTCTTCGCCGGCGCGAACTTGAGCTCGCGCGATCCCTTCACCGCCGCGGAATCGAGAGCGCTGAAGCCCGATGTCTCCGCCACGTGTGTCGAATCCGGAACGATCTGCCCGTTTCTGTCGATATAAATCCGCAGCGTCACGTTTCCCTGGACCTTCTGGGCGAACAGCGCCGGCGGATATCTAAAAGGCAGTTCGCTATTTAGCATCACCGGCGCCGCGTCAGGCTGGCGTCCCACGGTCTGAAAAGATCCGCCCTGCTCCCCGCCGCCGCACGCGACCGCTGCGGCTCCAAGGCAAATGAGCAGAATTACTTTTCTCGGCGTCATCGCGGAAATCTACCCGAGCCTCGCACGGTGGACGAGCTTTGCAAGGCGCTCAAGCGCCTGCAGCGGCGTCATCTCGTCGGGGTTCATTAGTGCAATTTCGTCGAGCATCGGGTTTCTAGCTCCGAATAGTGCAAGCTGTTGGCCGCCCGGCTGCGCCGCCATCGGGATCGGAGCCGCCAGCTGTTCCGCCTCCAGCCGGCGGAGCAGCTCCTTCGCGCGCGACAGCACCGCCGCGGGAAGTCCCGCCAGCCTGCCCACTTCAATCCCGTATGACCGATCGGCACCGCCGCGCTCCAGCTTGTGGAGGAATAGAATCCGGTCATCCACCTCGCGCACCTGCACATTATAGTTGCGAACTGCTACTAATAAGCCCTCGAGCTGCGTCAGCTCGTGGTAGTGCGTCGCGAAAACGGTCTTGCATCCGATCGTGTCGTGCAGGTGCTCGGTCACCGCCCACGCGATCGAGATCCCGTCGTACGTCGAAGTTCCGCGGCCGATCTCGTCGAGAAGGACGAGACTGCGCGAGCTCGCCGAGTGCAGGATCGCGCTCGTTTCCGCCATCTCGACCATAAATGTTGACTGACCGCGCACCAGGTTGTCGCTCGCCCCAACTCGCGTGAACAGTCTATCGGCGATTCCGATCACCGCCGATTCGGCGGGGACGAAGCTTCCCGCCTGCGCCATCAGCACGATCAGTCCGATCTGGCGCAGGATGGTTGACTTACCGGCCATGTTCGGACCCGTGAGAATGATGATCCGTCCAGTTTCATCCAGCTCGACGTCGTTAGGTATGAACCGCTCCCGCGGCATCATTCGCTCGACCACCGGGTGGCGCCCCGCCTTTATCCGCAATTCGAAACCGCTCGTCAGTTGCGGTCGCACATATCCCTCGCGCGAAGCCGACTCCGCTAGTGTTGACAGAACATCGAGCTCAGCGACGGCCTGCGAGGCGTTCTGCAGCCGCCCTGTCTGCTGCGCCACGCGCCCGCGAAGATTGTCTATCAGCTCGCGCTCGCGCGCTTCGATTCGCTCCGCCGCCGAGAGAACGCTCTCTTCAAACTCCTTCAACGCGGGAGTCACGTACCGTTCCGCCCCAGCGAGAGTCTGGCGGCGCTGGTAATCGTTGGGCACGAGATGCTTGTTGCTATTCGTGACTTCTATGAAGTAACCGAACACCTTGTTGAATCCGATTTTCAGCGAGCTGATGCCCGTTCTCGCTCGCTCCTCGGTCTGAATGCGCGCGATGCCGTCGCGGCCTCCATCTCGTAGTGCCCGCCATTCGTCGAGTTGCGGATCCACTCCCGCTCTGATGCTCGGCTCGTCGCCGATTGCAATCGGCGGCCGGTCCACGAGAAGAGACGTCAGATCACTGAAGAGCTCGCCGCAATTCTCCCAGCTGTCGAGAATCGTCTTCAGCGCCTTCAGCTCACCAGCCTCGTGCGCGGCGTGAGAGAGCGCCTCGCCGACCCGTGGCAGCCTCGCGATGGATTCGCGAAGTGCTCCGAGCTCTCGCGGCGAGATCCGCCCCGCCGCCGCTTTCCCTGCCAGTCGTTCCACGTCGCGCACGCCGTCGAGCTCCTCGCGAAGCCGCGCTCGCGCCAAGTCGTCCGCCAGCGACTCCACTCCGTCGAGCCTGGTCTCGATCATCTCGATGTCTGTGAGCGGCGACAATAGCCGCTGGCGAAGAAGCCGAGCTCCCATTGGTGTCAGCGTTCGGTCGAGAACACCGATGAGCGTTCCTGTCGTCCCGCCTCCGCGGAGGGATTCCACCAGCTCGAGATTGCGACGCGTCATTTCATCGAGCGGCATATAGTTGCCCGCCCGATCGATCCTCGGCCGCGACAGATGCGGCGTGCCGCCGGGCTGAAGCTCGTCTAGATACGAAAGGAGCGCACCTGCGGCGCCCAGGGCGATGCTGTCGTCGGGACCGATACCGAATACTTCTATCGAGTTGACGCTGAAGCGGCGGCGGAGTTTCTCCGCGCTGAGCTCGAGATCGAAATGCCACGCCTCCCGCTCCGTTAGTAGCGGGCCCTCCCCTTCATCAGTAACCGGCGCGAGTCCGTCGAGCGTCGTGTTCGCCTCGATAATTACCTCCCTCGGCGCGAACCGCGACATCGCCGCTTCGGCGTCGCCGGCTTCCGCCGTCGTCAGCCGGAATTCTCCGGTGCTGATGTCGATGGCCGCGATTCCAAATCGCTCTCCCTGCCTGCGAATCGCGCAGAGAAAGTTGTTGCGCGCGCCATTCAGCAGGTCGTCCGCGAACGCCGCGCCAGGCGTAATCGTTTCGACGACTTCTCGGCGCACAATTCCCTTCGCCGCCTTCGGATCTTCCGTCTGCTCGCAGATCGATACGCGATATCCCTGTGCGATGAGGCGGCGCAGATATTCTCCCGCCGCCTTTACCGGCACTCCAGCGAGTGGGACCTCGCTCGCGCCGCCGTTATTCCGTGATGTCAGCGTCAGACCGAGCGCGCGCGAAGCAAGCTCCGCATCTTCAAAGAACATCTCATAGAACTCGCCCATCCGAAAAAACAGGATTGCATCCTGATGCCGAGACTTGATCTCACGATACTGCTGCATCAGCGGTGTCGCCTCCGCGCGGGGACTCATTGCTCCAGCTCCGTCACGAACCCCGCCATCTTCCGCTCTTTGAGCTTGCGCAACTCGGTCGCCGCCTCCGCAAGGGTCGCGTAATGCCCGACGCGCACGCGGAATGGTCGCGCCACCCCGTCTACGTGCGTATCGAGCCCTCCCTTCGTGAGGCGAGCCGCCATTTCCTCTGCGTCGCTGCGACGCCCGAACGCTGCGACCTGTATTGCATAGCGCTTCGCCCCAGCGACGAGAGCCGGCTTCAGATTCCCCACCGCCGGAGAGACGTGCTTCGCGACTGTATCGGTCCGCGCCACCAGGCTAGGCGTCACCCTCGCGCATGACGCGAATGCTTGAGCGTCGATATCGGCGAGCATCGCCGATGAGGAACTCTGCGCGTGCGATCGCGCCTCCCGGTTCGCATCGCACGCCGCGCTCACGTCGCGCGCATCGAGCAGCGCCGCCGATTGCCAATAGAGCGCGGTGGCGAGGCTGGAGTCATCGGGGTAGTCTCGCGAGATTGTTCGCAGATATTCGAGCGCCTTCGCCGGCGCACCCGCAATCATCGCGCGCTGCGCGACTCGAAGCAGACTCTCCCTCCGTCGTTCCGAGGCTGGATCAGCAATGATCTTCTCGTAGTCGAACGTCGCGTCGAGCACGCTCGGCGCGAGACTCGCCCTCAGGAAAAGAAGTTCATCGAGCTCGGGAGCGTCCGCAGTTGTGATCTTCATCAGCGAATCGACGAGAGCGCGCGCCGTTGCCGTCTCGCCGGCGTTGGCAAGCCGCAGCGCGTAAGCAAATGCGTTTGATGTCCCCGCGGGCGAAGAGGACGTCTGCGCGGTAGAGATCCGCGCAGACGTCCAAAGCAGGATAACCGTTGCGAGGACACTCTTCATTTTTCGCGTTTAGACCGCGCAGTCAGCGCGATCGGCGGCACAGATCGCAAGCGCAACGCTGCTTATCAGCTGCTCTTCGCTCGAAATCCGGCTTTCCTTCAGCGCGAGGTCCGCGTCGAGAAGAATCTCGAGAACGCGCTGTATCTCGTTGGGCTTCCAGCTCCCCGCTCCTTTCGCCCAAGCCGTTGATGCCGACCCCCACGGCCTGCCAGGAAACGCGCCCGTTTTTTTCAGCATATCAAAATATTCTTTCGCCAGCGCGCCTCTCGACACCCCCTCGGCGAGCCGCGCCTGCCCCCAGGCGATTGCCAGCATTTGAGTGGAGAGCGCCATCACGATCGAGACGCCCGTCGTCTTTGGCTGGGATAGTATGAGCGGCACTAGCGGAAGGGCACGCGACACATCCCTGCCGCTCAGGGCGTCCAGAAAATCGACGATGGTTTCACCCGGCGTCACTCCCACGATCGCCGCCACTGCGGATTCGTCGATCACTCCACCATTCGCGAAGCTTGCTAGCTTGTCCAGCTCTGTCGAGAGTTGATACAGATCATTTCCCACAGATGCCTGAAGCAGCTCGATCGCGCCGGTCGTGATCTCGAGACCGTGGGATGTCTGGGCGGTATGGGAAATCCATTTCGGAAGCCTGTCACCTGACAGCTCATCGAACTTGAGAGCGACGGCAGCACCGCAAAGCGCCTCATCCTGCTTCGTAGATGACGGTGAGGTCAGGAGCAGTAGAAGATCGGCGGCCGGTTTCTGCAGATATGTGTCGAGGATCCGCCGTAAGTCTTTCTTCAATCCTCCCACATCACGGATTACAACGACACGCCGTTCCGCCATCATCGGCGGCGTGGACAAGAGTGACGAGAGTGCGCCGGCGTCGAGCTCTGCGGCACGCCTGGTCTCTAGGTTGAAATCCCGCGTCGCCTGGTCGAGCGCTGCAAGCTGAAGCTGGCTTACCGCATCTTCCTTTTGGAAATCATCCGCGCCGAATACATAATACGCCGGCTCGAATGAACCTCGCTTTATCGCGTCTCGAACAGTTTGAAGGGCGGCCTTGGACACCTTCGAAATATAGGGCTCCAGCCCCCGCTGTTTCCGTCAGCGAGTGAAGCTTGCGTTTGCGAAACGCGCGTGCGCGAAATTCACCGGCGCCTGCTCCGCCAGGAGGGCCGCCGGCCAAATCGCCAGGCCGGCGGGCGCCGACGCCACAATGGTTGGCGAGGGAGATGCAATCGGAGCGAATTCCGATTCGGGAATCGATGCGACCACCGGCGACATCACCACGTCGCGCGGCTGCTCGACCTTGTACAGCGTCGTCGCGATGTAGCCGATCATTGCCGCCGCTGCCAGTGTCGCCGCAGCAGCGATCCTCCCGCGAATCATTCCCCGGCCGACTGGAGCCGTTCGTCCTTCCGCGAGTCTGGCGCGGAGGCGCGCCGAGAACTCAGGCGATACTTCTATGGTAGGAAGGTTGTGAACAAGGAGCAGCGCACGGCGGATCCTTGCGTCTCGTTGCGCGCAATCGTTGCACTCGCTCATATGGCGTTGCATCTCCACCAACTCGACGCCGGCGAGGGTGTCATCCACCAGAGCGACGTGCTTTTCCTTGAATTCTCTACAGTACATAGCGGGGGGTTGGGGCACGAGGTAGGGTACCCATCAGCGTTACCCATGTTCCTGTGCCCATCCCCGCTAATCTACGAACGGGGCAATGATCTCGGCGAACGAATTCCGCGCCCGATTCAGGCGCGACTTGACCGTTCCCAGGTTGCAGTCCGTAATCTCCGCGATCTCCTCGTACGACTTTCCTTCCAGCTCGCGGAGAACGAAGACGTTGCGATGGTGCTCCGGCAGCTTGGCAACGGTTTCCTCTACGATCTGCTGCAGATGGCGACGGTGGTACATGTCGTCGGGCCGGGACCCGGGGTCCTCAAACTCCACCGGCCGGTCATCGTCCTGATAGCCCTTCTGGATGGTTTGAAAGAGCACCAGCGGATTTCTCGAGCGGTTGCGCAGCTCGTTCTTTGCCAGGTTGGACGCGATGGTGTATGCCCAAGTCGAAAACTTCTTCGACCTGTCAAACCGATGCAGGTGACGGTAAACGCGGATGAAGACCTCTTGTACCAGATCCTCCGCTTTCTCGCGATCGCCGATCGTACGGTAGATGAAGTTGAGGAGGCGCGTTTGATACCGCTCCACCAGCTCGGTGAAGGCGCGCTCCTCACCCGCCAAGAACGCGGTGACGATCGCCGAGTCGTCCATTGATTGGAGTCGGTCCTTAACGGAAAACTCCGCCATCGCGGCCATCCGCTTACGAGCTGTCTGCGCCATTTACCCATCCCGAAAAGGGTGAGGATAGCTGCAACCACTAAGCAGCCTCCTGCTAGGAACTAGTTGACGCGTTAACTAATGCACGGCTCGTGCCCGCCGAGCAAATTCGCTAACAGGTGGTGTATCAAGCAGTTACGACAGCCGCGTGAAACCCGGCCTGTCCTATTTCCACCCCGCCGTGTCCCCTTTGCATGACAAATCGGCGCGCCTACACCTATTAGACACGCAGTCCCCCGGATCGTTAGCCGGCCTTCCGCTCCCGCTCGGCAAATAGGATCCCCAAGGCGGTCTTCGCATCTGAGATCTCGCCCGAGCCGATCATTTTCATCGCTTGGGAAAGGGGGACGGGAACCTCTTCCATAAACTCGTCGCGCTCGCGCGCGAGTGTACCGGGCACCAGATCCCAAGCAAGGAATAGGTGAATCTTTTCGTCGGTGAAGCCGGGCGTCGTATAGAGCTCGAACACTTTGCGGAAATGTCCAGCCTTCTTTCCCGTCTCCTCTTCAAGCTCTCTTGAGGCGCATGCTTCGGGAGTTTCGCCGTGCTCCAGCCTTCCCGCGGGAATTTCCAGAAGAAATGAGTCGGCGGCATAGCGGTACTGCCTTATGAGAAGCACCCGCGGATCATCCGACCGGGGATCGTCGATGAATGGAACGACGGCGCTCGCGCCGGGATGCCGGATCATTTCCAGCTCGCCGATAGACCCATCGGGGAAACGAACGGTATCCACGTCCAGCGAGATGGTCCTTCCCGAATACGCCCGCCTCGAGCTGATCTTTGGCGGAATCTCATTACCGCCCATCTTCATCTTCGCGCGCCATCAACGGTTTCGGGAGCACCAAGCCCGAGTCCATCGAGCGATTCCCGAATCTCCAAAACATTCCCCACGATCATCGTTTGCAAGGCCTCCGGACGGAGGTGCTGTCGCGCCGCGCTCAACACCTGGTCGGACGTCACTGCCTGGATGTTCGCACGATACGTCTCGTAATAGTCCGGCGGGAGATCGTGCACGACGGCGTTGGCGAGCGCGGCTGCAACGGCCGCGGTGGTTTCGTATCGAATCGGGAAAACCCCGTCCAGGTAATCCTTCGCCAAAGAAAGCTCCGTTGGGTCCACCGCCGTCTCGCGAATTCTCTCGATTTCGAAGAGAATTTCCTTAAGCGCAGCGGCTGTTACGTCCGTGGCCACCGCGGTCGAAATGACGAAGGGCCCCGCGTCTTTCCGCCAATCAAAGTACGACGATGCTCCGTAGGTGTATCCGTGCGCCTCTCGCAGGTTGAGATTCACCCTGGAACCAAACAATCCGCCCAGAATTGCATTCATTACGACGACGGGAAAATAATCCGGGTCGTTTCTGGAGAGACCTCCGTGGCCCACTCGGAGTTCCGACTGCGGCGCACCCTGCTTGTCGAGAACGCGAAGGCGTCGCAGCGTTGACGCGATTGTGTTGTGCCTTGCCACAGGTTCGACCGCCCGCCGAAGCTGCCCGCCGAAGCGGCGGGATAATTTCTCACGCATCTCGTCGAGAGTCACGTCACCCACGGCTATGAAAGTCGTCGCGCTGGACACGTAGGCTGTCGAATGAAATGCAACGACGTCATCTCTGCGGATGCGCGGAACCGATGTGGCTGATCCTCCATCCTGAACCGCGAATCGGGAGCCCGGCGTGTACAGAAATGACTCGAACGCTTCATCGGCGAGCGCGCGCGGTTCTGATTCGATCTGAAGCAGATCGGCGATTCGTTCTGACTTGAGGCGCTGTAACTCTCGTTCGGGGAAGGTGGGCTCGAGAAGCACTTCACCGAGTAGGTCGATCACTTCGCCGAGGTGCTCGGTAAGGAACGTGATACGGGCGATCGAGCTGTCCCAGTCCGCTCCCGTCTCCAGCGACGTGCCGAGCCTCTCGAGCTTTTCCGAAAGCTCTGCCCCCGAATGTGCTGTCGTACCTTCCATTAACATCTTCGCCGCCAATCTCGCCGTTCCCTCGAAACCTTCCGGGTCGGTCGCCGCGCCCGAGTTAGTCAACACCAGCAGCGTTGCGAGGGGCAGCTTCGGAACAGCGCAGACAATTAGTCGCGCGCCAGTCTCCAGCGTTCCCATCGTAAAAGCAGGGAAGTGGTATGGACGCGGGGTTCCAGCGATGGGACGCGCAATTGCTACCATATCGAGATCTCGTCTAAAGCGATCGTCACGACGCCGCCTGCTCTTCCTTGGGTACATATAACAGCTTTGATCGCCGATCCCTGCCGAGAAACTTCCGCGCGAAACGCGTTACATCCTCTGCAGACACGGCGCGATACCGCGCCGCCTGATCGTTGACCAATCCCGGCTCGCCGAAATACGTTGCGAACATTGAAATGCGGTCTGCGCGCTCGGAGGCGGTTTCCAGAGCCTTGACCAGTTCGGTCAGAATGAGCGCGGAAGCGCGATCGACTTCGCCTTGCGTTACGCCGTCGTCGATCATCCGTTCGAATTCCGCGTCCACCGCGTCGATGAGTTTCTGCTCGCTGACCTCGGGGAGCGCTGTGACGTCGGCAACGAACAGATCGCTTCCTTTCGCGAGATCCAGCGTGAATGTCGAAACCTCGGCCGCAATTTCGTTCTCGCGAACGAGGGTTCTGAACAGCCTGCTCGACTTTCCCATTCCGAGGATCGCCGCACAAACACTCCCCGCGTAATACTCCTCGCTTCCGAATGCAGGGCTGGGAGCGGCCAGAAATAGCCGTCGAAGTCCGACGTTGTCCTCGACTCGCACAAGCTCCGGGGACCGGTATCCGGCAGGCATCGCCATCTCCGGGCGAGTGATGGCCTTTTCCCCTCTTGGGATCGGACCGAAGTATTCCTCGATCAACCGGCGCGCATCCGTCGGATCGAAATCGCCACACACGGTTAGCACGGCGTTATCGGGAACGTAATAAGTTGAAAAAAATTCAGCGACGTCTTCGAGGCTTGCTTGGGACAGATCTTCCATCGATCCAATGAGGGAGTGGTGGAATGGATGTTCTCGCGGAAAGGATATCTCCTGCAGCTTCTCGAGCGTCGTCCCGTACGGCTGGTTGTCAACGCTCCACCGGCGCTCGTTTTTCACAACATCGCGCTGGGTGTCCAGCTTCTCCTGCGTCATCGCGGGCAGGAGCTCGCCCATTCGGTCCGCTTCGAGCCAGAGTGCGAGCGCCAGCTGATTGGACGGCACTGTTTCGTAATAATTGGTTCGCTCGAGCCAAGTCGAGCCGTTGAGCGTCCCCCCGGCGCGCTGAACGAGCTCGAAATGCTCGTTCGCGCCAACGTGCGCGGATCCTTGGAAAAGCATGTGCTCAAAGAGGTGTGCGAATCCCGTTCTTCCGTTGCGCTCGTTCGCCGAGCCTACGTGATACCAGAGATTCACTGCCACCAGAGGAACGCTGCGATCCTCGGAAAGCGTCACGAAAAGGCCGTTGGGAAGCGTAAAGCTTTCGATTGGAATTCGCATCGTGGTAAATTGCCCGTCCATTGATGTCGCTCGCAATCTTTGCAGCACTCGTGCTCCTCTCCTTGCTCTTCGTCCTGTGGTTCGCGCAGGAGCGAATTGTTTTTCAGCCGCCTGCGAATTTTTCCTCTCCCGATTGCGGGTTTGCGAAGCGGATCGAGTACCACGCTGCCGATGGTCAGCGACTGATCGGATTTCTGATCGAGCCGGATGCCGAGCCAAACGGTGTTCTCGTGTGCTTTCACGGAAACGCAGATCTCGCAGCATGGCAGCTCGAGTGGGGTCGGGAAGTAGCGCGCCGTACCGGCCATTCGGTCTTTCTCGCCGAATACCGCGGCTATTTTGGCCTCGAGGGAAAACCGACCTATCTATCTACCGCACTCGACGCGGACGCGGCTTATCGAACGGCCGCCGGGCACTCGGGGGCGGACGCTGATTCCATATCACTGTTCGGGCACTCTCTCGGGAGCGCCGTTGCCGTCGAGCTCGCGTCTCGTTTCCCCGCGCGGCGGCTTCTGCTCCAGGCGCCGTTCACGTCCGCCCGCGCGATGGGGCGGCTTGTCATTGGCCGGCCACTTCACTTGCTTTGGAATCGATTGTCGCGCGTTCACTTCGATACTCCAAAAATTGTATCAGTGCTCGACGTGCAGGTGTCGGTCGCGCACGGCTCGCGAGACCGTATCGTCCCGCTACGAATGGGCGAAGCCGTATATTCGGCAGCGCGGGTGAAGGGCCGGCGCCTCATCCTGGATGATGCCGGACATAATGACATTCCCAGATCCGGCGGCCAGCCCTATTGGGATTGGCTCGCCGATTCACTGCGTGAGGACAATTAGTACCGCCGTAATACTAATTCATCAGCGGCCGCTCGAATAGAAACGCCATCGGCGCCTTTATTGATTCACTGATGATGTATTTCCAGCGCTCTTCCCGGTTTGGCGAGATCGGGCTCGTCTTCGTCGGGGACGTGTAGGCGGTCAACCCCAACCGCCTCGCGATGAGCGAAAGGCGCAGCATATGGAAAGGGTCGCTGACCAGAACGATGGTGGTGGCTCTCCTCTCGCGCATTATTTCCGCCACCGCTCGCATCGATTCGCTCGTCGTTCTTCCCGCGTTCTCGACCACGATCACGCTGTCTGGAACTCCCTCCTTTCGGGCGTATGCTCTCCCGACCTCCGCCTCGCTCGTCGTGTCGCCCGACCCTATTCCGCCGGTGAGCATCAGCAGTCCCGTCCGGTTTCTTCGCCACAGATCGATTCCGTGATCGAGCCTTGCCTTCAGCACCGGGGAAGGGCGGCCGGCGTATTGCGCTGCGCCGAGCACCACGATCGCGTCGGCAGGGCGAGCTTCATCCTTCGCGCTCCAAACCAGCACCGCGATCGCCGAAAAACCCCACAGGCCGAGAAGCACGACCAAAACGGCAATTAGAATTCGCCTGGCCCGCTCCACCAGCTCGCGCATCTGCCGGGGTTAAAAAGAGTGGGACGAGTTTGGCTCGGGGCAGGTGACGACGTGCCCCTTTGCGGCGAGCGTCGCCTTGAACTCGTCCTGCACTTCCCGTTCGCCGTGCACCAGCCAGATCTGACCAAGCCGCGGCGAAGAATCCTTTACGGCATTCAGCCAGCCGATCAGCTCCCCGCGATCGGCGTGCGCGCTGTAGCCGTTGATGATCTCGACCTGCGCGTTGAGGGGAACCTCGTCACCGAAGATCTTAAGCACCGGCTGGCGTTCCACGATGCGCCTGCCGAGGGTGTGCTCAGCCTGGAATCCGACGATGAGAATGGTGTTCTTCGGATCGCTTGCACCTTGGGCGAGATGGTGAAGAATCCGTCCGTTCTCGACCATTCCCGATGCGGCGATCACGATCATCGGGCCGTGTGCGCGCCCGATCGCTTTCGATTCCTCCACGTCGCGCGTGTAATGAATGAGGTCGAATTTGAAGAGCTCCTGCACCTCCGCGACCATCTGCTCCGAGCGATCGAGTATTTCAGGATGCATCTCGAAGACACTGGTCGCGTCGATCGCGAGCGGGCTGTCTACATAGATGGGAATTGCCGGAATCGCCTTCTCCCGGACCAGCGAATGGATGTCGTAAATTATTTCCTGCGTGCGCCCGACGGCAAACGCCGGGATAAGCACTCGCCCGCCACGAGCCGCCGTCTTGCGAATGACCTCGGCAAGACGCGCGCGCGATCCCTCGACGGAGTCGTGATCGCGATTGCCGTAGGTGGACTCCATTATCAGCGCGTCCGCGCCGCCTGGGATCTCCGGATCCCGTATAAGTGCCAGACCCTTTCGCCCGATGTCTCCGGAAAAGACCAGTCGCTTTTTTGTGCTCCCCTCGGTGCAGTCGAGAATCACCGTTGCCGATCCAAGGATGTGTCCCGCGTCTATATAGGTTGCCTGTACGCCGGGAACGACGTCGAACGTTTTTCCATATGGCACTCCGACCATCAGCTCCATTGTTCTGATGGCGTGGCGGCTTCCGTACAGCGGCTCGATGAATTCCTTGTTCCGCTTGGCGAGAAACTCGGCGTCCTTCTCCTGAATGTGGGCGGAGTCCGCGAGCATTATCGCCGACAGATCGCGCGTGGCGTTTGTCGCCCAGATCGTCTTTCCGTAACCCTCGGCGACAAGAAACGGGAGCCTTCCCGAATGGTCTATGTGGGCGTGAGAGAGGACGACGGCATCGAGCTCGCTGATGGGAACCGGCAATCGCCTGTTCTTGTCAGCCGATTCGTGGCGCCTGCCCTGAAACATCCCGCAATCGAGCGCGATAGTGCTGCCGCCAACCCTGAGCAAATGACAGGACCCTGTCACCTCTCGCGCCGCACCGACGAATGTCAGCTCCACTTCAGCTTTCTGCTAACGCGTCGCGCTGAAAAAGGATGGTCAGCCGGTGCTCGTCTTGCGATATGAGCGCCGGATGCCAGCCTCCGCGGCTTCTTTCGTTCAGAAGGTCGGTAAGGGTGTCTTCGTCTTCCCGAGTGTGTCGAGTGAGCTTCACCACGACAGCCTGGTATTCTTTCATCGGACAATGGAGATTATGACCGTGAACACGCCTTCATTTTCGGGAGCGGAAGCGGAAAAATGATCGAGCGCGTAAAAGAGTTTCCTACCCTCATTATTATCCGGCATCCGCTGGTCCAGCACAAGCTGACCATTCTCCGCGATCAGCGCACCCAGACGAAACATTTCAAGGAGCTGGTTGACGAAATTGCCATGCTTATGGCGTACGAAGCCACCAGCGAGCTCAGCATAGAGCGGCGGGACGTCGAAACACCCCTCGAGAAAACGGAGGGATGGCATATCAGTGGAAAGAAGCTCACCCTCGTCCCGATTCTCCGTGCCGGACTCGGAATGGTGGAGGGAATTCTTCGACTCGTCCCATCGGCCCGTGTCGGCCACATCGGATTGTACCGCGACCACGGCACTCTTCAGCCTGTGGATTACTATTTCAAAGTACCTGGCGAGACGGCGGAACGTGATTTCTTCATCCTCGATCCGATGCTCGCCACCGGCGGAAGCGCCGTGGCGGCCGTCTCGGCATTGAAAAATGCCGGCGCGGAGAGAATCCGATTTCTGTGCCTCGTCGCGGCGCCGGAAGGAGTGCGTAAGCTTTCCAAGGCGCACCCGGACGTACAGATCTACGCTGCCGCGCTTGACCGCCAGCTCAATTCATCCGGGTACATTCTTCCCGGCCTTGGCGACGCCGGCGATCGCCTCTTCGGAACTCGATAGCAGTTTCAGGCGTTCAACTCCGCAACGTCGTGTGTTTTGTTTTTGTCAAGTGGATTCGTTTGACGCTCAAGTAATTTCTCACGACAAAACGAAGTCTTGTTGCGATTTCTGCGCAATGATATTTTCTCGCATCGCACGCGCTGAGCAGCGGCGACTCACCCGCGACCAAGTCGATGCTGATCAATCTTCTTCCAGATTTTTTTGCAGTTCACAACAGTTCTGACCGCGTCGCCGCTTATCATCGCTACTTCGACAGCCACCGCACTCTTCTCGAGGCGTACTGGCACAATTACGTTCTCGATCCAGCCGGCCCGCACTTTCACGATGTAGTCAGAGCCACCGCTCTCGCCGGCCGCGTTGATCTTCGTACGATGCTCGAGCGCATTGACGTGGTAACGCTCGCTCGAAACGCCGAGGAGCAGTGCCGAACGCTGCTCGAGATGGACAACGACATCGATGTCGTGTTAATGGTTGGTGTCGGCGCTGCGAATGCAGGAGAGCTGGTCGTAAACGGCAAGGGCGTCGCATTCGTTTGCCTGGAGCACTTCACCAGCGTTGCCAACGCCGAGACACAGGGGCTGGGACTAGAGCCGGAGCTCATTCCGATGTGGCTGGCGCATGAAGTCGCGCACACCGTCCGCTATACCTCGCCTTCCAGCCGAAGCGGGATGAAACGGCTGATCGATGAAACTGGTGGATATTACTCGTATTGGGAAACCGGCAGGCGAGCGTCACTGCGTGAGTTGATGGTAAACGAGGGGTTGTCCATCCAAACGTCGCGAGCCATCAGCCCCGGACACGCCGCCTGGGAGTACTTCGGCTACGATCGGAAGGATTACACTCGCGTTCGCGAACTGGAGCCGCTCCTTTCGAAGGTGATCGCGCCCGATCTCGACCGGTCGGGCTTGGGGTTGCGGCTTCGCTACCTGTCGGGCGGGATGAGCGACGAAGCAAGAACTATTGATCGCCATACCATTCCGGAGCGTAGCGGCTATTTCCTCGGTGCCAAGATGGTTGAGAACGCCATCCGCTCGAAGGGTCTCGCCTGGGCCGTACGCGCCAGCTCCGACGAAATTGTTTCTCTAGCTGATTCGGCGAGCGTCTCCGCCTAGAGCACTACTTTCCGATACAAAACGTGCTGAACAGTCTCGTCAGCACATCCTCGACGTCCACGGCCCCGATCAAGTCTTCGAGCGCCCCTGTTGCTGCACGCAAATGCACCGCCGCAACAGTCGTCGGGATCTCCCCGTTGATACGTGCTTCTCTGAAACGCCCGAGCTCGGCCAGAGCCAGCGATATGGCTGCCTGCTGGCGCGCCGTTGTAACGACGGATCCGTCCAAAGCGTGCTTTCCGTAACTCTCCGCGAGCACGGCTGAAATCCGATCAAAGAGGTCGGCCAGTCCGGTTCGTTCGTCCGCGCTGACGGAGATCGGACTTCCGGCCGTCGACATCTCACATTCCGGCGCACGAAGGTCGGCCTTCGTCCAAACTTGGACAACTGGTGCATCCGTGAGCCGGGATAACACCGCCGATACTTCGTTCAATGTCTCGCGTGTGTCCGCGCACGCGAGTGCGATGTCGGCGCGAGCCAGGAAACTCTCGCTCGCCTCGATCCCCAATTTTTCTATCGCATCGACCGTCGGCCGAAGGCCTGCGGTGTCCACTAGCCTGAGCGGCCACACGCCGGTGTCGATCACCGCCTCGAGCGCGTCGCGGGTCGTCCCGGGAATTTCTGTGACAATTGCGCGCGCCGTACCCAGCATCGCGTTGAACAGCGAGGATTTACCTGCGTTCGGCGGGCCAGCGATCACTACCGTCGCGCCGTCTCGAATCACCCTCCCGAACGAAGCGGTCGAGAGAAGCCCAGCCAGCGACTGCTCTAACTGCTGGATTCCGGCTGTAACGTCAGATTCCGGGACGGGCCCGTCATCTTCGCTCGGAAAGTCGATGTCGTACGCGATCAGCGCTTCCAGCTGGAGAATGTCGTCGCGAAGCGTTCCCAGCATCCGGGTGAACCCGCCGTGCAGCTGATGCAGGGCAGCGCGTTGCATCGCCGAGGAGCTCGCGTTTATCAGCTCGGCGATTCCTTCCGCCTGGATGAGATCCACCTTTCCATTCATCAGCGCCCGTCGAGTAAACTCCCCTGCCAATGCAGGCGTAGCCCCGAAGCGCACAAGCGCCGAGACAACGGAGGACGGAACCGCATAGCCGCCGTGAGTGGAGAGCTCCACTACATCCTCGCCGGTAAAGGAGTTCGGCGAGGTGAATGCCGTGACAACCGCGTCGTCGAGCGCCTCGTCGCCGTCGAACAGTGAGCAGTGCGTCGCCACGCGCGGTTGAAGAGGCCACGGCCTGACGAGCTTCGAAGCAATTTGCAGCGCATCGGGCCCGGACAGCCGAATGACGGCTATTGCTCCTCGGCCGGCGGGCGTGGCAATGGCGACGATCGTTTTGTCGAGCCGCAGCGCGTCGGCCGGCACCTCAGTCCTCGAGCGCCGGGAGCTCGAACGTTTCTCCCGGCTCCAGAATCTTCACTGAGTCACTCTTCGGATGAGCGGGAAGCGCCGCGCGGAGCCGGTCTATCGCGTCAAAAGCCGTGGAGGTGACGTGGTTGAATGTTCCCCAGTGGTATGGAATGAGGTACCTGGCACCGAGCCGGTCGAAAAGCGCCAGCGCATCGTCGCTCGTGAGATGTCCCTTTCTGAATCCGGGCTTCCACCACGGCGCGTGACCGATCGGGAGCAGGGCCACATCCAGACGGCGGCCCTTCTCGCGGATCTGTCTATCAACCAAATGAGTGCTTTCCGGCGTGAGGGATGTATCTCCGGCAAAAAAACAAGAAACGGTGTTAGTCTCAAGTAGATACATATTGGCCTCGTGCCGCCATCGATCGACTCCATACCTGTTGCCGCGGTGCGTCGCCGCCGCCGCGTACAACCGGATCCCGCCGAGGTCTCGCGACTCTCCCGGCGCGATCGGTTCGAGATGCCCGTACCCGCGGCGACGCAGCCAGCGCGCGATCACCGGCGGCGCGTAGAGGGGGATGTCCTGCGGCAGTGCGTCGAGGCTCTTGAACGAGAGATGATCCGCGTGCGCGTGCGTAAGGAGAAGCGAGTCCAGTCGCGGGAGCCCGCGGAGCGGAATTCCCGGGGCGCTCACCCGGGGAAGGAATCGGCCGAGCGCTTCGTCAAAATTGGGGTCCGTCAGGACGGTGAGGCCGCCTAGACGAATTAGTAGCGTTGCGTGACCAATGTAGGTCGCCGAGAACTGTCCGCTTACGGCGTCAGCTCTTCGGCTGGGCGCGGAGCCGCTCACGTGCGATCAGCCATTGCTGTGGTAGCGCGGCGAGGTTCTGCGCCGTGTAGTAGAGATTCAGCCCCGATGCCATGTTCAACAGGAACACCGTCATCATCACCGGGAACATGTACGTCATCATCTTCGTCTGCGGATTCGGCGGCGCGTTGCGCATCCCGATCCACGACAGGACGTACATCGAGACACCCATCAGCAGCGGAATGATATAGAGCGGATCCTTCGCCGAGAGATCGTGCAGCCAAAGGAAGGGCACGCCGCGAAACTCGATGGTGTTCTGGAAAACAAAGAAGAGCGCGAAGAATATCGGCATCGGAAGAAGCGCCGGCAGGCAGCCAAGGAGCGGGGCGAGCGGGCTTATCCCCTCTTCCTGATAAACCTTCATTACCTCTTCCTGCTGCTTTCGCGGATCGTCTTTGTATTTCTTTTGGGCGGCCGCGAGCTTCGGCTGAACCGACTGCATTCGCAGACTCGACTTCATCGTGCTCTGGTTCAGCGGCCACAGCACCAGACGAACGGCGAGCCCGAGGATGACGAGAACCCATCCGTAACTAAGGCGAAGGACGTTGTGCATCCAGAGAAGGAGCTGAATCACGAGCGACGCGACGGGATGAACCACCGCCTGCAGGAATTTCCATCCGTAGGGATTCACGTGATCGAAATCATTTCCCATCGCCACCAGCCGCTTCCATTCCTGCGGGCCGGCGTAGACATCAAAGCTGAACGTGCCCTGGCTCGCCGGCTGAACGACGCTCGCCGTCGCGTGCGTCGCGACTTTCGACGTTCGCGCTCCTCCGATGAAATTCGCTTCGCTGAATGGGGTACGGTCGGCGATGATCCCAAGGACGAAATACTTATTCTTTACCGCTACCCATTTGAGCGGGCCGCTCTCGAGGCGCGTTTCGCCTGGATCCATCTTTCCAAAGAGGACGCTTCCAGGACGATCACGAACGCCCTTGTAGACGTACGCGAGGCTGCGCTGGTCGGCGGTGGTGTCAGCTTCCGCCGAACGCAGCGTGTTCGGCAAAGAGGTAAGCAGATACGCACCGGTGCTTCCGCCGACGGCGGCCGACACGTGAAATACGTACGCGGTCTTCCCGAGCGTGTAGCTGATCTTGACCAGAACGTTGTTCACCGTCGCGGAGTAGGCGAGCACGGTGACGCCGTTGGGAAGCGCTTGCGTGGCCTGCTCGAACGCGACCTTCTCGAGCGGAATCGTATCGGCCGCGATCACGAGACGGTAGCCGAGCAGCCTTGCGCCCGGTGTCGCCAGATCCACCCTCTGTCCGGTGGCCGACCCGTTCGCGTAGTCCTTCATAGCGATCGACACGGGAGACGCGCCGAGGTTGCTGAAGGTGTATACCACCTTGTCGGTGGCTATGATCGAGCGCTGTTCCTGAGTAGCGAGAGTCGTTCCTGCCGAATTGGGGGCAGCGGTTTTCGGCGAAATTGCTCCACCTACTGTGGCCGGCTCGACCTTCACGCTATCCGTTGCGCGGATGGCGGTTTGCGTTACCGGCGCAGAATCTTTCTTCGCCGTGGGAAAGAGCACTTGGCTCAGGGCCACGACGACGAGAGACAAAAGGAGCGCAAGGAAAAAGCGCTTGTCCATTAGGGCACGGGATCATAGCCGCCCGCTTTCAGCGGGTGACATCGTAGAATGCGGGCAGCAGCCATTCTGCTTCCCCGCCACGCTCCGTATCGCTCAATCGATTCAAGAGCGTACGCGGAACAGGTTGGATAGTAACGACACGTTGCCGGAAAAAGCGGCGAGATTCCCGCCCGGTAGAATCGGATCATCCAAAGCAGCCCACTGCCGATCATCGCGACTCGAGCCCGGAAATCCAGCTTCGGATCGATTCGATTTCCACGCGAAGACCGGCAAACGACACGTCGTATGCCTCGGCTTTCGCGCGGATCAGCGCGTCACCGCGCGCAACCGCCGGCAGCAGCTGAATTCGGATCAGCTCGCGCAGCCGGCGCCGCAGACGGTTTCGGTCGATGGCGGAATGCTTGTGTTTTGGAACGATCAGTCCGATCCGCGGACTAATCTGCACGGAAGCGTCGAAGCGGACGTCGAGGTGGGGGGTCTGCATCTTCCTCCCCTTTCGCCGCACCGTCTCAATATCCGTTTTCTTCGCCAGTCGTTTCGAGCGAGGAAAACGGAGATTGCTACGCTCCGGCGTACTTCGTCGGGATCTGGACTGTCAGCCGCTTGCGACCCTTCTTTCTGCGGCGACTAAGAACTTCGCGTCCCCATTTGGTGGCCATGCGAGTGCGGAATCCGTGAGTCCGGATGCGACGCTTGTTGCGGGGACGATATGTAGGCTTACCCATTCAATTACTGCTCCGAATCCAACGGATCCACTTTGAGGTTTGTGAGGCGTAAAACTAGTCCGTTATTGGAGATAGGTCAAGGCATCTAAACCGCTGTGCCGCTTCACCCTAATTGACTTTTCCACATTGAGGAAGTAGCCTAGCCGGTGATGTCACTTACTCCCGTTGAGGTCTGGGACCGGCTGCTTGCGCGAGCCCGCTCGGAACTCCCCGAACAAATCGTCAGTGTCTGGCTCGAGCAAGCCGAGGCGTTGTCCTTCGATGGAAAAACACTGACCCTGGTTACCCCGGATCAGTTTACCGCCGACTGGAACGACTCCAAGTACGGCGAGCTCCTGTCCTCTCTCGGCCCTATCGTCCTTGGCCAACCGCTGAAGGTCTCCTTCCGCGTGAACGATGAACGAGTCAAGCGCCCGCAGCGCGATTTGTTCGTTGAGCCGCCAGTTGTCAAGCCAATAGACGGACAGCATAACGCCAATTCAACGCCACTTAGCGATCGCTATACTTTCGATTACTTCGTGATCGGCAAGTCGAACGAGCTCGCGGCCGCCGCTGCCCACGCAGTGGCCCAATCCCCGGGACGCGTTTACAACCCGCTCTTTTTGTACGGTTCGACCGGCGTCGGAAAGACTCACTTGATGCAGGCCGTCGCCCACGAGACCCTGGAGCGCAATCCGAGCACGCGCGTGACGTATGTCGGCACCGAGCAGTTCATGAACGAGCTGATCGGATCGATGCGCGACAGAACGGGGCACGCTTTCCGCCAGCGGTACCGCGAAACCGATCTGTTGCTGATCGACGACGTCCACTTCCTGAAGGGGAAGGAGGCGACGCAGGAAGAGTTCTTCCACACCTTCAACGCTCTCTACGAAGCGGGCCGGCAAATCGTGCTCACGAGCGATCGGCCGCCATCGGAAATCGTCGGGCTCGAAGCGCGCCTCCTTAGTCGGTTCCAGTGGGGGATGGTTGCCGATATCGATCTCCCCGATTTCGAGCATCGCGTGGCCATTCTGAAGCAGAAGGCGCAGCAGGATCACCTCGAGATGACCATTCCGGAAGAAGTCATCCGATTCATCGCCGAGAACATCCGCTCCAATGTGAGAGAGCTCGAAGGCTCGATCATCAAGCTTCTCGCCTACGCGTCGCTGCGCCACGAGGAAATCACAACCGAGGTCGCGCGGGAAGCGCTCCGCGACAAGCTCCGAATGAGCGAGCTCAACGCGCCTTCGGATACGGCGGAGCTGACGCTGACGGGTATTCAGCACGCCGTGGCAAAAGAATGGGGCGTTACGGTTGATGGGCTGCGATCAAAGACCAGAACGAAAACGCTCACGGTTCCTCGGCAGATTGCGATGTACCTCACCCGCGAGCTTTTAGGAACCCAGCTGGTTGAGATTGGTCACGCCTTTGGAGGCCGAGATCACTCTACTGTTATCCACAGCCTTGAGAAAGTGCAGACGAATATTTCCGAGGATCCCGCGCTCAAGCAGCGCATTGGAAACCTTCAAAAAGTTCTCAGGGCTCGGCTTCCGTCAACAGTCGAGGGATGAAAGACAAACTTTTTGTGGAAGCAATCTGGAAAGATGTGAACCAGTTCCTTCCAGCCCACATAAGAGAGCGTAGCACAACCGATACTGAATCCATAACTTAGGCACTTACCAACACCCGTCGCTTTCTCTACTGCTGCTACTATTCTTAATTCTTTAATAGATAAGAAGACGTACACTCGAGTTACCAACGCCTGACACAGGGACCCATTCCCGAATGCGCTTTACGATTTCCCGAGAAAAGCTCCAGGAAGGACTAGCCGCGGTAGCGGCGAGCATCCCAGCCAAAACCACGCTTCCGGTCTTGGCTAATATTCTCGTTGAAACGACAGAGAAGGGGATACGGCTTTCCGGTACGGACCTCGACATAGCAGTGACGACGGAGGTCGCTGCGGATGTCGAAGCCCAAGGCGCTGTGACGATCCCGGCGAAGAAGCTGAGCGAGATCGCGAGGGAACTCCCGCCGGCGCCGGTGAAGATCGCGGCCGTCGGAGAACAACGGATCACTCTCGAGTGCGGCCGCTCGCGCTTCAAGCTGCTTGGACTTCCGCGCGACGAGTTTCCGAGCTTCCCCTCGATAAAATTTGCCGATAGCTGGCGCATCAAATCTGGGACGCTCCAGCAGCTGATTTCGCACACCGCCTTCGCCGTTTCATCCGAGGAGAGCCGTCCGATTCTCAATGGCGTGCTTTGGGAGCTACGCCCGGAATCGATGAGGATGGTCGCGACAAACGGACATCGCCTCGCGAAGATGTCCGTAGCTATCGAAAAAACCGGGGCACCCTCGGCCGATCTCATCATTCCGCCGAAAGCACTGGAACACGTACGCAGGCTTTTTCCCGCCGAAGAGGATCTCGAGGTGGGGAAGGGAGATAATCATATCGGATTCCGCTCTCCATTCACCGCGGTTTACACGCGCCTGATCGAGGGTCCGTATCCGAACTACGATCAGGTTATCCCGAAGGACAACGATCGCGTTGCCGTCGCCGACAAGGCTTCGCTGACAAGCGCGCTGAAGAGAATGTCCGTCGTTGCTTCCGACCAGACCCACCGCATCAAGCTTTCCTTCAACTCGGGGCTCTTGCGCTTCAGCGTCCAGACGCCCGATCTCGGGGAAGCGCAGGACGAGCTGCCGATTCGGTACACGGGCGATCAGCTCGACATCGGCTTCAACGCCAGCTACCTGCTCGAGATTCTGCGGTACATGCCGACCGACGAGGTGAAGCTCACGTTCAAGGCTCCCGAACGCGCAGCGACGATCGAGCCCGAGGGCTGGAAGGACTCCGCCGAGTATTTGTGTCTTGTGATGCCGCTCAGGTTGGTGGACTAACGATCCAGCTCGGCCACGCTGATTGATTTCTGCACGAAGCGTTTGGTACGTGACGACGATGTAACTACGACCTCGAGGAGCTGCTCTTTTTCGAGCCGCAAGACTCTTCCCTCTGGAATTGAGAGGTAGATTCGGGCATTCGCGAGCCCATTCGCGGTCAACGAGACTCCGCGTCCGTCCAGCACGCCACCCCCAGAGAGCACAGCTGAATCTCGGCGCTGAACGATGACCGCTGCCCGATTGCCTACGGCGGTGTCACCGATCGCGATGAATTGCCGCCGAGTCCTGGCGATGCCGGTGATGCCAGACACACACACCTCGTTCGACGTCGAATCGGACCAGCTTTCGCCGCGCGCGATTGTTCCGGCAACTGGGAACGCAAGGTCAGCAAGGTCCGCCCGAAGCTGAAGGGTCGTCAGGTTGCACGGCGTGACCGGAGGCGAGCCCTGGAGAATCAGCTGAAATCCCACGAGCAGCCCGGAAGCCTTCGCCGGCGGTTTGTTTGTTGGTGAAGATGCGTCGGCCGGGGAGAGAGAAAGTGTGAACGAGACGCCGTGCTGCGCGAGCGCACGAGTGAGCGTTTCGCTTTCTACCGTTGACGCCGAGACCTGCTTCTCGACGGCGCTGTCGCTCGAGACGGATCCGGATCTTGAAATGCGGTATCTCGCGGAGCCTCTCCACGGAACCATCGTCCAGCTCGCAGCGCCCGCCGTCGCGGGAAGCGGGGCTGCAAGGGGCTCGCGCGCGGTTCGCGCACACGCGCAGAGAAGGAAGGCCGCGAAGCCTACGGCAGCGCAACAGCGGATCGACCGGGAAAAACAAAACGGCCCCCGCGACTCGCCGGGGACCGTTTTGATAAAAAGAGGAGTAGTCAGTCTGTAAGCCGGGTTCTGTCCATCGCGCGAAGCGACTGGACGGTCATCTCTCTCCGAGTGTGGTCGCCCACACCCTCTAGCAGCCTACCCGCGGCGTCTTTATCAAGGTGGACGACCTTTCGCCGCATATTTGGCCTTGCTCCGACTGGGGTTTACCATGCCGCTCCCGTTACCGGAAACGCGGTGGGCTCTTACCCCACCTTTTCACCCTTGCCCGTTAAGGCGGTCTATTCTCTGTGGCACTGTCCGTCGTGCGGCAATCTCTCCCCTCACGCCCAGGAGTTACCTGGCAGCCTGTCCAAGGAGCCCG
>JBKJHG010000060.1:0-8955 GCA_046599115.1 Gemmatimonadaceae bacterium
GATCGAGCTTCGTGTCGCCAACGGTTTTGAAGGTTACGAGCTCCGCGGCGACGCCGCGCGAATGAAATGCATCAGAGACGAGACGCGCCTGGCGCAGCGCGAGATCGGACGCGCGGGTTGCGATGAGCACCAACGACGGATCGCGCTCCTTCCTAGGCGCCATCTACGATCGCCTCAACCAAGCCCTCGATAGTAGAGACCTTAGCTTCGATCCGGATGTCGACCCCCGCTTCGCGCAGCGCATCGCTCGTCTGTGGGCCGATCGATGCAGCGGGAAGACGCTGCGCGATCTCCGCGCCCACCGCCTCCACGAACGCGCGCACTCCTGACGCGGAGGTGAAAGTGACGATGTCCACTTCGCCGGCTTCTATTCGCTTCACCAGCTTCGCGCTGCCAGTGCCGTCGCTCGCCGAGCGGTAGAGGGGAACCACGTTCACACCAGCTCCCATTCCGGTTAGACCGTCGGGCAGAGCGTCTCGCGCGCCCTCGGCGGTGACGTAGAGGACGCGCGAGTCAGAGACGTCGTCGCGCTCGGACAGCTTAGCCAGCAATCCTTCAGCGACGAACCGCTCCGGAATCACATCCACGGCGATTCCCCTCTCCAACAGCGCTGCAGCCGTCGCCGGTCCGACCGCGGCGATCTTAAGTCCGGCGAGACTTCGCCCGTCGCGTCCGGAGGTAAGAAGATTTTCCCAGAACAGCTCCACGCCGTTCCGGCTCGTGAACATCAGCCAGCTGTAGCTTGCGAGATCGGCGAGGATTTCACGAAGCGGGGCGCCGTCGAGGCGCTCGATTCTCGTCGCCGGCATCTCGATTACTTCCGCGCCCAGCTCGGCGAGTTTTTCCGTGAGCGATGAGGCCTGCTGGGTCGCCCGGGTGACGACGATTCGTTTTCCGAAGAGCGGGCGCTTCTCGAACCACGCGATCTCGTCGCGAAGAACGACCGACCAGCCGATGACGGTGATCACCGGCGCGGACAATCCCGCATCGCCCGCTTTGGCGGAGATCGTCTCGAGGGTGGCGACGACGGTCTTCTGCTTGGATCGCGTTCCCCACTGAATCGCGGCGGCGGGAATATCCTTCGACATTCCGCCGGCGATTAGTGCGGCCGCGATCGCGGGGAGGTTCTTCACACCCATATAGAGAACGATCGTGCTCCCCGACTGCGCGAGCGCAGCCCAGTTCGTCTGCGTCGTGCTCTTCGCCGGGTCTTCGCTTCCCGTCACGAAGGTGACCGATGTCGAAAGACCGCGATGCGTAACCGGAATTCCCGCGTACGCAGCGGCGGCAATCCCCGCGGTCACACCGGGAACGATCTCGAAATCGATCGTCGCGTCGTTGCACGCTTGCGCTTCCTCGCTGCCGCGACCGAACACGAGCGGGTCACCGCCCTTGAGGCGAACGACTCTCTTGCCGGCGCGGGCGAGCTCAACGATGAGCGCATTGATGTCGTCCTGCGCGACGGACTTCGCGTCGCCGCCACGCTTGCCGACAAAGTATAGTTCGGGTATCCCCGTTTCCTTCGCCGTTGCTGGAATGAGCGCCGGATTGACGAGTGCGTCGTACACGATTGCGTCGGCCGAATCGATGAGCGCTTTTCCGCGCACGGTGATCAGCCCGGGATCACCAGGACCGGCGCCGACGAGGAAGACTTTCCCGCCGGGAACGACCTCGCTTTCCGCTCCGTTCGGACGCGCCAACCCTGCAATCAACTCACTCGTCACGAATCACTCGGCTACGTCTCGCATCGCCCGCGGATCGCATCCTACGCGCCGGCACCAGCTGGCGTACTCCTGCGGGGAAATCTCCGACGGCTTGATCTCGCTCCGTCCGCCCCAGAAGACGTTCGTATAGAGAATCGGAACCCCGGTTTCGCGCAGGTGCTCGTCGATCAAAAACTTGTGCTCGAGCACGACTTCCTTGTCGGTGCCGTGCGCGACCGCCATTATGTTCACGTTCCCGAATTCGGCGCCCGCCTCTCGCCAATACGCGTGCGTGATGATGTGGTGCCTTCCGACTTCCTTTCCCGCCTCGATCTCCCTCCCTTCCGGAACGCGCCAATGGAAGAGCGCGTTGTAACGCGTGACTCGTGTCCCGGCGCTCGACGGCTTGACGTGCTCGAGGAATGTCGAGAAGCGGCCGATCACGCCGCGCGCATTCAGCGACTTCGCGACGCGAATAAACTCGTCGAGCGATTCGCCGGCGTCCCGCGCGCGCTTGCGCCACGGATCGGCGTGAATCTCGTCTGCGGCGAATTCGCGCTTGAGCGCGCTGAGCACGCGCCAATCAAGCTCACCGAGCTCGACGATGTTGACCCCGATGACGCGTCCCTCTTCCTCGGTGCGGCTGCCCGGCTCGATTCCCTTCCTGCGCACGTGCCCGACTCCGAGCGCGAAGAGCCGCTTCGCGGGCATTATCTTGTAGCCGAGCGCGCCAACCTGCTCGGCGAGAAATTCGCAGTGCTTCACCATCGAGTAGCCCAGCGGAACCTTGAGCGTAGTCCAGAGACGGAACGCCGACCCGGGGGTGTCGCCGTCGGTGGAGCGAATGACAACGTGGCCGGAGAACGGATCGTCCTTCGCCAAATAGGTGAAGGCGAAATCGAGACAATCCTTCGGCACCTTCCACGCGACGAGCGCGCCGGGAGCGAGGTTCGTCGCCATCAGCGTTTGCCGGATGCGCCGGATAACACGCGCGGAGAGCATCGCCCTCAAGCGCTCCATCACCAGATCCTCCGGAACTCCGGAGAGACGCGCGATCTCGGCGAACGGCTCTCTCACGAATCCGTCAATCCTGTCCTCGGAAACAGCGAGGATCTGGGCGTTGATCGGGTCGGTGATCTCGGTGGGGACGCCTTCCAATGAACCCGCGTTCATCCGCTTCCTACTTTCGTAGCCGCGACCGGCGGCTGAAGAGACTCATCCCGTAGAACAGATAGATGACAAGCGCGATGGCGTACGCGGCGTGGTAGTACCCGGCGTTATCAGGCATCGGCTGCGGCCTCGGCGAGTTCGCGCTCGCCGGCGAGACGATATCGCGCGCGAAGAAATGCGGCGTAAAGAAGCGTGAACGACAAGAACGACAACAGCAGCGTCTTCAGCATTTCGCCCGGGAGCGATGGCGCGCTGGGCTTCATCACGATTGGCATCGGGTGCAGCGTGCGGAAGAGATACACGCTGAGATGGATGAACGGGATGAGAAAAGCGCCGAGTATTCCGAGCACGGCGGAATAACGCGCGCGCATCGAACGGTCTTCGATGGCGCCGCGAAGAACGATGTATCCAACGTAAATGAACCAGAGGAAGAGCGTCAGCGTCAGCCGCGCGTCCCACGTCCAGTAGGTGCCCCAGATGGGCTTGCCCCAAAGAGGGCCGGTAATGAGAACGACCGTCGTGAACACGACCCCGACTTCAGCCGAGCTCTCGGCGAAGCGGTCGAGGCGTTCGTCACGGAGCCAGAGGTAGAGCGCGCTTGCGATCGCGACCAAACCGAACGCGAGGAACGCGACCCACGCCGCCGGGGCGTGGATGTAGAAAATCTTCTGCGCCGGCCCCTGCACCGCCTCGAAAGGGGTGAAGAAGATGGCGCGAATCAAAGTGCCGATCACCGCCAGGACAGCGGCGACGGAAAGAAACGATGGTTTCATACTCCCTAAAACTAGAACCTCTCGCGCTTTTCTGTATGCGCGTCCACCTCGGCGCGGGTCATCCAAACCGGCTTGAGCTCTTTCCTGGAGAGGAAGGGGAGCTGGTCGTCCCGGTGGGGTGAGCCGATCCGCGAGGCGTTCCCGTACCCGACGAGCGACATCGCGCGCACCGGGTTGGAGAACTCGACCGCGGCGACAAACGAGTCACCACCGGTCGCGCGGTAGCGATTATTCGACGCCGGCTGATACCAGATGACGCGGAATATCCCGAGCAGGGCGTCTCCTCCGTTCCCGGGAAGATCGAGCGAGTCGCGGCGGAAACGGTACACGTCACCCCACGGAACATCGAGCGCCCGATATTTTTTTTCGGTCGTCGCCGCCGCGGCGTCCAGCGAAGCGATCGCGACCGAGGCATCGGCGAGACCGACCGGAGTGTCGAGCGGCCGCTGCTCCGACCACGCCGTGGACCAACGACTCTTCGAGCCCATCCTCCGGCCGTATTCGTTCCACCATTCGTTGAATAGAACGGCGCCGCGACTGCCGGCGTCGGCTGATCTGTCCCAGTTCCGCAATACAGTGGCGGCGCGCTTCGTACCGTCGTTGCCATTCGTCCCCGCGGCGGCGAGAAGCTCGTCGAGGACTCTGTCCGCGAGCTCCATTCGCGTCGAGTGCTTGTACCGCAGGAGTTCGTCATAGCTGATGCTCGAATCTTCGCGAAGCATTCGAACCGAGCGTTGCGGCCGAAGCAGCATCGTCTTCGTCGCGAGATACGACGGATAATCCTGCGGATGCACGACGACCGGGAACGTCGCCCACCAGGGCGGGTCGTTCGCGTTCTGCACCCATCCCGATGGCGGATCGATCGTCTTCGGCATATCGGCGTAGCTGTGGAGCGAATTCCATAGCGTCGTCGAGCTGTCGCCGCGGATGATGCCCGACCAATACGCGCGGTCGCCGCGGGGTCTCACCGGCGTATTTCCGCCGTAGAACTCCATTATGTGCCCGTCGCGATCGGCATAGGTGATGTTCTGGCCGGAGATCTGATTCGGCGTGATCGCACGCTGGAATTCGGAGAAGTTTTTCGCGGCGCCCATATCCCACCACTGCTGATAAGCGTAAGGAATTATCGGCGCGTCCATCCCGACGGCGCGCAGCGCGATCGCCTTCCCCGCTTTGACCGAGACAACGGGTCCCTGAACGGAGTGACGATAATGGACTGTGTCGTCTACCATCGACCCGTCGATGGAGCGGACTTTGATTACGTGTATGCTCTCCTCAAACGGCTTCACTTTTCCGTCGAAGATATAGCCGTTGCCCGACAGAGTCAGCTCGTACAGATCTTCGCCATCCTGCGTGTTGACGGTGTGACTCCAACCGAGGTTGTCGTTGAAGCCGATCTGAATCACGGGGGATCCGATCACCGCCGCGCCGTAGACGTGAACGCCCGGCATCGTGTACTCCGCTTCGATCCAGGTGAAGAGGTCCGACCAGGGAAGGTGCGGGTTCACGAGCAGCATCGCGTGTCCGTTTGCTGAATGGGATGGCGCGATGGCCCACGCGTTCGATCCGCGCTCCCACGCGCGCGTCTGATCCTGAACGCCCTGTTGGGACGTGATGAACCGTGCGAAGGTGAGGCGCTGCAGATTCTCGGTCAGGTCAATCCCGTTCACGGGTAGCGCGGCGCGGACGGAATCGCCGATCATTCCCGGATTCGCAGCGGCGAAGGCGTTGATTCCCGCCGCGAACGCGTCGAGATGCGCCCGCATCTCAGGCTTCTGCGCCGCATAATCGCGCGCCGACATCTGCGGAATTCCGATCTGCCACACCCAGCGGTCATCGTCGATGTAATTCTTGCCCAGGAATTCAGAGGCGCGCCCGCGCCCCTGGAGAACGAGCCGCAGCAGGAGGTCGCCGTGATTCCGCATCTGCGCCCAGCCGAAGGCGTACGCGAGCCCCGTTCGATTCTGCACGTAGATGTGCGGAACGCCATAGGTGTCCCAGACGATCTCCGTTCCCGCCTTCGGCGCGAGCACCGACGGCGTGCCGTTCACCGCGCAGCTGCCGATGAGAAGCGACGACGACATTCCGGCCGCGATGAGGATTCCGCGAAGCAACGAGTTAGAGTTGTTCATTCTTCGATGGTGAATGGGTAGGCGAGCGTACAGCCGAGCACGAAGACAAGATCGAACGCGAGAAGAAGCTTGAGCCAAGGCATCGCTTCGATGGCCGGGCGTCCGCTGAGGAGCTTCGCCGTTGACTGTGAAGCACCGATGACGATCGGAACGAAAAATGGGAGCGCGAGCATCGGGAGCAGCAGCTCGGCGAGCTTCGTATTCACGGCCATCGAGCTGAACAGCGTCCCGACGGCGCACAGCCCGACCGCGGCGAGGAAAAGAATGCCGACCAGCGGGAGCAGAACTCCCCCGATCGGGAAATTGTAGAATAGAACGAGCGCCGGCACAGCGACGAGCTGCACCGCAGCCACGAAAACCAGATTAGCGAACGCCTTACCGAGAAATATTCCACTGCGGCTGGCGGGAGATGCGAGCAGGCCATCAATCGCGTGCTCCGATTGCTCGATCGCGAACGAGCGATTGAGGCCAAGCAGACCGGAGAATGTGAAGACGACCCACAAGACGCCCGGAGCGAGATCGACCGACGCGACCGCCGTCGGGTCCCAGGCGTAATAGAAAATGACCAACCCGAGCAGCGCAAACACGAGCGCAGAGATTAGCCCGCTTCTGGTGCGGAACTCGATTGTCAGATCCTTCTTCGCGATTAGCCACGCATCGCGCATCATCGAATGCTACCGGCGAGCGTGCGGTACTGCGCCGCAAAGTTTGCGTCGTCGATCGAATCACGGGCGAGCAGGGTGACAATTTTGCCGGCGCTCATCACCGCTGCGTGCGTGGCGAGCGAGAGGCCTTCGGCAAAGTTGTGGGTGACGACTACCATTGCCGCGCCGGCGGCGCGGAGCTCGCCGAGGAGCGCGGTGAGCGAGCGGGACCCATCGTCATCGAGTCCGGAGTACGGCTCGTCGGCTAGAATCACCGACGGGGAATGGACCATCGCCCGCGCTATCGAAACGCGCTGCTGCATTCCGCGACTGAGCGAGCGGACGGGAGCGTTCATCTTCGATGACATTCCCATCCGGTCGAGCGCGGCGCGAGCGGCGGCGCTCGGATCGGGAACCGCGTAAAGGCGCGCCGCGAAGACGACATTCTCCAGCCCTGTCAGCGCTTCGTAGAGGAGCGAATGGTGCGAAACGATCCCGACCCGCGACCGCACTTCGGCGCCGCCGGGCAGCGCGCGCCCTTCGATGCGCGCCTCGCCTTTCGTCGGCCGAAGCAGTCCGGAGAGCGTGCGCAGAAGCGTGGTTTTGCCGGCGCCGTTGGGGCCGAAAAGCGCGAGGCACTCACCGGAGCGTACTGTGAAGGTCAAGCCCGAGAGAGCCTCCTTCCGACCGAACGACCGGAAGAGCTCTTGCGCCTCGACGACCGGCGTGCTGTTTTCAGATTCGCGCATTGGCACAAGTTCGCACTCTGGCGAGTCTCCCGCAAAACGATATATCCTAAGGAATGACCGAAGACATTGACGTTCTCCTCTCTGAAACGCGCAAATTCGAGCCGGAAGCCGCATTCAGCCACGCCGCGCACGTTTCCTCGAACGACATCTACGAGAAGGCCGCCGCCGACCCCGAGCACTTTTGGGCCGATCAGGCGCGCGCCCTCGAGTGGATGACCCCCTGGAAAACGATCCTCGAATGGACGCCTCCCTACGCGAAGTGGTTCGTCGGCGGCGAGCTCAACGTTTCGGCGAATTGCCTCGACCGGCACGTCAACGGGAGCCGCGCGAACAAGAAAGCGCTGATCTGGGAAGGAGAGCCGGGCGACGAAAGAACGCTCACCTACGCCGAGCTCCACGCCGAGGTGATGAAGTTCGCCAACGTGATGAAGAAGCTCGGCGTCGCCAAAGGCGATCGCGTCGCCATCTACCTGCCGCTTATTCCCGAAGCGGCGGTGGCGATGCTCGCGTGCACGAGAATTGGCGCCATTCACTCCGTAGTCTTTGGCGGTTTCTCTCCCGAATCGCTGCGCGACCGCATCAACGATTCGAAGTGCAAGCTGCTCATCACATCTGACGGCGGATATCGCCGCGGGGCGATGGTGCCGCTCAAGAAAAACTCCGATGCCGCTCTCGAAGGAACCGATTCGATCGAGAACGTGATCGTCGTCCAGCGCGCGCTTTGCGGACGCACGGGAAATAAAGTGGAAGACGCTGTGGCCGCCGGGGCGGAGATGAAGCCGGGTCGCGACCATTGGTATCACGAGCTGATGCGCGACGCGCAGCCGGAGTGCGCGCCGGAGCCGATGGACGCCGAGGACGTGCTGTTCATCCTCTACACGTCGGGGACGACGGGAAAACCCAAAGGGATAGTGCATACAACCGGCGGATATCTCACCGGCGTTACGACGACGACGAAGCTCGTCTTCGATCTCAAGGACGAAGACATCTTCTGGTGCACCGCCGACATCGGCTGGGTGACCGGCCACTCGTACGTCGTGTACGGCCCGCTCGCGAACGGCGGAACGTGCTTCGTTTACGAGGGCGCTCCTGATTGGCCGGAGAAGGATCGCTTCTGGGACATCTGCGAGCGGCACAAGGTGACGATCCTGTATACCGCGCCGACTGCCATTCGCGCATTCATGAAGTGGGGCGACCAGTATCCGGCGAAGCACGATCTATCCAAGCTGCGCCTGCTCGGCTCCGTCGGCGAGCCGATCAATCCCGAAGCTTGGATGTGGTACCGCGAGCACATCGGCGGCAACCGCTGCCCGATCGTGGACACGTGGTGGCAGACGGAGACGGGGTCGATCGTCATCTCTCCCCTTCCCGGCTACACCGCGACGAAGCCCGGCAGCGCGACCACCGCGCTTCCCGGCTACACCGCCGAGCTGATGGATGCGGAGGCGAAACGGATCCCCGTCGGCGGCGGACTGCTCGCGCTCACGAAGCCGTGGCCGTCTATGCTGCGGACGATATGGGGCGATGACGCGCGGTATGTGGAGACCTATTTCTCAAAATGGCCGGGACGCCCTGACCTTTATTTCCCCGGCGACGGCGCCAAGCGCGACGACGACGGCTATTTCTGGATACTCGGCCGCGTCGACGATGTTCTCAACGTTGCCGGCCACCGGATCGGGACGATGGAAGTGGAGTCGGCACTGGTGGAGCATCCGGCCGTAGCGGAAGCCGCGGTTGTCGGAAAAACGCACGAATTGAAGGGGCAGGCGCTGGCGGCGTTCGTG
>JBKJHG010000077.1:0-2923 GCA_046599115.1 Gemmatimonadaceae bacterium
CTTGATCGCGAGACGCTGACTGGTGAAGATGTGGCCGTGCTTGCTCGGGGTGAGCAGTTGCCGCCTCGCGCAACGCCGCCATCGCTTCCGCCTGCACTTCCTGCAAAGGATACGCTGCTGGTTCAGCCGAAGCCGGCGAAGCCGCCGCTCTTCGGCGGTCCGGAGATCGCGCCGGCGTGATACCCGCCGGGACGGCTGCGCGTCCCATAATTTTCGGAATCTTGAACGTTACCCCCGACAGCTTCAGCGACGGGGGTAACTTTTTTTCCGCACGTGACGCCATCGCGCAAGCGATGCGTCTCGTCGCCGACGGTGCCGACGTGATCGATGTCGGCGGCGAATCCACTCGGCCCGGCGCCAAGCCTGTTTCCGCCGCTGAGGAGATCCGCAGAGTGGCGCCCGTGATCAGGGAGATCGCGGCCGCCGGTGCGGTGGTCTCAATCGATACGGTGAAGTCCGAAGTCGCGCGTGCGGCGCTCGACGCCGGCGCAACCATCATCAACGATGTGTCGGGGATGCGGCTGGATGCGGAGATGGCGCGCGTCGCTGCCGAAGCTGAGTCCCAAGTCGTGCTGATGCATTCGCGCGGAACAGTGGCCGAGATGGCGACGTACGATCTCGCCAACTACGGCGACGATCCGGTCGGTGAGATCATCGTCGAGCTGATGGCCCGCGCCTCCGAGGTCGAGCGGGCGGGAGTGAAAGCAGATCGCGTGATGCTCGACCCGGGAATCGGATTCTCCAAACGCGGCGAACACTCGCTCACCGTGCTCCGCGAGGTCCAGCGCTTCGTCGCCACGGGGTATCCCATCCTCCTCGGCGTTTCCCGGAAGCGCGTTGTCGCCGAGCTGGTGGCTGCGGAGCTGCCGGGGAATCCGGATCCGAAGACGATCCCAAACGCTGATCGCGATCTGACGACTGCGATGCTGAACGTCGCCGCATATCGGGCGGGCGTGACGGCGTTCAGGGTGCACGATGTGGCCCCGAACCGCAGCGCTCTCGACGCGGCGTGGAAGAGCGCGTAGCACGGTGACGAAGCGCCACGCCGCTCCCGTTGTCACGATCGTCGTCCTGCTTGTTGTTTATTCGCTCACACTTGCGCCGGGTGTGACCCTCTGGGATTCCGGTGAGTTCCTCGCCGCGATAAAGACGCTCGGGATTCCCCACCCGGCAGGAACATCCCTCTACGTGCTAATTGCGAAGTGCTGGAGCTTCGTGTTCGCACCGCTCTTCGGGTTCGCGCGCGCGGTCAATCTCTTCTCCGCCGCGGCGACGGCCGGTGCGTGCGGAGTGATCGCGCTTCTCTTTGCCAAGTGGAGCCACGATGCGATTGGCGGAACCTGCGCCGGCCTCGTCGCCGGTGCGATGTCCACCGTTTGGCTCAGCGCGAACGAGACCGAGGTGTACGCACTCGCTTTTCTGTTCGGTTGCGCGATACTCTGGTGCGCCAACCGCTCCGGCGCACTCGGAGAGTCGCGGTGGGCGCTCGTCGCGATTTATCTCGGCGGACTCGGCTGGGCTCTCCATCTCTCCGTGCTTGTCGTCGTGCCGGCAGCGGCGGTTCTCATCTTCGCCGATCGCGATGGAACGTTCGGGCTCCCTCGCGGACGGCGCCGAACGGATGGACGCCGCGACCATCAGTCGTTGTCACAGCTCGCAATCGCTGCGATCGTCGTGTTCGCGCTCGGCGCCAGCTGCGTGTTGTATCTCTACGTGAGGGCAAAGCACGACCCCGCCATCAACCAGGGAAATCCATCTTCACTTGCGGCACTGCGCGATGTGTTGACGCGAAAGCAGTACGGCCCGCGCACGCTCCTGCCGCGCTCGGTGCCGCTCTGGCTGCAGATAGGAAATCTCTTCGAGTATGCCGACTGGCAATTTGCGCTTGGCGTTTCCGATTCACCGGGACCCTCGCTCGAACGCACCAGCATCACCCTCGCATTTGTCGCGCTGGGGATCTATGGAAGCATCTCACACCGGCGAGCCGATCGGAGAAGCTGGCGCGCGTGGCTGACGCTGCTGATCGTTGGCTCGGTGGGCGTTGCGATCTATCTCAATATGAAAGCGGGTCCATCATACGGTTACGGATTCCTCCCCGACGGCACCGCGCGCGAGGCGCGCGAGCGTGATTATTTCTTTTTCTTCGCGTTCGCCGCCTGGGGGGCGTGGGCGGGGCTCGGAGCAGCGCGCCTTTCGCGAAGAGTCCCATCGCCACTTCGATCTCTGCCGCTGGCATTCGTCGCCCTTCCATTCGTTCTCAACTGGAAAGCAGTCGATCGCTCTCATCTCTCCGAAGACGTCGGCGCCCGAGATGAAGCTTTGTCGATCATCCAGCCTCTTCCACCGAACGCCGTCCTGCTTTCCATCGGTGACAACGACACTTACCCACTGTGGTATCTCCAGCAGGTAGAGGGAATCAGGCGCGACGTGACGGTGGTGACGATTCCTTTGCTGTCCGCCACGTGGTATCGCGCGGAGTTGGCGCGACGCTATGGGCTTCTCACTCCTGCGGATGTGGCAGTGTGGAGAGGTGCCGAGCTTACACAAGCCGCCGTCGCCGCACACGCCACCGCGCTGGGCCGCCCGGTGGTGGAATCACCAATTCGAGATGGTGTCTTGCACTAGCCAAAGGGATGCGCGCCGGAACGCAGTGACCGCGAGCAGAGCGAGGATGGGTGGCGCGTTGATTGCACCAGGTTGAGCTTACAACGATTTGAGGGTCGGTATGAGCCTGCGCGAATCGCGATCAGTAATTCTCCCGTATGCTTTGCTCGCACTAGCTGCCTGTGGCGGTGCGAGCGATGCTACCGTTGGTCCCGGTACAAAACAGGAGCTGCCGGCGCAGCCGCCGCTACCGACCGTTGTGGGGATCCCATTCCCGCTAGATCGACGAGCATCACGTTATTGCCGCTATAACGTGAGC
>JBKJHG010000145.1:0-5329 GCA_046599115.1 Gemmatimonadaceae bacterium
CCTGCGCGCCCCGCGTCTGCGGCGGAAGTCCCACGAGCATCACTCCGCCCGCGTAATCGCGGCCCGCATTCATTCCCGCCTCGGTCAGCACGAACGGCTCCGCGGCGACGACGCCGGGATGCCGCCGAACCTTGCCGAGCACGTCGCGCCAAGCCTGAATCTTGAGGTCGCTGCCGTAGCTCAGCACGCGGATGTCGGGACTGCCGACCAGGATCTTCTCGCGCAGATCGTGCTGCAGCCCGTCCATGACGCCGATGATGACGATCAGCGCGCTCACCCCGACGACGACGCCGAGCATGGCGATCATGCTGATGAACGAAAGCAGGCGCGATCCGCGACGGCTGCGGAGGTAGCGCCAGGCGATGGAGAGTTCGAGCCGGGTCATAGCTGCAAGTTAAGGGGTGACTAGTGACCCGTCTCGGGGCGCATCGTAGGAAAGAGGATTACGTCACGGATGTTGGCGATCCCAGTCAGATACATGAACAACCGGTCCACGCCGATCCCCACTCCGCCCATCGGCGGCATGCCGTACTCCATGGCGCGGAGGTAGTCCTCGTCTACGCCGGATGCTTCCTCGTCACCCGCGGCGTGGAGCGCGGCCTGGGCTTCGAAGCGCGAGCGCTGGTCGATGGGATCGTTGAGCTCGCTGAAAGCGTTCGCGATCTCGCGCCCGCTGGCGAACAGCTCGAACCGCTCGGTGAGAGCAGGATCGCCGCGCTTCGGCTTGGCGAGCGGCGACAGCTCGACCGGGTAATCGACGATGAACGTCGGCTCCTGCAGCTTCCGCTCGACCAGAGCCTGGAATATCTCGTCGAGCAGCTTCGCGCGTCCGAGCTTCTCCGTGTGCTCCACGCCCACGCGCTTGCCGAGCTGGCGCAGCTCGTCATCACCAAGGATGATGACGTCGACGCCGGCGGCCTCGCGAAGTGCGGTGATCCATTGCACTCTCGGGAACGGCGTCGAGAACGACGGTACGTCCGCGACGATTCCCGGGGTCGAGCGCACGGCATCCGCTGACGCCACGATCAGCGCTTCGACGACGGACATCATCTCCGTGTAGTCCGCGTACGCCTGATAGAACTCGAGCATCGTGAACTCGGGGTTGTGCGTCCTGTCGATCCCCTCGTTGCGGAAATCATGGCCGATCTCGTACACGCGCTCGAATCCGCCCACCACGAGCCGCTTGAGGTAGAGCTCGTCGGCGATGCGCAGAAAGAGGCGCATGTCGAGCGCGTTGTGGTGGGTCACGAACGGCTTCGCCGCGGCGCCGCCGTACAGCGGCTGCAGCACCGGCGTCTCCACCTCGAGGAACTGCCGCTCGTCGAGGAACGCGCGCATCGCGCTGATCATCCGCGACCTTGCCGTGAACAGCGCTATGCGCGCGTTCCTCGACGAGCGGCAGTTCCTCGAGGTGGAGACGCCCGTGCTGCAGCCGCTGTATGGCGGCGCCGCGGCGCGTCCGTTCACGACGGTCCACAACGCGCTCGATATGCCGCTTTTTCTCCGCATCGCCGATGAGCTGTATCTCAAGCGGCTCATCGTCGGCGGTTTCGACCGCGTTTACGAAATGGGCCACGATTTCAGGAATGAAGGAATCGACCGCACGCACAATCCCGAGTTTACGATGCTCGAGTTCTATCAGGCGTACGCGGACTACGAAGAGATGATGGACGCCACTGAGGCGCTGCTCGTGCGTGCAGCCGACGCGGTGAGAAACACGGTCGGACTCGAGGCTGACGTTCCTGTTTTCAAACCGCCGTTCGAGCGCATCGAGTGGGTGACCGCCCTCAACGCTGCGGCCGGTGCCGACGTGATGTCACTCGACAAGCCTGGGTTGATCGCGCTCGCGAACAGGCTGGGAGTGGAAAAGACGGGAGAGCTGAGCAGGCCGAAGCTGCTCGACGAGATTTTCCAGGAGCTCGTGGAGTCGAAGATCGTGGAGCCGACGTTCGTGAAGGATTATCCACTCGAGCTTTCGCCGCTGGCGAAGCCGCGGCGCGGTAATCCTGGGCTGACGGAGCGGTTCGAGCTGTTCGCGAATGGAAAGGAGATGGCAAACGCCTTCAGCGAGCTGAACGATCCGCTGGATCAGCGGCGCCGGTTCGAAGCGCAAGCGACGCTCAAGGCCGCTGGCGATCAGGAAGCGAGCGGCGTGGATGAGGACTATCTGCGCGCGATGGAATACGGGATGCCACCGGCGGGAGGAGTTGGAATTGGAATCGATCGTCTCTTCATGTATCTGACCGGATCGCAGAACATCCGCGACGTCATCCTCTTTCCGACGATGCGACCCGAATGAGCCGGCTCGAGCTCGGAATCGCGTGGCGTTATCTCCGCAGCAGGCGCGGATCGAAGCTGCTGTCGCTCATCAGCCTGATCGCGATCGGCGGTGTGATGGTCGGGGTCAGCGCACTCATCGTCATCATCGGCGTGATGAACGGACTGCAGCACGATCTGCGGGAGAAGATTCTCGTTGGCAGCCCCGACATCCGCGTCCTCAGCTATGGCGAGGATCTCAAGATCAGCGACTGGCCGGAGACGCTGAAGAAGGTGCGGGGGCAGCGCGGAGTCGTGGCTGCAGCCCCGTTCGTCCTCACGGAAGGCCTGATGACGGCGGGACACGATTACGCCGGCGGCGTCTATGTCGCCGGGATTCTTCCGCAGGGCAGAGGGGTGCCCGACGTCACTACCATTCGAGAGCACGCAATCTCCGGCGACTTCCGATTCGCAAGCACGGATGGCGAGCACCGCGGCATCGTGCTCGGCAAGCTGCTCGCTGCGCGGTTCAACAAGTGGCCGGGTGACACGATCAATCTCCTCTCGGCAGGCGGCGGCAAGATGAACGCATCCACCGGCGGGTTCGTCCCCAAGGTCGAGCGGTTCGAGGTAACGGGAATCGTTTCCACCGGGATGTATGAGTACGACAACGCATACGCATTCGTCGCTCTCGACAAGGCGCAGGAGCTTGCCGGGCTCGGCAGCGGCGTCACCGGGATAGAGGTGAAGACCACCGATCGCTGGCAGGCTCGGACGGTCGCGTCGGCGCTTACCGCAGCCCTGGGCTGGCCCTTCCGCACCGTCGATTGGGAGGAGCAGAACCGTTCGCTCTTCCAGGCGCTCAAGCTCGAGAAGCTCGGGATGGGAGTGATACTGCTGCTCATCGTTCTGGTCGCGGCATTCAACATCGTCAGCACATTGACGATGGTCGTCGCTGACAAAACGCGCGAAATCGGAATCCTGAAGGCGATGGGGATGCCGGCAAAATCCATCCGCCGGATCTTTCTCGCCCAGGGATTCGTGATCGGCATTGTCGGGACTCTACTCGGTTTGCTCCTCGGACTAGCCGCTGCGCTGGCTCTCGACAAGTACAAGTTCATCGCGCTCGATCCGCAGGTGTATTTCATAGATCACCTGCCGATCTCGATGCAGACGCCTGACGTGATCTGGATAGTTCTCGCCAGCATCGCCATCGCGGCGCTGGCGACGATCTACCCCTCGGTGCAGGCGTCGCGGCTTTATCCGATCGAGGCGATCAGACACGAATGACGATGAACGTTCTCGAAGCACACGACCTGTTCAAGAGCTACACCGGCGGCGACGGCGGAACGATCGACGTGCTGAGCGGCGTCAACCTCACCGTTAGGCGCGGTGAGATGGTTTCCATCGTCGGCGAAAGCGGTGCCGGCAAGAGCACGCTGCTGCACATGCTCGGCGCTCTCGACGCGCCGACGAAGGGTTTCGTCGTCATCGGCGGGCAGCCGGTGCAGGGGAGAAGCGAAGAAGATCTGGCCTCACTGCGGAACCGCACCGTCGGATTCGTCTTTCAGTTCCATCATTTGCTGCGTGAGTTCTCCGCGCTGGAGAATGTGATGATGCCGCTTCGCATCTCGGGAGTGGACGACCGCAAGGCGAGGGCGCGCGCGGAGGAGCTACTCGCGCGCGTCGGATTGAGCGGACGGATGACCCACCGCCCCGGGCAGCTTTCCGGGGGAGAGCAGCAGCGCACCGCGGTGGCCCGGGCGCTGGCGATGGATCCGCACGTCATCCTCGCCGACGAACCGTCCGGCAATCTTGACGCGCGAAACGGCGAGATGCTTCACGAGCTGCTCAGCGGTATGGTGCACGACTTCGAGGTGGGGATGGTAGTCGTGACGCACAACCGAGCGCTCGCGTCGCGCGGGCACAGAATCCTGATGCTCGACGGGGGGCGGCTGCGCGAGGCGCAGGCGAGCGAGGTGGGGGCGTAGTGCTCTGCGACAATTGCAAGGAAGGACAGGCGGTAATCCAGCTGACCGAAGTCGAAGGAAGCGGCGTGCGACAGCTCCACCTCTGTGAGAAGTGCGCCGCCGAGCGCGGGGTCGAGACCAGCGTGACCTCGGCGAAGCCGCAGATCAATGAATTTCTCCATACGATTCACCAGCAGATCCCGGCGTCGCAGGGAGACGCCGTGCGCTGCACCTTCTGCTCCTCGACGATGAAGGATTTTCGCGCTACGGGGAGACTCGGCTGCGCGAATTGCTACGACGCGTTCGAGACGAGTCTGCGTGATCTCCTTCGCCGTGTGCACGGCGGCTCGCGCCACGTGGGGCGCCGTTACGAAGCCCCGACGGAGATCGAGCAGCCACAGGTATCCATCGCCACCGAGCTGCGCGGCCGGCTGCGGCGTGCGATCGAGACCGAGCAGTTCGAGGTCGCGGCCGACATCCGGGACAAGCTGCGGGGGATGGAATGACACTCGATCTCTCGCTGATCCCCGATGGCGGCACGGGCTGGCTGGACGCATCCGGCGAGCACTCCGACATCGTCATTTCCACCCGCGTGCGCCTGGCTCGGAATCTCGAGGGGTACGCGTTTACGGGCAGGGCGCGTGACGGCGAACGGCTGCGCGTCCTGACGCAGGCGAAGGAAGCGCTGCTCGACGTTCCGAACCTCGGAGATGGCGTTCTGGTGCGCGTGGACGAGCTCGCTGCCGACGAGCGGCTCCTCCTCCACGAGCGCCACCTTGTGAGCAAGGAGCTGGCGGGATTGAACGACACGCCGGTGCGGAGCGGCGCGGCGCTGTACCTCTCCGGCCGGTTCGGAATAATGATTAACGAGGAGGATCATCTCCGGCTCCAGGCGCTGCACTCGGGATTCGCCGTGGCCGAAGCGTTCGCGCGGGTGGAGCAGCTCGACACGGCGCTCGGAGCGCGTCTCCCTTACGCCTTCCACCAGGAATTCGGATATCTGACCGCGTGCCCGACCAACGCCGGCACCGGGCTCCGCGCGTCGGTTCTGATACACCTGCCCGGGCTCGTACTTACCAAGGAGATCGGAAAGGTTCTCGCCG
>JBKJHG010000005.1:0-29347 GCA_046599115.1 Gemmatimonadaceae bacterium
GCAAGCACGAAGGACAAGGCCTACATCGCGGCGATGAAGTCGGACCTGCGCAACCTGGCGACGTATCAAGAGCAGGTTGCAGCCGACAGTAGCGGGAAATATTTCAGCGGCGATGGCAAGGCGTATGGGTTCACCCCGTCGCAGAATGTAACCGTGACGGCGACGGCACTCGTTGGGCCGCCCCCCACCTGGACGGCGACTGCGACGCACGCACTCACATCCAAAAAGTGTGACTTCGGGGTTACTGCTCCTGGCGTTATCACCTGCGTTTAAATGAAGCAGTTGTAAGTAGCGGAGAGGGGCGCCGAAAGGCGCCCCTCTGTTTTTATCTTCATTTGGAGTTTGTATGATTGCGGTGGCGTCGCCCCGCATTCGCGGTACTCCCTGGGAGGAGTTTCACTTCGCGGATGACGCGCCGACCCGGATTCACGTTAATAGAGATGGTGTTCGCAGTATTCATTTTTTCCGTTGGAGCGCTCGGGCTCGCGGCGACGAGCGCAGTAGTTCTTCGCTCTTTGGGCGAGTCGTCGGCCCGGGAGCGCGCCGCCCGTATTGTATCGAGCAGGATTGAGACGATTCGAAGTCTCGCGTGCGGCGGAGCTCAGAGCGGGAGTGATGTACGAGGTGGGATGACGTCCGTTTGGACCATCTCTCCCTCGGGGCAGGCGTTGAGCGCGGTAGTGACTGTTAGCTACGTCGCCGGCCGATCGCCTCACAGTGAAACAATCACCGCTACCATTCCGTGCGCCCAGTGATCATCTCCCGCCGTTCGGGATTCTCTTTGATCGAGATAGTCGTCGTGATTGGACTCGCTGCCATTGTCTGCGGTGCCGTATCGACGACCGTTACCAGCCAGCAGCGGTGGTATCGCTTGACGAGTGAATCTCTAGACGTGCGGCGAAGTGTCCGCGATGCCGGCGTGATTCTTACCGAGGAGATTCGGGGGGCGACAGCGCGCGACACAATCAGATTGATGGCCGATTCGGCGCTGGAGTTCTTCTCGGCGTTGGGAACATCGATCGCCTGCGGGACAGTGAACTCGTTCGATGTCGCACTCGCTCCAACGAACGCATCGGCGCTCGGCTTCACTTCGTGGTTGGCCGTCCCCGACACCGGCGATCTCGCACTCATCTACCGCGCCGCTCCCGGCGCGCCCGGAGTTTGGGAGCGTTTCAGAATACGCGTCGTCTCTACGCGCGCCGCGGCGGCGGTATGTCCAGTATCGGGAGGATTCACGGGCGCCGGGTCATCGTCGTCGAGTTACGTGCTTACGCTGTCGCCGTCGCCGTCGCCGGTATCCTCGGGCGCACCGCTCAGGTTCATTCGCCGGGGACGTTACAGTCTCTACAAGTCGTCCGACGGTAAATCCTACCTCGGCTACCGGCGGTGCAATGCGATCGGCATCTCGGCGTGCGGCACGATCCAGCCGTTGAGCGGATACTACAGGGCATACAGCTCTGACCCGGAGCGCACTGGAATCCTGTTCCGCTATCTCGACGGGGCGGGGACCCAATTGACGCCGGGTTCGGATCCTCTGCGTGTCGCGCGCATCGAGGTTGTTGCGCGCGCGCTCAGCCCCACATCCATCGCAATCGGCGGCTCCCAAAAAACCGCGGGAGACTCTGCAATTGTTTCCGCCGCACTGCGAAACTGACCGTGAAGCGGCACGGGACGGCTTCGCGCTCGTCGCCGCCCTGATCTCCGTTGTGCTGATCGGCGCCCTCATCGTCGGGGCGTTTCTCGCGACGACTGAAGAGATACGCGTCAGCGGGGGCGAGGCTCTCTCACTACGCGCGATGAACTCGGCCGAGTCGGCCGTGCAGACATCCTTCACGGGATGGGCCTCCGGTCAGTCCGATTCCCTCGCTGTGGGGAAGTCGGTCGGCCGCACGGTAACGGCTGACGGGTTAGCCGTTCAAACGACGCTGGTCAGACTGGACTCTTCCGTCTTCTGGCTTGTCGCCGAGTCGGGCGCGGTGGGCGGCAGTGCGGCGGGGATCCGGCGTCGTGTGGGGCTGTTCATCCGCCGTGTGAGCGACTCGGCGGGGCGCGGCTCCTTTTTGCGCCTCGAGGAGCGGGCGTGGTCGGAGCTATTTTAAGGCCGGGCAAGACGTTACCTCGCTCTCATTGAATCGTGTCTTAGGGCGGCCCATCTAGGGTTGCGAGCCTACTCCTGCCCCATCACAATGGCACTGTTCGCACGGAACAGGACAACCGTCGGTCTCGATATTGGCTCCGGCCTGGTAAAGGTCGCCGTCATCGATCATTCGCGCGGCTCACCTGAGCTCGCGAAGGTCGCGATTGCGCCACTGCCACCGGACGCGATTGTCGAGGGTGAAGTGATGGACCCGGGAATAGTCGCCGACACGATTCGCACCGCGCTCGAGGCTACGGGAACGGGCGCGAAGAGTGTGGTGACGGCGGTCGGCGGGCGAGACGTGATCATCAAGCGGATCCAGACTGAGCGCGTGAAGGAGCAACAGGCGCGCGAGCTGATGCAGTGGGAAGCCGAGCAGCACGTTCCCGACGTCGAGTCGGTCGAGCTCGACTTCCAGATTCTCGATCCGGACGGTCCCGTCAACGAGGAGATGAGCGTTCTCCTCGTCGCCGCCAAGCGCGACCTCGTCGAGGCGAAGCTCCGCATTCTGGCTGAGGCCGGGGTCACCGCCAGCATCGTCGATGTTGACGCGTTCGCGCTGCATAATGCGTTCGAGCTCAACTATCCGGCGGCGATGATGGGCCTGGTCGGACTCGTCAATGTCGGCCACGAAGTCACGAACATCAACATTCTCGACGACGGCGTTCCTGTTCTGACGCGCGATCTTCCGTTCGGCACGCGCCGGCTGCGGGAGGATCTGCAGCGCGAGCACGGCCTTTCGGCGTCCGATGCGGAGGATCTCATCAGAGGCTTCGACCGATCGACGCAGCTCGATTCGGTGACCGAGCGCCGCACCGACGAGATTGCCACCGGACTCGAGCGCGCGATGGCGTTCCTCGCGCCGACTCTCAAGAAGGGCGATACCGATGTGCGCTCGATCTACGTCTGCGGCGGTGGAGCGCGAACGCCGGGACTTTGCGACGCACTCGGGCGCAGCTCGAGAAAACCGGTCGAGCTGGCCAACCCGCTCGCGAACATACAGGTCCGCCAGGATGCGCTCGCGTCTCTCGTAACCGATGAAGTAGCTCCGCTGCTGATGCTGTCCATCGGTCTCGCCCTTCGCCAGAACTGAGAAGAGCCGAGAGATGATACAAATCAATCTTCTTCCGGGAGCGGGGCGCCGCAGCAAGGGCGGGAGCCATCGGGCGTCGGAGCTTCTCGCGAACGCGGGCGCGTGGGGCAGCGACAAATTTCTGATGAGCGCCGTCGGCGCCGTTCTCGCGGCGCTGGCGATAATCGGTTACCTGTACTTACATCAGAACAACGCCGTCTCCGCGCTCGAGGAGCGACGGATCAAGGCGGTCGAAGACTCTTCGCGCTACAGCGCCGTTCTGGCGGCGAAGGTAAAGGCGGAGTCCACACGCGATTCTTTGTTCGCGCAACTGTCGATCATCAAGTCCATCGACGACACCAGGTACCTGTGGTCTCACGTGATGCAGGAGATCAGCGTCGCGATGCCTCCGTACACCTGGCTCACCGCGATCACGCAAACCAGCACCCCGCCGAGCGCGGCCGCGGCGGACACGCTGGCGAAGAGCTCGAGCGAAGGCAGCGCAAAGTCGAAAGCGGCGCGTGAGAAGGAAAAGAAGGTTCGTGCTGATTCGCTTCTCGCCCAGGCGCGTTCGGTGAAGTTCCGCATTACCGGCAACACAGTGGACATTCAGGCGCTGACCCGGTTCATCCGCGCGCTCGAATCATCTCCGTTCGTTCAAAACGTGCAGCTCACGAGGTCCGACCTTGTCGTCACCGATGGGAAGGAAGTGACGGAGTTTACGCTCGAAGCCGAAACTCAGACTCCGCCGCAGTACATGATCAAGACGGTTCCACTCGTCGTTTCGACGGGAGGCAACTGATGGCAATCGGCGCCAACATGACCAAGCGCGAGCAAACGCTCGTCGCAATCACGGTCCTGGCGGGGGCGCTTCTCGGCGCGTTCGTCTATTTCGTGTATTCACCGCGGAGCGCCGACCTCGAAGAAGTCGGCGCGCACGTGGATTCTCTTGAGGCGGCAAACCGGCAGGCGAGCCGCGATGTCGCGCAGGGAAGTCTCGAGCGTTTACGCAACGAAGCGAAGGAGTACGCCGCCAGCTTGAAGATCATGCGTCAACTCGTGCCGACCGGGAATGAAGTTCCGGCGCTGCTCGACGACATCTCGACTGCAGCGCGCCGGGTGGGACTGGATCTCGCCGCGGTCGAGCCGCTCCCGGTGCTGCCGGGTGAGCAATTCGACACCTATCGGTACAAGATGTCCGTGATCGGCGGATATCACGCGGTAGGACAGTTCCTGAGCAACGTGGGCGGACTCAGCCGCATCGTCGCGCCGGTTAGCCTCGATATGAAGCCACATCCCCCGGGTGACAAGAGCAAGCGTCAGCCGAAGAGGGATGAGTCGCTGCTCGATACGAACTTCCAGATTCAGACATATGTCGCGCGTACGACGCCATACCTGCGTCCGGCGGAGCAAAAGAAATGAGGCGATTTCCATTTGCACTAATAGCGCTCGTCGCCGTTCCCGCTGCGTCTCTACCGGCGCAGGGGACGCGGCCGGCTACGGCAAAGTCGCCGGTAGTGGTGGACTCCGCCCAAAAGGCCGGCGTCGCCAGCGACAGCGCCCGCCAGGTGCTCATCAACCGGGAGACGTTCGCATACGATGCGGGCGGGCGGAGAGATCCGTTCGTGTCGCTGATGAACACGTCGGAACTGAGGCCGCTGATTACGGAGCTCAAGCTCGTTGCGGTGGCCTACGACCCGCTTGGCCACAATTCTGTTGCGGTTTTACGTGATCTCACGTCTAAGGAGCAGTATCGCGTCCGCGTCGGCCAGACACTTGGGCGGATGCGCGTCGCCGCCATTCACGAAAAAGAAGTCATCTTCACAATCGAAGAATTCGGATACAGCCGTCAGGAAATCCTGAATATGGTTGACACTACCAAGACAAGGCCGCTCCAATGATGCTCACCCGGCCGGTTGCCGCTCTCGTTTCGCTTCTGTTCGCCGCTCCGTCCGCCATTGCCAACGTGCGGTCGGTCAGCGTCGTTCCCGCCGCCAATCGCGCGGAAGTAGTCATCGGCGTTGACGCGGCGGTCGAAGTCCAGGATTTCACGCTCGACTCCCCAGCGCGGGTCGTCGTTGACTTGAAGGGTGCGACGCTCGACATGCCGGGAAGCTCTTACGATAGAGTCTCGCGCGGCGGCGTCACCAACGTCCGTTTCTCGCAGTTCCGTAACAATGTCGTGCGCGTCGTCATCGAACTCGACGCCGTACATCCATATGAAGTCCGGCGCGATGCCAACCAGGTTCGGATCGCGATCACCGGCGGTGGGTCGCAGTTCGCCGCGTGGCGGTCGGGTACGACGGCGGCGCGGGACGCAGCTATGGCGACTTCGGAAGCGACCGCCGGCTCGCTCGGCAGCACGTCCGATCCCGTTCCGAGCAGGCTCTCGCTGGCGCAGCAGCCGTCGCAGCAGCCGTCCATCACCGTAAACTTTCAGGACACGGACATCCGCGACGTCATCGCGTCCTTCGCGACGTTCGCCGGCCGCACGATCGTCGTCGGAAAGGACGTAACGGGTACGGTCACCGCCGAGATCAGGAATCAGCCGTGGGATATCGCGCTGCGTGCGATTCTCCAGGGACAGGGGCTCGCCGCATCAGAGGATCCCGCATCCGGGATCATCACCGTGGACAGCTACAGGAACATCGCGACGCGCCAGTCCTCGGAGCCGCTCGTCACGCAGATGGTCTCGATCAACTACGCCAACGCCGGCTCGCTCGTCGGAACGGTTAAGTCGCTGCTGCAGAAGGATTGTCTCCAGAACACGTCGGTTCCGGAGAGCGGGCCGGCGGCGAATCAGAGCACAAGCTGCGTTGCGCGCGGCGCCGTCGCCGCCGACAGCGCGACGAATACGCTCATAATCACCGAGACTGCGACGCGGCTCGCCGATGTGCTTGGGTTTGTCCGCAACCTCGATGTCCGCCCGCCGCAGGTCGGCATCAAGGCGAAGATCATCTTCGTCAACCGGACGAACATCGAAGACATCGGGCTTTCATATGACCTCGGCACGGGCACTAATCAGTTCTTCAGCCAGTTGGTGAAGCGAACCGATCCGAGCACGCTCGGCCCGGTGGACACCAACGGCGACGGAGTTCCGGACGCGCTCGGCGGGGGACAGCCTTTCAACGGCGACAGGATTCTCCTCGGCGGCAACGCACTCTCGGCGATCGCGAATGCAAACTCGAGAGTCACGAAACCGGCGCTGAGCGTCGTCTTCTCGACGACGCTCGGAAAGTTCCAGCTCACCAGCTTTCTCGATGCCCTTCAGGAAGTGCGGCTCGCCGATCTCCAGGCGGAGCCGAGCGTCGTCACGCTGGATAACCGCGCGGCGTCGATTCTAGTCGGCCAGGAAATCCCGATACGCGTTCTCGATGCCAGCACGGCGAACACCGGGGGCTCGACTAACGGAACCCAGGTTCCGCGGGCGACTGTGCAGCTGAAGGAAGTCGGAATCATTCTCACCGTTACGCCTCACATCACAAACAACCGGATGATCCGGCTCGAAATTCACGCCGAGAATTCCGATGCGCAGCTGGCGTCGTCCGATGTCGGGTTCATCTTCGGCAAGCAGCGCGGCGACACGCAGCTGCTCGTCGCCGACGGGGAGACGGCAGTCATCGGCGGCCTTACCGTGACGCAGACATCGCAGTCGAAATCGGGGATCCCGATTCTCGTCGATCTGCCGCTCATCGGGCGGCTGTTCGGGGAAACCCGCACCTCCGACGAGAAGCGCGACCTGCTCATCCTCGTGACGCCCCACATCATCGACAACGGAGACAAGCCCACCGTCTCCTTCACGCCTCCGCCATCTCAGTGACCCTGTGATTCGCAACATTTCCTCTGCGCAGTCTTCCCGCCTGACGGCGGGAATCGCGGCCGCGGTCCTCCTCGCGGCGGCGTTCGCCTGCAGCGATTCCAGCGCCTCCGGCGTGAGCGGAATCACCAGCGACACGAATCCGCCGACAGTATCCCTCACGAAGACGACGAGCCCCGATTCCGTCGTCGCATTCTCCGTCGGCGTGAAGGACAACCTCGGCATCAAGACTATCCACGTCGCCGTGAGCGGCGGTGTTTCGAAGACCTTCGACACGACGTTTACCAGCGCCAACACCGACGTCACGATTCCATTTGCCATCATCGCTTCGGCGTCGGTCCCGCGCGGAAGTCCGGTTCTCGTCGTCGCGTCGGCGATGGACGGGGCAGGCAATCATTCCAAGGTCGACAGCCTATCGCTGACCATCGGCAACCTGCCGCCGCCCGAGGCGAAAATCACGAGCCCTCTCGCGGGCGCGTTTGCGGTAATAGGGAAATCCGTCGTGGTGGCGGTGAGGGGAATGGCGCAGACGAAAATCAAAACGCTTGGGTACACCGCCAGCGGGTCGGTGGCCAAGGCGGACTCGGCCAGGTTCTCCAGTCCTCTCCTTACTGACACTACTTTTCAGGACACGCTCCCCATTCCCGCGACCGCGAGTAGCGGGCCGCTCGTGTTGACTCCATTCCTAGTTGACTCGCTCGGCGTCAGAACGATTGGCACTCCGGTAACGTTGATAGTTCAAACTGTCGCGCAGGCGAACTCGGTGCCAGTTGTCACGTTTGGCATTACGCGAAGAGTCGAGGTCACCGACACGATCCACGTCGAAGCCACGGATCCAGCCGGTATTACCGCCCTGGGCTACGAAATCAGACGCCCGCTCGGTGGCGCTGCCGATGCAGCGGATTCGATTGCCCTGACGGGTGACCTGACCTCCGCGATCAGGACATTCACGATGCGCCTGCCGTACACGACTTTTCCGGACACCATTTTCGTCAAGGCATTCGCGAAAAACACTCTCGGGACGCGCGCGTACGCGAAACTTTCAAGCGGCAGCGATAGAGTGGATACCGTGATCGTCGTTGCCGGCGCGACGCGCAGCCTTCCCTTTGGCGGGCAGGTGGCGGACGCACTTTACCATCCCGGTAAAGACCGGCTGTACCTGACGAATATTCTCAAGAATCAGATCGAAGTCTTCAGTCTCGCCGATTCTTCGTTTAAGACGCCCATAATCGTCGGTTCGAGACCGTGGGGGATAGCATCGCGGCCTCTCGATCGCAGCGGGGCGATGACAGACACGCTCCTTGTGGCGAACTCCGGCGGCACCGATATCAGCTACGTCTACCTGAACGCCGGCGCGTCCGGCTCCGAGGTGCGAAGGTACTCGCTCCCGAACATCATCGCCTACACAATTACGACGGTGAAGTCCACAACCGGTAGCGGCGATTTCCAGCAGCGAACCAAGTATGACTTCACAGACAGGCCGCAATTCCTCGCTGCGACCTGCAAGGATGCGGGGAGCGGCAGTTGCGGTGATGTCATTCTCGTATACACCACAACGCCCACCGGCGGTCAGTCAACCCCGTTCGCGTCGAGAAACGGCACTTTGAGGTGGGAGAATTTGAGCCAGCGAACCAGCCACTTCTTCTTCGAGCAGGCGATCGGACAATCGGCCGGACGCTCGGACACCCTCGAGATAGTGCGCTATGACGGGAACAATCCTAACGACTCGACGGTTCTCGTGCCGTACCGCCAGAAAATAGGAAGTGGAAGCGACGTTGGGTTTGTCTCCGTCGTAGTGGACGTCACGAAGCTTGCATTCCGCGACACGACGTTCACCCGAAACTCGGGAAACTTCCGCCGAGCTGTCGTCGGCGAAGGGGGAACGGTCGTGGGTAGCCGGGCGATGATGTATGATGTGAGCCAGGGACTACAGACCACTGCCGTGACGCCATCAGGCGCGACTGTCGCTCTTACCACGCCGTATTATGACAATGGAATCACCGGAGCCGCCAATGCGTCCGATTTCATCGCCAACACTTTCCAAACGATTTCGGGAGTGGCGATCAACTTTGACGGCTCGCTGGCGGCGATTCGCGGCGATTCGACATATGTGATAAATCCGCTTCTTCAACTGAAGGGAATTCTCGAGACACGACCGGGCTCGGGGGGGGTGGATTTCCACCCGTCCAATGTCGGTCCCGGTTCATTTCCACTGTCGAGCCGGCTTGCATTCGCGGCATCGACGCAGCCCATCATCGAGATCTATGATACCAACTGCTATAAGCTCGTCGGAACAATTGACATCCGCGATCCCATTATCGGGCCTGTCCGCGCGGCACTTCGCCGCAATGGCACACTGATGCTGGTCGGCGCCACGGTGCACGGGATTACAATCGCGCAGCTTCCCAATACGTTTACGACCAGTTGTCCATAACCGATCGGTCGCGCGCCATCACGTTTGTCGTCGAGCCCGGTCAACAGCCGGGCTCGCTCGTTGAGGGGTAGAGAGAACAGATAAATGCTTCGCTTCACCACTGCCGGCGAATCGCACGGACAAGCGCTGATGTGCATCCTCGAGGGAATTCCCGCGGGGCTCGCGCTCGCCGCGTCGGACATCGACAGCGAGCTGAAGCGGCGCCAGCAGGGATACGGCCGCGGCCGAAGGATGAAGATCGAATCCGATGCTGTCGAGCTCATTGCCGGCGTCCGCGCCGGCGAGACGATCGGCTCGCCGATCGGAATGCTCATCCGCAATGCAGACTGGAAAAACTGGCAGGAGATAATGGATCCCGCCCCGCGCGACGGAGATCCCGCGCGCAAGCGTTCGGTGACGCGCCCTCGACCCGGCCACGCCGACCTTTCCGGAATGCTCAAGTACGACCGCAGCGACGCGCGCGATATCCTCGAGCGCGCTTCGGCCCGCGAAACCACTTCGCGTACTGCCGCCGGTGCGATATGCCGAACCTTCCTGCGCGAATTCGGTGTCACGATCGGCAGCCACGTCATTCACCTCGGCGGAGTGGACGCGAAGCGGCCGGCGGAAATGCCTACCGATATCAACGCCACGGCTGACCTGTCGCAGCTTCGCACCCTGGATGCCGACGCCGAAGCCGAGATGATCAAGCGCATCGATGCCGCAAAGGCGGAAGGGAATACGCTCGGCGGGATTTGCGAAGTGGTTTGCGACGGAGTCCCGGTCGGACTTGGCTCTCACGTCTCGTGGGAGCGAAAGCTCGACGGCCGCCTCGCCCGCGCTCTGATGTCAATTCACGCCGTGAAAGGGGTCGAGTTCGGATTGGGATTCGAAGGCGCAACGCTGCGCGGATCGGAGGCCCACGATGAGCTCGACTCGGCACCCGATCGCGCGATCGCCGGCGGGGTGAAGCGGAGAACGAACCGCGCCGCCGGCCTCGAAGGCGGCATCACAAACGGTGAGCCGATCGTCGCAAAAGTGGCGATGAAGCCGATCAGCACGCTGATGAGTCCGCTCGCCACCGTCGAGATGACCACGCGGGAAGGCGCGAGCGCGGTCGCCGAGCGTAGCGATGTGACTGCCGTTCCGGCGATGGGGGTGATCGCCGAGGCGATGATGGCGTTCGTGCTCGCCGACGCGTTCATCGAGAAATTCGGTGGCGACTCGCTGTCAGAGACGAAGCGGAATTACGACGGCTATGTTCGATACCTTGCCGAACGACGCGACCGGTGAGAGCCGGGTTCCGCACGCCGTGCTCATCGGGCTACCCGGCGTCGGGAAGTCCACTGTGGGGCGCCGCGTCGCGCGAATCGTCAGAAGAGAGTTCATCGATTTCGACGAGGAAATCGAGCGGCGTGAAAAAATGCCGATTCACGAGATTTTCGCGGCCAAGGGCGAGGCTTACTTCCGAAAGCTGGAGCTCGACCTCACCAGTGAGGTCGCAGCAGGCGCGGGGATGATAATCGCGCCGGGAGGCGGCTGGATTTGCCAACCCTCGGCCACCGAACTTTTGGGGGGGACTGGACGTACCATATACCTTAGAGTTACTCCTGAGGCCGTTTTCCGAAGATTGCGCCGTATTTCCGAACGGCCGCTGCTGGTCGGCGGGGACCCGCTCGGGAAGCTGCAGGAGCTCTATGTGGCGAGAAGCGACTTGTACGAAAAGGCGGACTACGTGGTTGACGCCGAAACGCTTTCCAAAGAAGAAGTGACAACCGAGGTCGCGCGAATCGCGGCGGCCTTTGAAAGGGAATAAATAGAAAAATGGACGAACGACTCAACGCACCGACGACTTTCAGAGTGATGGGCCCGCACGAGAAGGGACGCTTTGCGCCCGACGCGTGGGGACATCTGCTGTCCCTGAACGGATCGGGAGCGATCAATGGACCGGAGCTCGAGCACATCATCGAGCGTGCGCTGATGCAGTTCGACGGCAGAATCGCGCTCGAGGATCTGCGCGGCCTCCTCGAAGGCACCGGCCTCGAAGAGAGCGGCCCGGGCGCCGATAACGCGACGGTGCACTAATGGCCCCTGCAAAAACGACCCGCAAAAAGGCGACGACGAAGCGCGCCGCGACGAAAACCGCCGCGCCGAAGTCTGTCGTCCCGAAAGCCATTGCCAGAAAGCCGGCGATGAAAAAAGCCGCGGCGAAAACCGCGAAGGGACGAAAAGCGAAGGCGCCGCCGGAGATTGAGGAGGCCTACGAGCCCGGCTCGACTTCGCTCGTCATCGTTGAGTCCCCCGCCAAGGCGAAAACCATCGGCAAGTACCTCGGCCGCGGCTATCGCGTTCGCGCGACGGTCGGTCACGTCCGTGATCTCCCCGAGAAGAAGATGGGAATCGACATCGAGAACGGATTCGAGCCCGATTACGTCACCATCCCGGGAAAGGAAAAGACCGTCGCCGAGCTGAAGAGCGCGGCGAGGGATTCGCGCGAGATCTTCCTCGCAACTGACCCTGACCGCGAAGGTGAAGCGATAGCGTGGCACGTCGCCGAGTCCATCAAGAGGAAGAACGGCGCGCCGATTCGCCGGGTGCTGTTTCACGAGATCACCAAGGAGGCGATCCAGGCGGCGATCGCCAATGCCGGTGAGATCGACGAGCACAAGGTTGACGCGCAGCAGGCGCGCCGCGTGCTCGACCGTCTTGTCGGTTACAAGGCGAGCCCCGTTCTCTGGAAGACGGTGAAGAAGGGAATCAGCGCCGGACGTGTGCAGACAGTCGCCCTGCGTCTCCTCGTCGAGCGGGAGCGCGAGATTCGCGCGTTCAACGCCGTCGAGTACTGGAGCATCGCGGCGCAGCTCGAAGAGAATGGCCAACAGTTCGCGGCCAAGCTGCACCTCCTCGACGGCAAGAAGCCCGTCATCGGCAATGCGAATGACGCGCAGACGATCGTGGACGATCTGGCCAAACGAAAGAAGTTCACCGTTACCGAAGTGAAACGGCGCGAGCGGAGAAAGAATCCCGCTCCTCCGTTCACGACCAGCACGCTACAGCAGGACGCGGCGAAGAAGCTCGGCTTCGGCTCCAAGCGCACGATGCGCCTTGCCCAGGATCTCTATGAGGGAATCGAGATCGGGCCCGAGGGAGCGGTCGGTCTCATTACCTATATGAGAACCGATTCGACGCGCGTCTCGCCGACCGCCGCCGAGCACGCCCGCGATTATCTGAAGACGCTGTTCGGGAAGGATTATCTCCCCGTGTCGCCAATGCTTTACACGGATTCGAAATCGAAGTCGGCGCAGGACGCGCACGAAGCGGTGCGACCGACCGACCCGGCGCGCAGGCCCGAGCACATCAAGAAGTATTTGAAGGAAGACCAGTTCAAGCTCTACCAGCTCATTTGGCAGCGCTTTATGGCGTCTCAGATGACGCCTGCCGTCTTCGATACGACGACGGTGGACTTCGACCTCGGCCGCTACCTCTTCAGGGCGACGGGAAGCATCATCAAGTTCGACGGCTTCCTGAAGCTCTACAAGGAATCGCGCGAAGAGGGAGAGGGAAAAGCGCTCGAGGACGAGCAGGCGCTCCCCAAAATCGAGAAGGGAGAGGAAGTGCCGGTGAAGGAGATCGTTCCTTCGCAGCACTTCACCGAGCCTCCGCCGCGCTTCTCCGAGGCGAGCCTCGTCAAGGAGCTGGAGCGGCTCGGCATCGGCCGTCCGTCAACATATGCGTCGATCATCTCCACTCTCGTTGACAGGCGCTACGCCCATCTTGAGACGCGCCGTTTCTTCCCGACTCCGCTCGGCGAGCAGGTCGAGAAGGTGATGGTGAAGAGCTTCCCCGACATCTTCAACGTGCAGTTTACGTCGCATATGGAAGGAGATCTCGACAAAGTCGAGGAAGGTGACGTGAACTGGCGGACGATGCTCAAGGATTTCTACGGTCCATTCGCGCTGTCGGTGAAGAACGCCGACATCGAGATGCTGATCGGAGAGGCGCACGATCTGTCTTCACTCGCTACCGATCGCTGCCCGGACTGTGGAGGCAAGCTCCAGCCGCGCGGCGGATTCTTCGGGCCGTTCCTCGCCTGCGAGAACCATCCGAAGACCTGCAAGTTCACCCGACCGCTTCGCGGAGATCGCAAAGCCGCCGTCATCACGGACGAGATCTGTCACGAGTGTGGCGAGCTGATGGTCATTCGTCACGGACGCTCCGGCGAATTCCTCGGCTGCAGCAAGTTCCCGAAGTGCAGGGGAACGCGCTCGATGCCGACGGGTGTAAAGTGCCCGCGCGACGGCGGCGAGATTGCGGTGCGCCGCTCGAAGAAAAGAGGGAAGGCGTTCTACGGCTGCTCGAATTATCCCAAGTGCGATTTCGTCGTCTGGGACAAGCCGGTTCCCGAGACCTGCCCGGAGTGCGGCTACGTCGGCGCGGAGTCGAAGTTCAACAAGACGCGCGGGGACTTTAGAAAGTGTCTCAGCTGCGCAAATGAATGGGATGTCGCGCCGGCGGTGGTGGAAGCGGAGGCAATTCCCGCTTAGTGGCTTAGTACGGATTTTTGTCAGCCGCTTACTTTCTCGAATACTGAAGCAGGGAGCGCGGAGCTCAACGAAAGCCACTGAGCCGGGAGCTATTCGGGCGAAGTGAAATTTCAGCTGTGCGTGAACGGGTGACGATCGAATGGCTCCCAGCCAGACTGCTCCCGCTGCTCTCCGCTCCCTGCTTCAGTATTCGAGGATCCATCCACAAGCGCTCCGCAGGTAGATTAGGCCTATGAAAGAAGTGCACGTCATCGGCGGCGGCCTCGCCGGCTCGGAAGCCGCCTACCAACTGGCGCAGCGCGGCCATTCGGTAGTCCTCCACGAGATGCGCCCCGTGACCCCGACCGCGGCGCACAAGACAGATCGGCTCGCCGAGCTCGTCTGCTCGAACACATTCAAGAGCACCGAAGTTACCAACGCGCACGGGCTGCTTAAGGCCGAGATGCGTCTGATGGGCTCGATGATTCTCGAGTGCGCCGACGAAGCCCGTGTCGCCGCCGGAAGCGCGCTCGCGGTTGATCGCGACATCTTCGCTGCCGCAGTCACGTCGAGAATAGAGAATGAGTCGCGCATCACCGTTGTGCGCGAAGAAGTAACCTCGCTTGCATCGCCGTGCATCGTCGCCACCGGACCGCTCACCAGCGACGCGCTCGCAGAAGCAATCAAGGCGCGGCTCGGCACCGGTGCTCTCGCATTCTACGACGCCATCGCGCCAATCGTCGCGCGCGAATCCATTGACGACTCGAAAGTCTTCCGCGCCTCCCGCTACGACAAGGAAACGAGCGAGATCGCCGACGAATCCGGTGCGTACCTCAATTGCCCGATGACGCGCGAGGAGTACGACACCTTTCTTGAAACACTCACCACCGCCGACCAGTACCACGGTCACGAGTTCGACGAAGCGCCTTATTTCGAGGGCTGCATGCCGATCGAAGTCTCTGCCGGCCGGGGAAGGGATACTCTGCGTTTCGGACCGATGAAGCCTGTCGGACTGCGAGATCCACGGACAGGCCGTGACGCGCACGCCGTCGTGCAGCTTCGCCAGGAGGATCGCGCGGGCAGGATGTGGAATCTCGTCGGATTCCAGACGCGACTCAGAATCCCCGAGCAGCAGCGCGTCTTCAAGATGATACCCGGTCTCGCCGACGCCGAATTCCTCCGCTATGGCTCCATCCATCGCAACTCGTATCTCAATGCGCCGGCCGCGCTCGACGAAACACTCTCCGCCAAAGACGATCCCTGCCTGATGTTCGCGGGGCAGCTCACTGGCGTCGAGGGATACACGGAGAGCTCCGCCACCGGCCTGTTGGCGGGAATTAACCTCGCCCGCTGTCTCGATGGTCCGAGCAAGATCGTCCCGCCGCCAACCACGATGCTCGGCGCGCTCTACCGCTATATCCGCGAGTGCGACCCGAAACACTTTCAGCCGATGAACGCCAATTTCGGCCTCCTCGACGATCTCGCTTCTCCCGTCCGTGACAAAAAGAAGAAGCGCGAGCTCTTCGCCGAGCGCGCACTGAATGAGATGCGCGCGTGGATATCCGTGCATTCGCTCGAGTAGATGACGAAAAGCGAGGGCCATCCGGAGATCGGCGACTTTCTTCTGCACCTGGAGAAAGAGCGCGACGTCTCCGTGCACACGCTCACGGCATACTCGCGCGACCTCGAGGATTTCGTCGAATACCTCGGCAGCTACTACGGGGCCAACGCCTGGACGTGGCAGGGACTCGACCGCCTCGCAATCCGCGGCTTCCTCGGCTACCTCACCAAGAAGAAGCTCAACAAGCGCTCCATCGCCCGCGCACTCAGCACAGTGCGCAGCTTCTACAAGTATCTCCATCGCAACGAGCAGGTAGATGCGAACCCCGCCCGCGCGGTTACGTCGCCGAAGCTCGACAAGTATCTCCCCGGCTACCTCGACCGCACGCAGGTGGAGAATCTGTTTAAGGTGGCCGAGACGCGAGCGATGGAGGGGAAGTTCACCGACGTGCGGAATGCGGCGATTCTCGAGCTGTTCTACTCGACAGGAATGCGACTCTCCGAGCTGCGCGGAATCAGCCGAAACGATCTCGACCTCCTCGCGCAGCAGGTAAAAGTTCGAGGCAAGGGGAAAAAGGAGCGCATCATCCCGCTTGGCGACCACGCCGCGCTTGCTCTCCGCAATTACGAATCGAAGCGCGATGAGCTGATTCGCACCATCGGCCCCGGCGCCGACCGCATTGCCTTTTTCCTCAGCAATCGCGGCAAGCGGATGTCGGTGCGCACAATCCAGAACGCAATGTCCACCTTTCTGGATCTGATTGACGAAGGCGTGGGACTCTCGACACATTCGCTTCGACATACTTTCGCGACGCATTTGCTCGACGCCGGCGCCGATCTCCGTGCCGTCCAGGAGCTGCTCGGCCATTCGTCCATCTCGACGACGCAGATCTATACCCACACCAGCGTTGAACGTTTGAAGCAGGTCTATCAAAAGGCTCACCCACGCGCCTGACTCTGGTTAACTTCTTCGGCGCAGCTCTTCGCAACGGGAGACACACATCACAACGCTGAAGCGCCACCACTGGATAGTCCGCCTCACCCACTGGGTGAACGCGCTCGCCCTCGTGATAATGACGGGGAGCGGCCTGCGCATTTTTAACGCCTATCCGGCATTCGCGCGGAAGGGCGGCACCTTTTGCTGCTACCCGTTCGAGCACAAGGCGATCCCGGCGCAATTCACATTCGGCAACTGGCTTGGCGGCGCGCGCCACTGGCACTTCGCGATGATGTGGGTGCTCGTCGTCAACGGTCTCGTTTATCTCGCTTTTGTGTATCTCCACGGCGAGTGGCGCGACCTTGTTCCGCGAAAGAATGACCCGCGCGACGCGATCGAGATGATGAAGTTCTATCTCTTCGTGAGAAAGCGTCATCCGCACCAGGGGAAGCACAACGCGCTCCAGAAGGGCACGTATTTCGTTCTTCCGGTTGTATCCGCTCTCGCCGTCATCAGCGGCATCGCCATCTGGAAGCCGGTGCAGCTTGCTTGGCTCACGAATCTCCTCGGCGGGTATATGTGGGCGCGCTACTGGCACTTCCTCGCGATGACGATTATCGTCGCCCTCAGCGTCGTGCACGTCTTTATGGTATTCGCGGTGGACCCGTACTCCATCCGCTCGATGGTGACGGGGCGCTACAATCCCAACGCTTCCCCCGAAGCGCGGAATGCGCGTCCATTTTACCTTCTCTTTTACAAGCCGGCGTTCCCCACTGGCGATGCAAATACCTCCATTCCGGCGAAGAGTCCCGAAGACGGAGTCGAGCTATGACCATAGACCGCCGAGATTTTCTCTCGCTGAGCGGCAGCGCTCTTTCCGCGGCGATCCTCGCCTCGTGCAATTCGCGCGGACCCAAGGCGGCTTCGAAGCTCCTCAACTACGCCGAGCGAAAAAATGAGATCGTCGAGCGCGCTCTATTCCGTCATACATCGATGGATGCAGTGCGAAGCGGCGCGCGCGCTGCGGGGAATAGGCTGCCGAGCTACTTCATCTCCAAGACTGTCCCCATCTGGGACGAGAGTGTGAGAGGGAAGTGGAAGCTCGAAGTGGGCGGGATGGTGGCGAAGCCGGTCACGCTCACGATGGACGATTTGCTTCATCTCCCCCGCGTTTCCAATCGTGTCAACCACTACTGCGTGGAAGGATGGACTGCGGTCGAGACGTGGACTGGGGTGCTGATGTCGGAGCTCGCGAAACTGGTGCAGCCCGATCCGAAGGCGCGTTTCGTTGATTTCCAGTCGTTCGACGACGGCTACCACGAGAGCTGGGACATCGAGAGCGCGCTTCATCCCCAAACCGTCGTCGCGTACGCACTCGACGGCACGATGCTCGGACCTGCCCACGGTGCGCCCGCTCGCGTTTACTCCCCGGTGAAGCTCGGCTACAAAAACACGAAGTACCTAACCCGCATCGCGTTTATGCCGGTGGCGAACGGGGGGTACTGGAGTGATGTCGGGTACGAGTGGTACGGTGGGGTCTAGCTTCTACAGCGACGACGGTCTGTAACTACCACATAAGACTACCGGCAGGCGGCTTTGGGCCGAGCCGGCTAGCGGCAGCGGGCTCTTCCGTTGGAATTCTATCGAATAGCCCGCAGCCCAACGCCGGCTCGGCCGACCGCCGCTTGCCGGTAGTCTTCCGTTGTAGTTGGGGTTCTACCGAATCCGGTTTTTCTCCGCCGGCTTCTCATTCGGATTCTCAACCTTCTGGTCCGGATCCGCCCGCCTCGCTGCGCCGCGAAACAACAGCATCTCCTTCAGGTGCGCCCGATTGAGAATCGCCCCCGCGAACAGCATCACCCCGCCCGCGATGACCATCACCGTCCCCCACCGCCACGTATCGCGTCCGATGAGCGCCGCGGCCTCGCAGAACACGCCTCCCGCGACCAGCAGCTCGCCATTACGGTCGATTGGCGCGCGGGCCCGGCGGCGCCGCTCCCGAAAAATGCTCGTGTCAGCTTTCATCGCGTCGTAGATCAACACGATGCCAATAATCGCCACGAGAAATCCAAGTATTACCGGTATCTGCTCGAGTTTCATAAGGCTTGAGAATGCAAGAATGGAGCGCGGGTGGAAAGCGGGTTAGGGCGCCGCCCGGGGTTACGCCTGCCAACGGCACTCATATATTGACTTCTTCCCAATGACGAACGCCCACCGCGACTTCCTCCAGATCACAAACTTCTCCCCGTCGGAATTGAACGGGCTGTTCACGCTCGCCGAGGAGATGCGGCTGGGAGCATACAAGAAGAAGCCGCTCGCCGGGAAATCGCTGGCGATGATCTTTATGAAGGCGTCCACGCGGACGCGCGTTTCGTTCGAGGCGGGGATGTGGCAGCTCGGCGGACACGCGATGTTTCTCTCGCCGCGTGATGTGCAACTTGGCCGCGGCGAGCCGGTCGCCGACACGGCCCGCGTGCTGTCGCGCTATGTGGATGGAATAATGATTCGCACCTTCGCGCACTCCGACGTTGAGGAGCTGGCGAAGTATGCCGACGTTCCGGTGATCAACGGACTCACAGATCTGGTGCATCCCTGTCAGGTTCTCGCCGACATTCTAACGATTCGTCAGAATTTCGGAACGCATCAAGGCAGGCGCGTCGCGTGGATCGGCGACGGGAACAATATGGCGAACTCCTGGATCAACGCCGCGAGTGTGCTCGGCTTCGAGCTCGTGCTTGCGTGTCCAGAGAGCTACAGCCCCGACGCGAAAATTCTCGAGCGCGCACGCGGAGACGGTAATGTGCGGCTCGTGCGTGATCCCGCCGAGGCGGCCGATGGTGCTGACGTCATAAACACCGACGTGTGGGCGTCGATGGGCCAGGAGGAAGAGCAGACGGTTCGCGAGAAGGCGTTCAAGAATTTCTGCGTTGACGCGAAGCTGATGAAGCGCGCGAAGAAGGACGCGATTTTTCTGCATTGCCTTCCCGCGCACCGTGGCGAAGAGGTTTCGGCGGATGTGATTGACGGCCCGCAAAGCCGAGTCTGGGACGAAGCGGAAAATCGCCTCCACATACAAAAGGCGATAATGGCGGTGCTGATCGGTGGGGAGACCATCTAGGAACGGCTAACGTCGGTAATCTGCCATTTTGTCGCAGCGCCCCTCCTATTCCGAGGGGCGTTCGGGCATATTCAGGCTTAACCACGCCCGAACCCGGACCCGATGGCCGACTCCACTACAATAGATACACCGCTCAAGCGCACCCCCCTCTACGAAATTCACGCCGAGCTCGGCGCCAAGCTCGTCCCCTTCGCCGGCTACGAAATGCCGGTGCAGTACCCGACCGGAATTACGGCCGAGCACAAGGCGGTGAGAGAGAAGGCGGGCCTGTTCGATGTGAGCCATATGGGCGAGTTTATCGTCCGCGGAAAGCAGATGGTAGAGTTCGTCAATTACGTGACGACGAACGACGTCGCCGCGCTTAAGGCGGGACAAGCGCAGTACTCGACGATTCTGAACGACCGCGGCACGATCGAGGACGACTGCCTCGTTTATCGCGCCGCCGATCATATCCTGATGGTCGTCAACGCGTCGAACATCGACAAGGATTTCGCGCACATCTCGAAGCATCTCGCGAAGTTCGAGGCGACGCTCGAGAACATCAGCGACAAGACTTCACTGCTCGCGCTGCAAGGCCCGAAGGCGGCGGAGTTTCTCCAGCGACACGTCGAGATCCCGCTCGACGCGATCAAGTACTACGAGTTCGCGATTGACAAGGTCGCCGACGTTCCCAACATCTACATCGCGCGCACCGGCTACACGGGAGAAGATGGCTTCGAGCTCTACCTCCCCAACGAGCACGCGGTGAAGATCTGGAAGGTTCTCACCTCGCGCGGCGACGTCACTCCGGCCGGGCTCGGCGCGCGCGACTCGCTGCGCCTCGAGATGGGGATGGCGCTGTACGGAAATGACATTGACGACACCGTCACTCCGTTGGAGGCGAATCTCGCCTGGCTGGTGAAGCTGAAGAAGGGAGATTTCGTGGGCAACGACGCGCTCAAGAAGCAGAAGGAAGAGGGCGTGAAGAAAAAGCTGATTGGCTTTTCATTGAGCGAGCGATCGTTTCCGCGCCCCGGATACCCCGTTTTCGTGAATGGGGCGCCAAGTGGTAACGTGAGGAGCGGAACGATGAGCCCGACGCTCAACATTCCGATCGGGACGGCGTACGTGCCGACTGAAGCCGCAAAGGAAGGGACTTCGATCGAAGTCGAGATCAGAGGGAAGCGCGTAGCCGGCAAGGTGGAGAAGATGCCGTTCTACAAGAACGGCAGCCGGCTTTAAAAGATGCGCGTCTCTGTGCTGACCATCTCCGATTCCGTTTCCAAGGGAACGCGCACGGACGAGTCCGGTGCGGCGATCGCGAGCTGGGCGAAGTCGCGTAAGTACGAGATCTGCGCGCAGGAGAATTGCGCCGACGACACGGTGGAGATCGCGCGCCGCCTCATCGAGTGGGGCGATTCAGGTGATGTCGATCTCATCCTGACGACGGGGGGCACCGGACTCTCGCCCACCGACGTCACGCCCGAAGCGACGCGCGCGGTAATAGATCGCGAGGCGAATGGCATCGCCGAAATGCTGCGCGCGAAATCGGTCGGATCCTTCCCGAGGGCGGCGCTCTCGCGGGGAGTCGCCGGCACCCGCGGGGAAACGCTGATAGTGAATCTCCCCGGATCGCCTAACGGAGTGCGCGACGGACTCGCCGCGCTCGAGTCCATCGTCGAGCACGCGTGCGACGTCCTCGCCGGTAATGTGAAATCGCACGACGAGGGCGCAGCGAAGAAGTGAAAGTCCTTATCACTCTCAACGACGTCGAGCCTGCGGTAAGGCTCAACGCCGCGCTCGAGAACTCGGGAATCACGACTGCGGTTGTGTCCCCGCTCGACGACCTTCGCGGCGAGATCAGGAAGTTCAAGCCCGACGCGATCGTCCTCACCGGAAATCTCGCCGATCTCTCCAGCATTCAGATCGTGCGCGACCAGCTCTGGCTCGGCACTGGCGTCATCGGACTCGCCGATGTGGACGACGCCGCGCTGCGCGAGCGCCTCCGCGCGCTCGGCTTCGTTGACATTTTTACAAAGCCGGTCGAGGCGGAGGAGCTTGAGCTCGCAGTAAAGCGCGTGCTCGACCGCCGACGTCTCACCGAAGTCACGGGGCTCATCGGTCAGTCCGACGCGATCCGCGAAATTCTGGTGAAGATCGAGCAGATTGCTCCGGTGTCGAGCACCGTCATCATCGAGGGGGAGAGCGGCACGGGTAAGGAGCTTGTCGCGCACGCGATTCACCGCTTGAGCCCGCGCCGCAACAAGCCGTTCATCGCCGTGAATGCGGGCGCGCTCCCTGAGACGCTGATCGAGAGCGAGCTGTTCGGGCACGAGAAGGGCGCGTTCACCGGAGCGGCGGAGCGACGCATCGGACGGTTCGAGCTCGCCAACGAGGGAACTCTCTTTCTCGACGAGATCGGGGAGATTCCGCCGAGCACGCAGGTGAAGCTGCTGCGGGTTCTCGAAGAGAGAAAGCTGACGCGCGTCGGCGGGACGGCGGAGATCCCGATCAACGTGCGCGTCGTCGCGGCGACGAACAAGCCGCTGCGGCAAAGCGTGGAGGCGGGCGAGTTCCGCACGGATCTTTATTACCGCCTCAACGTGCTGAGCATTTATCTCTCTCCGCTGCGCGAGAGAAGGGAAGACATTCCGCTCCTCGTCCGCCGCTTCATCCAGGAATTCTCCACCCAGCACGACCGGCCCTTCCACGGCATCTCGGCGGAAGCGATGCAGATACTGATGAGCTATCCGTGGCCGGGGAATGTGCGCGAGCTCAGGAATCTGATCGAGAGTATGGTCGTGCTGTCGCCGGGACACGAGATCGTTCCCGATGACATTCCGCGCCAGATCCGCGACGCCGGCGGGGCGAGATTTCTGCCCGTGCACGTCGGCCCGGTGGTGCGGAGCGCGCAGGGGGTCGAGGGGAGGGAGCTGGAGTTTCTGGTGAGATCTATGCTCGAGCTCAAGCTGCAGGTGGAAGAGCTGCGGCGGCGGATGGATGACGACGGCCGCAATCACGATTGGCAGCGCGAGATACAGCCGTCTCTGCACGTGCCGGTAATTGCGTCACCGATCGAGCCGCCGGACCAACCGGCGCCGCCGTCAGCGTTGACGCTCACGCCGGGGATGACGATGTCGGAGATCGAGCGGGCGGCGATCGAGGCGGCGCTCAAGGAGACGCGCGGTAACAGGCGGAAGGCGGCGCAGATTCTCGACATCGGCGAGCGGACGATGTACCGTAAGCTGCGGGAGTACGGGATTCCCGTGGAGGAGATGCAATCGTGATGAGAATCCGCTTCGGCGGTCTCCCCGACCGCCTGCGCATTTCCCCCTTTTGTTAACGGAAGTTCAGTACGCGTCGTCCCACGCCGCCGAGAGCCGGCTAGCCGAACTGATGATACCGACCATACTGTAGGTCTGCGGAAAATTCCCCCACTGCTCACCGGTCCGCGGGTCGATATCCTCGGATAGCAGGCCGTGCCGATTCCGCCGCGAGAGAACCCGCTCGAACAGCTCACGCGCCTCTTCCCGCCTCCCCAGCCGTGCGAGCGCGTCGATGTACCAGAACGTGCAGACGAGGAACGCATTTTCCGGCACGCCGAAATCATCGGACTCGCTATATCGCAGGATAAAATCACCGCGCCTTAATTCGCGCTCGATTGCACTCACCGTCCCGGCGAAGCGCGGATCGTCCGCGCGGAGAAACCCGATGTCTGCCATACGCAGCAGACTCGCATCGAGAGTGTCGCCGTGCATCGTAGCCGCAAAGCTTCCGAGCTTCGGGTTCCACGCGCGTTCGCATATCACGCTGCGCATCGACTCCGACTGCCGCCGCCAGTAATCTGCTTTTTCCGAGAGGCCGAGGTGCGCCGCGATGCGCGCGAGACGGTCGCATCCGGCCCAGCACATAATGCTGGAGAAGGTGTGGACACGTTGTGTGCCCCTTAGCTCCCAGATCCCAGCGTCCGGCTCCTGAAAGAGCTTGGCTGCGCGCTCGCCCATCGCTTCCAGTCTGGCGAAAAGCGCGGCATCGCCGCGGCGCACGAGCCGGCGGTCGAAAAACGCGTGTGGCGCGGCGAGAATCACGGATCCATACACGTCGTGTTGAATCTGATGGTAGGCCTGATTCCCGATCCGCACCGGTCCCATCCCTTGATATCCGGAAAGGCATTCAGCCTCCACCTCCTCGGGAACAGCGCGTCCGGTGATCGAATACAACGGCTTCACGGAGCCGTCTGCAGCGCCGGCAACGATGTTGAGGATGTAGCCGAGGTACCGCTCCATCGATTTCGTCGCCCCCAACCGGTTGAGAGCGTCAACGACGAAGTACGCGTCGCGCAGCCAGCAGAACCGGTAGTCCCAATTCCGTCCGCTGCCGGCCGCTTCCGGAATTGATGTCGTCGTCGCCGCCACGATCGCGCCGGTGTCCTCGAACACATTCAGCTTCAGGGTGATCGCAGCGCGAATCACTTCGTCCTGCCACTCGAATGGAACGGCAAGCGAGCGAACCCAGCCGCGCCAGTAGCCGGCAGTTTCATCCAGAAAATGGCGGCCGATTTCTCCGACCGCCCCATTCATTGTCTCGTCTGGGCCGAGCGCCAGCGTGACCGCGTCCTGCAGGAAGAAAAAGTTTTCCTCGGTCACCGCCGAGATCGGCACGTCGGTAGTTAGCCTGAAGGCGAAGCCGGCGGTGGCGTAGCGGATATGATTGCTGCCGAACGTCGCATCCATCGCATCGCATCCGTAATGCGCCGCGGGGCGAAGCCGCACTCTGATTCGCGGCGTTCCGGAGAGCGGGCGCACCTGGCGCACGATCATCATCGGCGAGAACATCCGCCCGAACTGGTTGAACTTCGGTGAGAAATCAGTGATCTCGATCGCGCCGCCCTGCCCGTCATATATCCGTGTGGCGAGAACCGCCGTGTTGACGAGGTACTCCTGCTCGAAACGCTCGGCGCCGGCGAGCTCGATGCAGAATCGCCCCGGCCTTTCGCTCTCGCTCTCCGCCCTAAGCAGCGAGCAGAACACCGGATCGCCGTCAATCCTCGGAAAGCAGCCCCAGACGACGTCGGCGTGACTGTCGATAAGGGCGGAAACGGTCCCATTGCCGATAAGCGCGAGATCGAGGGATGTCATTGTGCCTTTCCGGTATTGCGCCGGCGTGTCGCTGCCGACGCCGATGGACGACCAGTTTCCAGCCACGCGCGTACTGCCGCTACGCTGCGAAGGCGCAACTTCGCCGCTGACGGCCCGCCTCCCACCTTTACAGAGAGGCCACCGATCGCATTCACCACTTCGAAACCAACCTCATCGGTTAGATCGTCGCCGGCAAAAAGCGCCGTGCGACCGCGAAATGGCTCCTCGCTCATAAATTCCGTCACCGCGACTCCCTTGTCCTTTCCCGCCGGCTTCAGCTCGAGCACCATCTTGCCCGACTGGAGGACGTAGCCGTCGCCCAGCCGGTCGGCGACGGAGCTCATCAGCCCCTCGACGAACTCCCGCTTCTCCGGAGCTGCGCGATAGTGCATTGCCATTGATAGTCCCTTGAATTCGAGCAGAAGCCGCTCGTCACCCATCGTGCGCCGCATCAGCTCGTCGCGAGCCTCAATGAGAAGCTGCTCCTCGGATGCGTGGCGGAATGTGGCGCCTGATGCAGTCCGCCGCTCGATGCCGTGCTGGCCCGCGACAGGCATCGACGAATCACCGAACAGACGATCTATGTCTTCGATTCTGCGTCCGCTGATCAATGCGACGGCGCCGCCCGTGCGGTCGTGCAGATCGTAGATCAAATTGCGGATGACACGCTCGATGCGCACTCCCGAGGGTTTCGCCGCGATGTCGGCGAGAGTGCCGTCTATGTCGAAGAAGTATGCCCAGTCCGCGCGGGGAATTGGCGGACTGCAATCGGCACGCGGGTGCTTTCGTCGCTCAGCCAATCGGGCCGCTCGACTTGCCGGTCAGCGGCGGTGTCCGGACGGCGTCCGTCAGGCGCCGCCCACGTCTCCTTCCTGCCGCGCCGAGGAGGCGCACCCTTCGCCGCATTGCTGCGGCGTCTATCAGCATCCTCCCCGCCCAACGGTACACGTTGAAGTCACGAACGAGTCCGCGCATCAGCCGCATTCGGGCACGCTGGGTTTGTTCCGGCATCGTGAGCGCGATATAGAGGGCGTCGGCGCACAAGTCTGTGTCATACGGATTCACGATCAATGCTTCAGGCAGCTCTTTCGCCGCGCCGGCGAATTGGCTGAGCACAAGCACGCCGCGCTCGTCGTCGCGCGCCGACACGAATTCCTTCGCCACCAGATTCATTCCATCGTGCAGGCTGCTCACGAAGCAGAGTTCCGCGGCGCGATAGTAGTTATATACATCTTGCGGCTCGTGATGCTCTACGGCGAGGATGATCGGAGGGAAGGGGGAATCGCCGAATTTGCCGTTGATCTGTGCGGCAAGCGCGCGAACGTGCGCATCATAGCTCTGGTACTGCTCGATGATCGCGCGAGTTGGCGCAGCGATCTGGATGAATGTGAATTTGCCAATCCACTCCGGGTGCTGGTCGAGGAGTCGCTCGACGGAGCGGAACCGCTCCTCGATCCCCTTGGTGTAGTCGAGTCTGTCGACACCGACGCCGACCGAATGATCGAGAGGGAGCCCATGATGTCGCCGGACATCCGCACGGCAGTCGGCAACCGACTTCGATACAAGCTGCGTCGGTGGCGGCCAATCCACCGAAATCGGATATCGCTTGACCGCCGTGTCCTCTCCGCAATACGAGATGGTAAAGCTCTCCCGGTCAACGCGAGCTTCGACGAGGCGGTCCACTGTATCCATAAAATTGTTGCAGTGGAACTGTGTATGGAATCCGAGGATACTGCTGCCGAGCATTCCGTCTATGAGGTCGCTTCCCCACGGGCAGATGCTGATCGCCTCCGGGTTCGGCCAGGGGATGTGCCAGAAGGTCACGATGGTCGCTTGCGGAAGTCTCTCCCGGATCATCCTCGGCAGCAGCGACAAATGATAATCCTGGATGAGGACGATCGGGTCGTGAGTGGTTGCCTCCTCGACGACCGCGTCCGCAAACCGGCGGTTGACGATCTGATATTGTCGCCAGTCCTCGGAGCGGAAAATCGGCCGCACGTGCGCGATGTGGCAAAGAGGCCACAGCCCCTCGTTGGCGAATCCGTAGTAGTAGCCCATCTCCTCTTCGCGGGTGAGCCACACGCGGCGAAGCTGATACGCCGGCGCTTCGATCGGCACACCGATCCGGTCGTGCGAATCGACTACTTCCCTGTCCGCCGAGCCGCTCCCGTGGGCAATCCACGTGCCGGAGCAGGCGCGCATTATCGGTTCGATCGCAGTGACGAGACCGCTCGCGGGTCGCTGCACGCTGATAGAGTCGGCAGCACGGACGTGGATGTACGGCTCGCGATTGGAAACGACGATCACGTCCTGCCCGCGCAGCTCGCGGTCGAGCAGCTCGCGCAGCGCTTCGGCGGACCAGGTGAGCTGGGCTTCGTCCCGCAGCCGGTGCTCGGCTTCGAGATCTCTCACGAGAGCGCGCAGATCCTCGGCGATCGGGTGAAGGTCGCCTCTTGTTGCGCCGGCCTCCCTGAGTGGAAATCTCTCGCCGCGAACCAGCGACCTCAGGCCGCGCACCCATCCTCGCCAACTCAGCTGTGCGACGATGACGGTGATCAGCGAGATGACGACGGCGAGGCCGAGGAAGAAATAAAAGAGGTACAGCTTGGTCTCGGCGCCGCGTTTCTCGACGAAGCTCAGATCCTGAAGCAGGACTAGGCGGGCGTTGGGAAATTCAGCGGTAGCCACCGGTCGCACCGAGATGAGCAGCGATCCGTGGCCGGACGGCAGCAGCGCACCTCCTGCCGAAGTCGGATGGAACGAATCGAGAGTGGAGCAGTTGATCTCGCGAGGCAGCACGGTGGCGGAGATCATCGCGGCTTCCGGCGCACTGCAGTACCCGATTGCGAAGAGTCGTTCGTCCTGCGAGACCTTGGTGAACAGCTGGATCATTCGCCGCTTGTCGTTGCCGGCGGTGAGTGTGGCCAGCGATTCGTCAATCGTGTTGGCAATGAGACTGGCGCGAAGGTCGAGGTCGCGCATAAACCATCTCAGGGTGAGCTTGTCCACGAGCGGCGTCACCGCGTAAGCGAGGGCGCTGAGCACGAGGAGCAGAGGAAGAACGAAACGGAGTGAGAGCTTCAATCAGGACTTCCGTTATTAACGGGACGCGCCGATGAGCATACGCTGGCGCGCAATTGTGGGCCGCGCGGTGGTCGCGGGCCGGCAGGACAGACCGGTGAAGCCGCAATACCCGTTCCGGCCGGCCAGCGAAGGGGGATTTTTCTTGATTGGCAAACCCGCCCGGCACGAGATTCACGGCGAGATTCCACTCGAAGTTTCCCCCCCCTCGTCCACACTCCCGGAAACGCGCCATTCGTATCGAAAAACTGTGCGTTTCTTCTCGGGCGCCTCTCCCGATTATTTTCTTGATTAACACTCGGCACATTCCGATATTCAACGCGGATCAACAGCGTCATCATTTCGTCCCGACTGAGACCAATTGACTTCACCGACCCCGATAGCCGGAGCGGTACTACCGATCAAGCGTGCTGAGGAGCTGATACTCACGCTTCCGGGCGTCGTGTCGGCGAAGATCTTGGCCGGTGACAACGGGACGATTGAGCAGATCCACGTGTTGACGACGCAGGAGCTGACTCCGAAGCAGGTGGTGCGGAACATCGAGAGCGCGCTGGTGGCGCACCTGTCGATGCGGATCGATCACCGGAAGATTTCCGTTGCCATCACAAGTGAGCCGAGGCCGCGGAAGATACGTGACGCGTCAACGGAAACGATGACGGGCCCCGGGGTTGGGGCGAAGGAGGCCGGGATGCAGGTAGCGAAGCGCCGGCTGTACTTCGAGGACGTGGAGGTTAGGGGGTCGAGGGCGAAAGGAGTCTCCTGCCGAGTGACTTTGCGGAAGGGTGATGCGTCCTGGACTGGGGAAGCCCAGGGCGTGGAGGGAGACCGGTCGCGATTGGATCTTGCGGCGCGGGCGACCGTCCTTGCCATTGCTGCTGCCGTTGAGAAAGAAGGGCAGCTCGCGGTGGAGGGGGTGAAGGTGATAGAGGCGTTCGACCGGCGGTACGTTTTTGTGGGTGTTACCGTACGGAGCGGGCGGGAGGGGAAGATGCTGCCGGGGACGTGCGAGATAACGGAGAGTGCGGAGACGGCGGCGGTACTGGCGGTGCTGAGTGCGACAAACAGATGGGTAGATCAGGAGCCCGAGTAACGCTCCTGTGACATTTATATAGTAGTGTTGTGCCACGTAAGATTTTCGAAGTTCAGGGCGAAAACCTTTAACGGACAACTATAGGATAAAAAAACCCCCGTCCCGGCAAGAGCGGAGTTGAGCGGGCAAGACATGGTTTAAGAGCGGAGCCGACCTTGGCAGCGCGTTTGGAGAAATCCGGCGCGACTTCATTTAAGGGAGGTGACGTCTCAATGTTTGATTGGTTCATGTCTTTTTTCCGTTCCAGCGATAAGATCTGGATTTAGTCGCGGGCGGGGGTTTCCCCCATATGACACGAATTGAACGATTCGTCTTCGGCGTTGGAGTCGCGGCTTTGGCAGCGTCCTTTGCCGTCTACACCAGCGAACCAAGTTTGCGCTCGGATTTTGTTCGAATCGCACTCGTATTCGGAGCGATCAGCCTGCTCGCAAGGCTGCTAGGGCATAAGACCGGAAAGAACACGCAGGGGTCGCTCGCTTTCA
>JBKJHG010000015.1:0-5025 GCA_046599115.1 Gemmatimonadaceae bacterium
GTCGTAATGGAGGCGATGAAGATGGAGAATGAGCTGCGAGCGGTCGGTGCGGGCAGGGTGAAGGCGGTGCACGCTGAGCCGGGTGCGGCGGTCGAGAAAGGGGCGCTTCTTGTGGAACTCGAGTGAAGCGAACTACAAAATAAGACTACCGGCTGGCGGCTTTGGGCGGAGCCGGCTGGCGGCTGCGGGCCATACTACGGAACGAAGACGGCGAACGAGGAATTCATAAATGCAGAAGATCACGACGTTTCTCTGGTTCAATGACAACGCCGAAGAGGCGGTGAACTTCTATATGTCTGTTTTCCCGGATTCCAAGCTCGGCGCGGTGAGCCGCTACGGGGATGCCGGTCCGGGGCCCAAGGGCTCCGTGCTCGTTGCCAACTTCGAGCTGTTCGGGCAGAATTTCATCGCGCTCAATGGCGGTCCGAAATACCAGTTCACGCCGGCGATCTCGCTGATGGTGAGCTGCGAAACGCAGGAAGAAGTTGACAGCTACTGGTCCAAGCTTTCCGCCGGCGGACGGGAGGATATGTGCGGCTGGCTCCAGGACAAATTCGGGCTCTCCTGGCAGATCATCCCTACGGCCCTCGGGAAGCTGATGGGAGACAAGGATCGGAAAAAAGCGAACGCCGTGATGACGGCGATGCTGCAGATGCGGAAGATCGATACGCAAAAGCTCCAGGACGCCTACGACCACGCCTGAGAAAGCAGTTTCATAGGGGAAATCGAGCGATTCGCGGTAATGCCCGCAGCCCGGAGCCGGCTCGGCCGACAGCCGCCCGCCGGTAGTCTTAAGTTGTAGTTCAAATCACCTGCTCTCGGGTTGACACTTATACCCCTTTCCGATACCTTAAAAGGCTGTCGTAAAACCACTTATCGGCACTAAAACCACCCGCTGTCCGGCCTTCGGGCGAGATGCGGGCTCATTTTCTTTTTTTCGTTACGCTCATCAATGAAGACTTACTCCGCGACTCCAACTGACATCAAGCACGAGTGGTTCATCGTCGACGCCGAGGGAATGGTGCTCGGACGCCTGGCCACCGAAGTCGCGCGCATCATTCGTGGCAAGCACAAGCCGATGTTCACGCCGCATATGGATACCGGTGACAACGTCATCGTCATCAATGCAGCCAAGGTGAAGGTCACCGGCAAGAAGGCGGATCAGAAGCTCTACTTCCGCCACACCGGCTATATGGGCCACGAGCGCTTCACGCCGTTCGCGACGATGCTCGCCAAGCACCCCGAGCGCGTCATCGAGAAGGCAGTCTACGGAATGCTTCCGAAGACCGCCCTCGGCAGACAGAAGCTCCGCGGAAAGCTCCGCGTTTTCGCCGATGCCCGGCACACTCACGCCGCGCAGCAGCCGACAGTGCTCAACCTCAAGAAGGACAACTCGAAGTAATGGCTGATACAACGACGCATACGATCGGACGGCGGAAGGAAGCCGTCTGCCGTCTTTATCTGAAGCCGGGATCGGGCAAGTGGACGGTCAACGGCCGCACTCTTGGCGATTACTTCCCGCGCCCGTCATACGTCTCCTCGATCCAGCAGCCGTTCACCGCGACCGACACGCTCGGCCGCTATGACGTCACTGCCAAGCTCGAGGGCGGCGGTCTCACCGGCCAGGCCGGAGCGCTGCGTCTCGCAGTCGCCCGCGCACTGGTGAAGATCGACGAGTCGTACCGCGTCAAGCTCCGCGGCCTCCAGCTCCTCACGCGCGACGCTCGCGCTGTCGAGCGCAAGAAGCCCGGCCGTCCGAAAGCACGAAAGAAGTTCCAGTTCTCCAAGCGCTAAAACCGAGAGATCATCACTTAATGGCTCAACCCAATCTGGATCAGCTGCTCGAAGCCGGTGTCCACTTCGGACACCAGACGCGTCGCTGGAATCCCAAAATGCGCCGGTTCATCTTCGCCGAGCGGAACGGGATTCACATCATCGATCTGCAGAAGACGCTTCGCCAGCTCGAGCTGGCGCAGAAGCTGGCGAGAGAAGTGATTCTCCGCGGCGACAACGTTCTGTTCGTCTGCACCAAGCGGCAGCTCGTGAACATCGTCAAGGACGAAGCGGAGCGCTGCGGCGCGATGTACGTCACCGAGCGCTGGCTCGGCGGTCTCCTCACCAACTTCCAGACGGTCAAGAAGCAGGTCCGGAAGCTGAAGGACCTCGAGGCGGGCAGCGAAGCCGGCGGCGATTTCGAGAACTACACCAAGAAAGAGCAGCTGATGATGTCGCGTCAACGCGACAAGCTCTCCAAGAATCTGTCGGGCATCAAGAATCTCACCCGCCTGCCGGGACTGATGTTCGTCGTCGATTCGAAGAAGGAGCGCATCGCGGTCGCTGAAGCCAACAAGCTCAAGATTCCTCTCATCGCTCTCGTTGACACGAACGCGGATCCGGATCTGATCACCGTTCCGATCGCCGGAAACGACGACGCCATCCGCTCCGTCGAGCTGATGACCAAGGCGATCGCCGATGCGATCATTGAAGCCCGCCGCGAAGCTCCGGCGCGCGAGGAAGTCGAAGAGACGGAGAGCTACACCTACAGCTCGGACAGGGGCGCGGAACCGGAGGGCGAAGGCGATCGTAAGCGCAAACGCCGTCCACGACGACGCCGAGCCAAGCCTGAGGCGATCGCTGCCCGGCTAAAGGTCGGCGGCGAAGGCGAGGGGGAAGGCGAACCAGAGCCTGCCGCCGAACCCGAGCAGGAAGGTTAAATTTTCTTACGCCGCCGGAGACTTACCCGGCGGCGTTTTCACGAATACAAAGGACGCCGGCAACACCGGCGGTAAAGAAATGACGAAGACCGCAATCGCAGCGAAAGACGTGAACGAGCTCCGCCGCCGCACCGGCGCGGGGATGATGGAATGCAAGAAGGCGCTTGAGGAAAACGCCGGCGAGATGGAGAAGGCCGCCGACTACCTCCGCGCGAAGGGCATCGCCAAGGCCGAGACGCGCGCCGGCAAGCAGACGAGCGAAGGCCTTATCTCCAGCTACATCCACCACAACGGCAAGGTCGGCGTGATGGTCGAGGTGAACTGCGAGACGGACTTCGTCGCCCGCACCGACGACTTCAAGCAGCTGGTGAAGTACATCGCCGAGCACATCGCCGCGGCGGCGCCTATTGGCGTGGACAAGGATTCCGTTCCGCAGGACAAGGTTGACCGCGAGCGCGCCATCTTCGAGCAGCAGGTCCGCGAGAGCGGCAAGCCCGAAAACCTGATCGAGAAGATAGTCGCCGGAAAAGTGGAGTCGTTCTACAAGGATGTCGCCCTCGTGCACCAGGGTTGGGTCCGCGAGCCGAAGAAGACGGTCGGCGACTTGATCAAGGAAGCATCGGCAAAGCTCGGCGAGCACATCCAGGTCCGCCGCTTCGTCCGCTACCAGATGGGCGAGGAGTAAGAGGCCCACTTGGCCAAGCTGAAATATTCCCGCGTACTGCTTAAACTCTCCGGCGAAGCTCTCGCCGGAGAGAAGCGGTCCGGCTTTGACTTCGACGTAATTCAGCGGCTGGCTGGCGAAGTGAAGGACATCGTCGAGATGGGCGTCTCGGTCGGGCTCGTCATCGGCGGGGGCAATATGGTGCGTGGCGCCCAGCTCTCGAAGATGGGAATGGATCGCGTCGCCGCCGACTATATGGGAATGCTCGGCACCGTCATCAACGCCCTTGCCGTACAGGACGTGCTCGAAAAATCGGGGATGGACACTCGCGTGATGACGGCGATCGGAATGAAGGAGATCGCCGAGCCGTTCATCAGGCGGAGAGCGATCCGCCACTTCGAGAAGAAGCGCGTCGTGATCTTCGCCGCCGGAACGGGTAATCCGTATTTCTCGACTGACACCGCCGCGGCGCTGCGCGCGATTCAGATCCAGGCCGACGTCATCATCAAGGCGACGAGCGTGGACGGCGTCTATTCAGCCGACCCGAAGCTCGATCCGCACGCGACTAAGTTCGATTCGATCAGCTACAAGGACGTGATGACGCAGGAGCTGGGAGTGATGGATCAGACCGCCATCACGCTGTGCAAGGAAAACAAAGTCCCGATCATCGTGCTCAACATTCAACGCCACGGGGAAGTCGCTCGCGCGCTCCAGGGCGAAAAAGTGGGAACAATCGTCCAATGATTACGATTCCGCAGATTGTGAAGGATTGCCGCACCCAGATGGAGAAGTCGCTCGAGAGCTCGAAGCGCGAGCTCGCTTCCATCCGCACCGGCAAGGCGACAACCAGCCTTCTGGATACGGTGCGCATCGACGCGTACGGCCAGTCGATGCCGATCAACCAGGTGGCGAGCGTAGCCGCGCCCGAGCCGCGCCTTCTCACCGTCACCCCGTGGGACAAGGGGTTGGTGCAGGCGATCGAGAAGGGACTCCGCGATTGCGACCTCGGCCTCAACCCGATGACGCAGGGTGGCGTGATCCGCGTTCCGCTCCCGGCGTTGAACGAAGAGCGCCGCAGGGATCTGGTGAAAGTCGTGCACAAGCTCGCCGAAGAGGCCCGCATCGGCATCCGCCACGCCCGTAGCGAAGGACGCGACAAGCTGAAGAAGCTGGACAAGGTTTCCGAGGACGATGTCAAGCACGCCGAGAAGGATCTGCAGAAGGTGCACGACGAGTTTATGGGTACGATCGACGAGCTCCTGAAGGGGAAAGAAGCCGAAATAATGGAAGTCTGATCGCGTGTCAGAGCTGACACGGCGAATCATCTTCGCAGTAATCGCTGCGCCGGCCGGCGTGGCGGTCATCTATCTCGGTGACTGGGCTCTCGCCACGATGCTGGCGGTGCTCTCAGCGCTCGGCGCGTGGGAGCTGTTTCGTTTCTCGAAGGAAACAGGAACGCGCGCGTTCGAACCCGCCGGAATCGCGCTTGCCGCGATGATTCCCCTCGCCGTGCACGCGTCGCGCCTCGGCGTTTACAATCTCCCGCTCACCGTCGTCGTCGCGATCGTGCTGCTGCTGTTCGCGAGCGCGCCGACTGCGTACGGGTGATACCGCAGCGCATAGACGTAGGTGATCAAGCTGGCGTAG
>JBKJHG010000194.1:0-4362 GCA_046599115.1 Gemmatimonadaceae bacterium
GCAGTTCGGATATCACCTGATCAAGCTTGACGCACGGAAGGGCGACGATCTCACGATCAGCCACATTCTTCTCAAAATCGACCAGACCGACGCGGAGGCGACGGCGACTGACCGCAAAGCGGATTCGCTCTCGCGGATGGCAGCGTCAATAGATCAGCCGCAGAAGCTCGACGAGGCGGCGCGCACGCTGAAGCTGCAGATCGTTCACGCCTGGGCGATGGAGGGGAATCCACTGACCGTCAATGGCAAGATGATTCCCAGTATCGCTCCGTGGTCGTTCAAGGGAGTGAAGCCGGGAGAGACGAGCGAGCTGTTCGACGCCGAGGACGGCTATTATCTGGCGCGCCTCGACTCACTGCAGCCGGCCGGTACCACTCCGATCGAGCAGGCAAAGGACGATATCCGCACCCGGCTCCTGAGAGACAAGAAGCTCGACAAGCTGGGCACGCAGGCGCGCAACTTCGCCAAGCTCGCGGCGGCTGGATCCCTCGAGGCTGCCTCGAAGCTGACGAACATTCCGATGAACCAAACCGGCGCGTTTACTCGTGTGACGGGCGATCCTGCCCTGGGCGGCCTGCCGGAAGTAATCGGAGCGGCGTTCGCGCTACCTATTGGCGCGGTGAGCGAGCCGATCAAGTCGGTGGGCGCGGTAGTCGTCGAGCGTGTTGATCGTCGTACTCCAGCCGACAGCTCCGCGTGGGAAGCGCAGAAATCAGTTCAGCGCGCTACCGAGATCAATTCGATGCGTCAGGAGCGTGTGCGGACTTTCCTCGACAACCTCCGCCAGACGGCCAAAGTCACCGACCGGCGGAAGCAGATCGAAGCCGCGACGCGGCGTACCGCTCAGTAAAGCCGTTTCGGCTCGACGCGGTCGCGCTCTTCTTCGGCGCGGCGCACATCGAGCTCGGTCGAGGTCAGCCGCGGCGCCTGTCCCGGCTCGCCCTCGGAAGTGATTTCGCGCGTCGCTTCGTTGATGTTCTTCTTGAATTCCTTGATTCCCTTCCCCATAGAGCCGGCGATCTCCGGAATCCGCTTCGCTCCGAATAGAAGCAGGATTACGATCATTATGATCAACAGCTCGCCGATGCCAAGATTTCCGAACATATAGTCTCCTAAAAGAGCGAACGTGCGATAAGGTAGGCGACGAGCACTCCAAGCAGGCTCAGAAGTGAGACGTCGAGTGCGATCGGTCCCAGCGCGAACTTGAGGATAACAAGATCAAGCGGCAGTGGTCCGATAGAGGGTGTTACACCAGTGGTGAAGAATTCCTTCGCCGATCCGGGTGGCAAAAACTTTCGAGCGACCTGCGTGAGCACTCCCCCCGCGATGAAGCCGCCGGCGAGAGTGAGCGAGTGAAAGAGCGCCCCGTGGCGCGAAGCTCCGCGTGGCGGCATCAGGAATGTCTATCCATTACATAGGAAATTGATGCTTCGAGCGCCGTCCGCGCTACGGTGGCCGGCAATCCGGCCGCCGCTTCCCGGGCGCGCGAGGCGTAAATCTCACCCCGTTCGCGGGCATAGTCGAACCCGCCGCTCTCGCCGACGATGGCGACGACCCTCGCGATATCTGCAGCAGCGGGATCGTCCGCCGCAAATACCTTTTCGATCGCGGCGCGGTCGGACGCCGACGCCTGCCGCAGCGCGAAAATGAGCGGCAGCGTCACCTTGTGCTCGTGGAGATCGAGGCCGGCGGGTTTCCCCGTCGTTTCCTTGGCCTCGATGTAATCGATGAGATCGTCGGTGATCTGGAACGCCATCCCCAGATTCTCGCCGTAGGCGCCGAGCGCCTCGGCGTGCTCCTTTGCTCCGACGAGGGCGCCGATCTCGCAGGCTGCCCGCATCAGCGACGCCGTCTTGGAGCGGATGAGCGCGTAGTACTCTTCTTCGGTGAACGCGAGCGGCGCCGTTACCGCGAGCTGCCGCATCTCGCCCAGCGTCATCTCCGTCGAAGCGCGCGTCAGCGCGTGAAGCGCCTCGAGATTTCCGAGCGAGACGAGGCGCGTCAGCGCCGTCGAGTACAGGAAGTCTCCCATTATCACCGAGATCTGGTGGCTGAAGAGACTGTTGACGGTCGCCATTCCGCGGCGCAGCGCCGAGTGATCCACCGCGTCGTCGTGCACCAGCGTGGCGAGGTGAATGAGCTCGAGGCACGCGGCGAGAGGAACCGCCAGTTCCGGCTCCCCGCCCGTCACTCCGCTCGAGAGAAGCATCAGCGTCGGCCGAAATAGTTTGCCGCGCATCGCAAGGAGGTGCGTGCTCACCTGCCCGACGAGCGGCAAATCACTCGAAACGATGCGCCCCATCTCGGCTGACACTTCGTCGAGCCGCCGCCGTACCGGCGCCTGGATTTCGGCGAGGGTTGCTTTCACTTCCAGGGTGCTCGTGTTGCTCATCACTTGCCGCTCCGTCCGACGGCAACGATGCGTTGGGTGACGTCGCGGAAATCGATGTCCACGGCGACGACACGCTGATAGTAGGCTGAGGCTTCCGCCCAGCGCTCGAGACTCTCCGACGCGGAGCCAAGGAGATAAAGAACCCCGACGAGCTGATTGTCTTCGGCGCCGGGCTCCTCGAGCGCTCGGGTGAGCACGTTTTTGGCGACGCTGAAATCCGATTTGTCTATGAAGCACTGGCCAAGCGACTCGTAGGCGCGAATCCGGTGGGCAGTTCCCCGCAGCGCGGTCTGAAACTCCGAGATGGCTTCATCAACCAGACCCATCTCGCGATACGCGACGCCGAGGTCGTAATGGCTTTCAGCGTCCTCATCGTCCACGTTGGCGGCCACACCCCGCTTGAACTTCGCCAGCATCTGCTCGAAGTCGGCCTGGCCTTCGACGGCGCGGCGCTCGTCGGAGGCGACCATTCGCGTTGACTTCTCTCCATCGTCCTCGGCGAGCCAATCGGCGAGATTGATGTACGAGTCGTCCGGCTGCGCGTCGGCGACAGCAGAGTCCACGCGCGTGGTGGAGACGGAATCGTCGATCGACGTCGGCTCGAGACCGGCGACTTCGGGGGCGGGATCGGACGCTTCGACTGCGGCGGACTCGGGCGTGTCCATCACCGTCGGCTCGAGGCCTTCAACCAGTGGCGACTCCGGACCCGGCGCGTCGTCAAGATCGAGGAACACCAGGCCGCCGGTCTTGCGGGAGCGCGGCGTCAGCGTGTGGTGCGGAGTGACCGACGGGTCGAGCGCCTGCATCCGCTCCAGCGTTGCTGCCGCTTCGCCGGATCTGCCTTCTGCGTCGAGCGCCTCGTGAAGAATCTGGAGCTGCGCGATCGCTTCGTCCTTCTTCCCTGCGCGTGAAAGCTGATCGGCGAGGAGCAGACGGATGTCATCCTGACCGGGGCAGAGATCGGCGAACTCCTCCAGCGCGCGGAACGCCTCGTCCATCTTCCCCTGCTTCTGCATCCTGTCTGCGTACTCGAGGAAGTTCTGCTTCGCGTCGCTGTTGAATCCCTTCTTGGCGCTGATCTTCCCCAGCTTGTAGTAGATCGAATTACGCCCAGGTGTGTGGCGCAGAATCTTGTTGCAGAGCGCGATGGCGTTGTTGAGATAGCCGCCGTCGGAATACAGATCGACGGCCTTCTCGTAATAAGTCACCGCCTTCTCGGTATTGCCGAGGCGCAGATGCAGATCGCCGACGCGATTGTAGAGCGGAACGTCCCGCTCTTCCGCGGTGCCATCGTCCTTATCGAGCACCTGCACGTAGAGCTCGAGAGCCCTATCGTACTGTTTCTTCTGCTCGAACTCGGCGGCTTTGCGCTTAAGCTTGTCTGCGTTGGACATCAAGACACTGCCGGGCGAGGAAGGAATTTGCCCGCGCGCGCCGTGGTAGCGCGGGGAGTCTCAACTTAGTCCCCGCTCCAGAGGGTGACAAGGCTCGCCGCGGCACCACGTTCCGATGCAGCGCCGGTCGCCGTACCAATACGCGAGCTCCCGCCAATCGTCTATCGCAAAGAGCGAAAGATCGGCGGAAAATCCGGGCGCGATTTGGCCCGTCTCGGCAGCGAGTCCGAGCGCCGCGGCTCCGTTGGCCGTTACGGCGATCATCGCTTCCGCTGCTGTCATCCGAAGGACGCTGACGCCGAGTGTCATCATCAGCGGAAGATTCGGCGTCGGCGACGTGCCAGGATTAAAATCCGTCGCCAGCGCGACGGCCGCTCCGGCTTCGATCAGCGCGCGCGCGGGGGCGTTTTTTGATTTACCGAGGAAGAGCATCGTGCCGGGGAGGATCGTGGCGACCGTGCCCGAGGCAGCAAGGGCGCGCACACCTTCATCCGAAATCGCCGCCAGATGGTCGGCCGAGGCGGCACCGAGTTCCGCCGCGAGCTCGGCACCTCCCGAGGGCTCGAGCTCGTCGGC
>JBKJHG010000161.1:0-4859 GCA_046599115.1 Gemmatimonadaceae bacterium
GTCGAACGATGGCGCCGATTTTCCCGCCGGATACTTCCAGCCGTGAGGAAAGATCGCGGCAACGCGCGCTGGAATGACCGGGTCGGCGGCCGCTCCAGTTCCGCGCGGCGCAGACGGCGCGCACGCGGAGAGCGCAAGGCCAGCGAGCGCAATTCCAATACTGTGCTTGATTTTCATCCTGCAAAAACTACGATGAAGATCGGGCGGGCGTTGCGGCCTCTAGCGGCGGCGGATTCCCGGCCGCTGCGCGCCGAAGCCATAGCGCAGAGCCATCCTGATGGAGCGCACCCTGTTGGTGTTGCTCGTACCCGACGCGAGGCCGGTGTTTTCGTGAAGAATGAGTCCGTAATCCTGCGTCAGCGTCACCTCGCTGTTCGAGGAAAACCCGTACCCGAATCCGTAGCCGAGCGCAAAGCTGCCGTCAATGTTCCCGCCAACGGGCGCGAGCGCGGTGCCATCTGAGTCCCGCTTGAGATTCCTGTACGCGGTTGCACCGAGCGCAATCTCGAGGACCTGATGGAAGCCCGTACCGCCGCCGGCGTGGAACTGGCCCATCAAGCCGATCATGTCGAGGTGGGCGGCGCATTGGCCGCAGTTGTTCGCCGGGTTGACGAGGGTCGAAGAATACGTGAATGGAACTTGCACGTACGTTGCGACAAGTCCGATAGACGACTGATTCTGAATCGCCTTCTCGATCGTCGCGCGATACTGCCAGCTCGTCTTCTGGCCGAAATCCCACGCGCTGTTCGTGCTTCCGTCGTGCACGCCCTGGCCGTTGAACGCGCCAACGCCGCCGCTTATCCAAACCGTGGGTTCGGTGGTCCGCGGAAAACTCGAGTACTGCGCTTTCGCGCTCGACGCGGCGACGATCGTGAGCACAGTCGATATCAGAAAACTTCTCATTATCTCTCCAGAGATTGTCTTGCGACGTGAGCGGCGGCCGGTAACTTGTCTGCGTGTCCCATCGAGCTGAGTCATAATGATGCTGGACCCGCGTGAGACGGAGCGGCGCAATCCGCGTACCGCTTCCATAGATCTCGCAACTTCCCTCGAGATCGTTGATCTCATAAACGCTGAAGATAGCAGTGTTCCCGCCGCGGTTGCGTCCCAGCGCGAGCACATTGCGCGCGCCGTCGAGATCGCCGAGCGTACGTTCCGCTCCGGCGGACGCCTCTTCTACGTCGGTGCGGGTACTTCCGGGCGTCTGGGAGTCCTCGACGCAAGCGAATGCCCTCCGACTTTCGGAAGCGATCCTGAGATGGTGCAGGGAATCATCGCCGGTGGCTTGCCCGCGCTGACGAGAGCTCAGGAAGGGGCAGAAGATATCATCGAGAACGGCGCCAAGGAAATGGACGCTCACTCTGTGGGCAAGAATGACTTCGTAATCGGGATCGCCGCGTCGGGCACAACTCCGTACGTCGGTGCCGCGTTGGAGCGCGCCGCCGCACTCGGCGCGAGCACCTGTATCGTCGCGTGCTCACCGCCCCCGGCCGCGCTTCTCGCAAAGGTGACCGTCGCGATCGTTCCCATCGTCGGTCCTGAGGCCGTCACCGGCTCTACTCGGATGAAAGCCGGTACCGCTACGAAGCTGGTGCTCAATACAATCACGACCGGCGCCATGATCCTACTTGGAAAGACTTACGGGAATCTGATGGTGGATCTCCGCGCGACGAACAACAAACTGGTAGATCGCAGTCAACGCATTGTCGTAGAAGTGTGCGGAGTGACACGCGAAGAAGCGTCGTCACTTCTCGAGCGCGCGGGAAAGAGCGTGAAGACGGCGATCGTGATGCAGAAGAAGGGCGTCTCCCGCTACGAAGCGGAGCGCCTGCTCGCCGAGAACGGCGGCGTCATTCGTCGCATCATCCCGGACGCGCCGCCACCAGTGATCGCTCCCTGAGATGAAAAACGTCGTGATCGGCCTGATGTCGGGTACCTCGCTCGACGGGATCAGCGCCGCGGCGGCACGCTTCACGACCTCGACAGGCGGCGGTATCGACGTCGAGCTCATTGCCTACACGTCGCTGCCATTCAACCCCGCGCAGCGCGCCCGGCTCGCCGCCTCGATGACCGGGTCAATGCCGGCAGAATACTGTCGTCTCAATTTCGACCTCGGTGAATGGCTCGCCGCTGCCGCCACCGCGGTACTCGAGAAATCCGGCGTCGCTCGCGATGATGTTCTTGCCGTCGCGTCTCACGGGCAGACTATTTGGCACGAGCCCGGGCATTCGACCTGGCAGTGGGGAGAAGCAGCGGTCATCGCCGAGAAAACGGGATTCGACGTCGTCAGTGATTTCCGCGTTCGCGATGTCGCTGCGGGAGGGCAGGGGGCGCCCCTCGTTCCTATCGCCGACGCGCTGCTCTTCTTTTCTCCCTCCAATTGGCGCTGTCTTCAAAACCTCGGCGGCATCGGCAACGTCACTATCGTTCCGCCGGGTGGCGGACTCGATGGCGTTCGCGCATTCGACACCGGGCCCGGCGTTGCGGTGATAGATGGTGTCACGCGTGCGCTTCGCCCCGAAATGCAGTACGATCTCGATGGCAAGCTCGCCGCCGCGGGAACCGCGGACGAAACTATAGTCGCCGAGCTGCTCGCCGATCCTTACTTCAGCGCCCCGCCGCCAAAATCCACCGGACGCGAGCTGTTCAGTCCGTCCTACATCGCCTCACTCATCGAGCGCTGCCGCGCGAAGGGTGCGACGGACGAGGACATCATCGCGACTGCGGTTCATCTCACTGCCACGAGCATCGCCGACGCGTATCGTCGCTTCCTCACCGAGCCGGTGCGCGAAGTTCTCCTTTCCGGCGGGGGCGCGAAAAACCCTGCCCTCTACGCTGCAATCGAAAAAGCTGTTGCGCCGATCAAGGTCAAAAAGTTCGAGGACGTCTTCTTTGACGGCGAAGCCAAGGAGGCAGTGGCCTTTGCATTGCTTGGATATCTTCATATGCTAAAACGCACTGCCAACGTTCCCGCCGCCACCGGAGCGAGCGGCCCGAGGATCCTCGGCAAGCTCACCCCGTCGTGACCAACCCCGCCGCGCTGTTCTATCCCGCCATCAGGTGGGACGCTCAGCACGGATTCGAATCCCAGCGTGAGGCGATAGACGCCGCACTCGAGATTGGCGTCGGCGGCTTCATACTTTTCGGCGGGCCCGCTGAGAAGGTTGCTCAGCTCACCAATCATCTGCATTCGAATTCCAAGAGCAGGCTTCTCGTCGGCGCAGATCTCGAGCGCGGAGCGGGCCAGCAGTTTCAGGGCGCGACCGCGCTTCCTCCGCTCGCAGCGGTGGCGTCGCTCGATTCGATTGACGACATCCGCCGTGCCGCCTCGGTGACCGCGCGCGAAGCACGAAGTCTGGGAATAAATTGGGTGTACGCGCCCGACTGCGATCTCGACATCGAGCCCGACAATCCGATCATCGGCACCCGCTCATTCGGCGGCGATCCGGAGAAAGTCGCGCGATATGCGACAGCGTGGATCGAGGGATGTCAGGGCGAGCGGGCGCTCGCATCGGCAAAGCATTTCCCCGGGCACGGCCGCACGACTACGGACTCTCACGCCGAGCTTCCGAAGGTGACTGCGTCGCTCGCCGAGCTGGAGCGCACGGACCTCGTGCCGTTTCGGGCCGCGATCGCTGCCGGCGTCGCGTCCGTGATGACGGCGCACGTTTCTTTTCCCGCGCTCGATGACAGCGGCGTTCCTGCCACGCTCTCATCCCGCATCCTCCGCGATCTCCTGCGCGACAAGCTCGGTTTTCGCGGGCTCGTCGTCACCGACGCTCTCATTATGGAAGGAGTGCTGGGCGGCGGTGAATCCACGGCTGTTGTCCGCGCGCTCGCGGCCGGGTGCGACTGTCTGCTCTATCCGAATGAGCTCACATCCTCAGTCGCGGCGGTGGCCCGAGCCATCGAGAGTGGTGAGCTCGACGAAGAACGAATCCAGGGATCTCTCGAGCGGCGTGAGCATTGGGCGAAATGGGCGGCGCTCGATTCCAATCCGGCGCCGAATCCGCGCGACGACGACTCCGTATGGGCAATTCAGCTCGCTGACCGCACCGTGCACACGATCGCGAAACCGCTGCCGGCGCTGCGCGCGCCGCTCCGCGTAATCGTCGTAGATGATGACATCGGCGGCCCGTATCCGCCTCCATCGCGCGATCCGTTCGTGAACGCTCTGCGTGACGGTGGCGCAACGGTTGTAACCGACGAAGCCAATCCTGCCGATGGGAGCGGCACGACGGTGATCGCGCTCTACGGCGACATCCGCGCCTGGAAGGGTCGGCCCGGCTATTCGGAGACGGCCGCGCAACGCGTGCGAGAAATAATCGCTTCGAAAAATGGACGGGATGTAGTCGTAGTCAGTTTCAGCCATCCGCGATTGGCAAAGTCCCTTGCTCTCGATGTTCCCGTGCTCAGCGCGTGGGGTGGTGAAGCGGCGATGCAGCGCGCGGCGGCGCGGGTTCTGCTCAAATCGCTCTGACAATCCAACCGGGTGGCGCTATGAACGAGTCCGGACAATCTCCTGCGAAAATCTTCGGCCAGCCGAAGATGGCGGTCCTGGTCTTTCTCGGATTTTCCTCCGGGCTTCCGTTCTATCTGACGAGCAAGACGCTTCAGGCGTGGATGACGACCGCGCACGTGGATCTCGCCACAATCGGTTTTTTCAGTCTCGTCACTCTTCCGTACTCGCTGAAATTCGTCTGGGCGCCATTGATGGATCGGTACATCCCGCCTTTCCTCGGCCGGCGGCGCGGATGGGTTCTTATCACGCAGCTCCTGCTCCTGCTCGCGATCGCTGCTATGTCGCTGCACGATCCGCAAACGGGATTAAAGATGCTCGCGATGGCGTTGATCGCGAG
>JBKJHG010000025.1:0-5072 GCA_046599115.1 Gemmatimonadaceae bacterium
ATAGTCAGCCCGGCCGAAGCCGAAGTTCCAGTCGGCGTGAACCGAACGTACGGGCGTAAGGAAATCCAGTAGTTGCCGACGTACTTGCCGACGGCGCCGGTGAACAGAGTTACCGGCGGCCCGCTGAATCTGAGCTGGCGAAATCCAATCGACGCTTCCCAAGCCTCAGGGAGGCTCGTAAAGAGCTCTCCTCCGAAGCGCCACGCCGGGAAAATGGAGGAAGCGCTGTAACCCGCGTTCAGATACGCGTACATCCGGCTGTTAATGCGCGGATAGGCGTCCGCCTCCAGCTGGATGCCGGAAGTGGAGAAGCGATTGGCCCAATTCAACCTGCCGATGATCGAGCCGCGCGAGCTACTCTGGGACAGCGAGAGCGAAGCGAGGCGCCAGGGATCGATGTCGCCGCGAAAAGTGACGTAGGTGTAGTCCATTGCCGCCGAAGATTGTCGGAGCAAGTCCTTCCCGTCCACTTCCGTCTTCTGCGCGGAAAGACTCGATGCGAGAACGAAGCACGCGACGGCGGCGATGCAATCGTAGATGCGCAGCTTGGACCGGAGTTTCGCTGTTAACATCTCTAATACTACCGCACGGCAGCCGACGTGGCGTCCCGGGACTTGCCGGCCGAGGCGAACCCTTCCCGGTCCATCACGCCCCAATGCTTCTCGCGCCGGAAGTACTTCCAGAAGGCGACGACGCGATACCACAGGGTAAGCTGCCTGAAGCCGAAGGCCTCGGCGAAAGCAAACCAAAGCAGCCGGAAGAAGTCGCCGGGGTGCGTGTAGCGCCGAAAGCTGACCTCCTCGAGAACCACCGACCAGAACGAAAGCAGCAAACCGTAGCTGAGAGCTACGACCAGAAACAGAATCGCGAATGGAATGTCCACCAATCCGAATACAAGACCGAGAACCACGGTGATGTACCCTCCCATCTCGATCAGCGGAGCGAGCATTTCACCGAAGAAGAAGAACGGATAGGCGACGAGTCCAGCGCGTCCATAACGCGGGTTGAAAAGCATGTCCCGATGATTCACCATCGTGGCGATGAGTCCCCGATGCCACCGCTCACGCTGCCGCGAGAGCACGCGGAGCGTTGTCGGAACTTCGGTCCACGCGACCGGATCTGGAATGAAATGAAGGGTGTCTCTCGAGCCCTCCTCGCGCAGGTACTTGTGCAGGCGGACCACCATATCCATATCCTCGGTCACGCTGCCGCTGTTGTAGCCGCCGATGGCGTGCAGGTGCTCCTGCTTGAATAGTCCGAAGGCGCCGGAAATAATCAGGCTGCCCCCCAACCGGTTCCAGCCGAGTCTGCCGAAAAGAAAAGAGCGGAGATATTCGACCGTTTGAACGCCGGGGAGCCAGCGCGAGTCAACTTTCGGATCGATGACGCGGCCCTGCAAGATGCCCGAAGCGTTGGCTACGCGGATCGTGCCGCCGACCGCCGCGACGGGGGCTCCGATCAGAAATGGGCGAGCGAGGCGAAGCAGCGCGTCGCGCTCGACGATCGTGTCAGCGTCAACTGCGAGCACATACGGAAAGCGGGCCGCGTTCAATCCCGCGTTCAACGCGTCGCCCTTCCCCCCTTGGGCCTTGTCCACACACGCCAATTTGGAATGAAGTCTCGATCTGAAGTAGCGGAGCACCTGCGCGGTGGGAACGATGCTCGGATATGCTGGCGGAACCTCATAGAGCTCGTACGCATTTATCAGTGCATTCAACGTGCCGTCGGTCGACCCGTCGTTGACGACGATTACCTCGTGACGCGGGTATTCGAGGGACAGGAACGAAAGCACGCTGGTGACTATGCTCGACTCTTCGTTGAATGCCGGTACGAGGACGGATATCGGAGGGACGACGTCCACACCGCGAAGCAAGCGAAGGTTCTCATCACCCGCGATGCGGAAATTCTCCATTAGCTCAGGTATCGAGAGCAGGAGCAGAAGCGCGTAAAAGGAATTGAGAACGAGGAGGTAGAAAAGGATCGTGTGGTCGGCGATGTTGAGCAGCACCGCGACCCAGGCTCGAACGTGGGCCAGGTCGATCACGCGGAGGTGAGCTCGAGTCGGGATCCCATCGAGAGCCCGCACACCAGCGTAGCAATGTCCCGCGCGTACTCGTCGTCGGAACCGCGCGCGGACTCGAGTGCCGCCACCCCTTTTTCGTCGAGATCGGCGAGTGCGAGAGCGGAGCGGAACCGAACCCACCACGATGGATCGCGGAGTGCCTCGGCGAGCTGCGGTACGGCGCGGACGGCGTTGAGGGATCCCACTGCGCGCGCGGCCGCTTCTCGAACCCGCCAGTCCTCGTCGACAAGGAGACGGATGACAGCTTCGACCGCCTCGGGGAAAAAGCACGAGCGAAGCGCGCGTGCGGCGCTCGTCCTCACTTCGGCATTCGGATGAGACGCCAGTGGAATTACTGCGAAGAGCGCTTCGGGCGTGTTCAACGTCTCGGCGAGCTGCATCCACGCACGCAGCGCGGTGCTGCTCGCGCCGGGAAGCCGGAGCAGAGGCACGACGATCTCTGTCGCAAGGGTCGAGTGGAGTCTTAGCGCGATCGATTGCTGGAGCCTGACGGCCTGCGGCCGGTTCGGGAGATCCTTCACCATAGCGGCGACCAGCGCGGCGTCCGCGCCGGCGGCGATCGCCGCGGTCGCGGCACTCGCTACCGCGGGGTTCGGATCGGTGACCAAACACGTCAGAAGTTGCTCGTCGCCCTTCCCGCCGACCATTGAGAGCAGCCTGGCCGCCTCCATCCGCTCCCACCAACGCGACGACTTGCCGCGGGCGAGGATCTGCTCTACCCAGGGAGCAGGTCGCACAAGCGCCGCCAGATTCCGGAGCTGCTCGACGGAGAGCCGTGATCCGCCGATACCGGCGAGATGACGCGCGGCAACGTGCGCGTCCAACAAACAGAGCGCATCTGCGAGTCTCTGCCCGTTGTCTTCACCCAACATCAGACCTGCCAGCGGTCCCGACAACAGCGTGGCCGCCCGTTCGTCCTGGGCCCTTCCGCGTCTTCCGCGATAACGCGTAACGAGCAGGAGAAACAGTGTTCCGACTACGAATATCCCCTGAATGATCGCTAGCGCCGAAAGGATGATCAGGCGCGTCACTGCTCGTTCTCGATCAGGTTCCGCCAAACAGCAACCTTTTCGATCAGAATCTGCATACTGACCGGCTTCACGAGATAGTCGATTGCGCCCGCGCGAAGCGCACGAATTTGATCTGCCTCCCCCCCTCGGACGCTCATAAAGGCGAACAGGAACGCAGCGGGCCTCAGCTCCACCAACCGCTCGTGGACCGTGTGGCCGTCGATTCCACCGATGTCGACGGAGAGGAGAACGAGCCGCCTCCTGTCACGCGCCGGCAACGCCGCGAGAGTCTTCAGTGCGTCGACTCCATTGTGAAAAACGGTGACTTTAGTTCCGGCCGATTCCAGCGCGAAGGAGATGAACGTGGCCAGCTCCACATCATCTTCAATGACGTAAATTTCGGCCGGAGCAAAGGTCGAATCCGGCCCGCCCCCGTCGACAACACGGCGATCCACGCGCGTCGGAGCGCGCCGCTCACCTCGTTTCGTCAACTGTCAGACCCCTCGGATCTGGCATCACCTATCCGGCGAGTTCGCTGGTGCAGTATGGGCATCTCGTCGCGCTGTGATCGATCTTCATCCGGCAGTACCGACAATTGAGCATTCCCGACGACGGATCTTCCGGTGGGCGAATGAGCGCTTTGGAAATCCGCCACGCGACGAATCCAATGATGAAGAAATTGATCAGGACCGCTAGAAAATCTCCAACGCCGAACTTGATCGAGCCGAGGGTCCACGTCGCCTTCTGCCAATCCCCGGAGGGCAGCGCCGCGCCGACGATCGGCATTATGAAATCGTCAACAAGCGCCTTGACGAGGGCGGTCAGCGCAGCGCCGATGACGAACGCGATCGCGAGCGAAAAGACGTTCTGTTTTATCAGGAAGGACTTGAACTCGCTCCACATCAGCGGCCTCGGCATTTTTTCGGTGGGGGTTGCTTCAAGTCAAAGGTCGCTCATTGCGGGGGGACCGCAACCGACGGATTGCTGCGATCCCGGCGGCTGGCCCCATCGAAAGTATGACGAAAGCCCATCTCCATCCAAAGTGGTGCGCGATAGCCGGCACGAGCTGCATCGGAAGCATCGTGAGCAAGAATCCGAGCGAAGTTTGGAGCGTGAGCGCGGTGCCGACAGCGTGGGGAGGAACCGATTCGGTCACGAGCGCGCTGAACTGGGCGCTGTCGGCTATTACGAAAAATCCCCAGACGAGCGCGAGAGCGACGAGCGGCAGCAAATGCAATCCGATCAACGCGCTCAGCAGGCAGCAGCTCCCGCTCACGACCAGCGATAGCGTGACCAGCCGCTCACGACCGTATCGGTCGGCGTAAAGCCCGCCCCACACGCATCCCGCGCCGCCGATCGCGATCGTGACAAAAGCGATCGCCGAAATGGGAACGGGGAGCGAGCGACCGGCCGCAGCGGTCGCCAGAGAGGTCGGGATCCACGCCCAGAACGCGTACAGCTCGAACATATGCCCGAGATAACTGGCAGTGGAGAGACGCCACGCCCGCACGCGAACCACCACCCCGACGAGCGACCAGGAAAATGGCCGCGGGGCGAAACTGTGCGGTCCCTCGCGGAAGAATGCGCCGACGAGAATCGCGGCGACGAGCGCGCCAGAAGATGCGGTGAGCAACACCGGTGAAGCGCCGGCGGATGGAAAGGCGTGGATGAGATACGGAGTCGCCTTGCCGACGGTGAGCGCGCCGACGATCGTGCCGATCGCAAGGCCGCGCTGCTTCTGAAACCACGTCGCGCCCATCTTCATCGCCGGAGGATAGACACCAGCGAGAAAAAAGCCGGTGAAGAAACGCAGAACGAGGGCACTCTCGAATCCTCCCGCGCGGAGCACCGCGGCGTTGACAATCGCGCCGAGTGCCGCAGCGATGGCAAACAGGAATCGCGAGGGGATGATGTCGGCGAGGTTGAGCAGCGCCGACACCCCCGTACCGGCGACAAACCCGAGCTGAACAATTGTCGTA
>JBKJHG010000039.1:0-2739 GCA_046599115.1 Gemmatimonadaceae bacterium
CTCCCGGTCTTACGGAGGCTGTCCATTCGCCGATCGTACAGCGTCCGCCACACCGCGTGCGACTCCACGTCATAGTCGGCGTAACACTGCTCGATGAAAGCGGGAAGCTCCCGGAGATTCTCAGCTGTTGACGGGGAAGTTGTCATCTGTTGCTCCTGATCGGGAAAACAAAAAAGGCCCGTGGAAAATCCACGGGCCGCGAGATAGTCTGTCGTTCGCTCTAGCTTACACGCGCAGACGCCTACCTCCACGACCCGTTATGCGGGGCACGTAGCGGTAGCAGTAGTAAGTGGTGGTGTGCGTGGCGGTCAGCATTGGTGTGAGGATACGTTCCGGTCCGGGCGAAGTCAAACTCGGCGGCAATCGCACCCGCCTAAAAAATGTGCTTGGCCCAGGAATGCGACAGGGGAATTATCACAAATATTCGAGCCTTAAACAAGGGGATGATTTATACGTTTGTTTGAGGCTAAGTGGCCTCAGTCCTGCATTTTAGGACGCTATGGAACGACCCTGCGGCGTGGCGCGATGAACTACAAGACTTTCACCGGTTCGCAGGGCGAGCGGTGGGAGGTCTGGCTCGTCTTCCCGAATGCCGCCGAGCGGCGTCAGACGGAGCGGCGCGTGCTCGCGGAACGGCGCGCCGAGTTCCGGCCCCACGCTCCCGAGCGCCGGATCTCGACCGACAGACGCCGGTTCAACCACCGCCGTGTGGGGGTCGCCGCAATTTTTTCGAATGGGTGGCTTTGCTTCGAGCACGAAACGGAGAAGCGGCGGCTCGCGCCCGTACCAGAAGGGTGGGAGACCGCGGATGGGGACCAGCTCCGGGCGTGGTGCCAGGCTGCCAAGCGGGTTATGAAATGCGGCCCTACGCCGTGACTACGTAACTAGACGTATTTGGGCCCCCGGGAGGCGGCGATACTCTGACCGTGCGGCTGCGCCAATGCAGCCGGACCTTCAACCCGCGGCGGAATCCGCTCCTATAATGAGAAACTCGGCATCCGGCTCATCGGTAGTTCTTGGCGCTCTCATCTTCGCCATCGTTTCAACGCCCGCGTTTGCACAGTATCCCGCCGACACTGCCTCCGGGGCTCCGGCCGTAGCTGTCTCGCAGCCACTCAATCGCGCATCGGCGGATCAGCGCCCCTCGCTTGTGGTGATGAATTTTGAATCGGGAACGGTCGCCGCGAAGGTGAAGGACAAGCACGGCTTCTCGGCGTTTCTCGCCGCGATGCGCGGTGAAAGCGACAATGCCCACTACGATCCGGCAGAGCTGGGAGCGGGGATCGCGGACTTGCTCGTCGAAAAGCTGCTCAACACCGGTGAGTTCCGGCTGCTCGAGCGAAAGCAGCTCGAGGCGACGGCGCGGGAGCAGGGAATCGTGTCTACCGGCGCGATAACGACGGCGACCCCGTCAGATCACGCTGCGGTTATCGGGGCCCGGTATATGGTGACGGGCTCGGTGACGAAGTTCGGCTTCGAGGAGCATCAGGTCGGCGGATTCGTGACCAGCGTCGCGACTTTCGGAATGCTCAGCTTGAAGCGGCATCGCACCGAGGTTACGCTCACCGCGCGAGTGATCGACGTCGCCACCGGAGAGATCATCGCTTCATTCGATGGCGAGGGCGTTTCCAACAAGGGCGGCGGAATCTCCTTGATGGGACTCGGCTCGCACGGCGGCGGCGGGGCGAACGGAGAAAACAGGAACTTCAAGGAGTCGGCGATCGGCGAGGCGACGGAGAGAGCCGTTCAGAATCTGACGGAAAAGCTAGCGGCGAAGCGGGAGATGCTGGCGATTCGCTGACCCGCTCTCTTAGCTTTCGGTTACAGACAATGGCAAACGACACCCCGCTGGCGCACCCGCCGGAAACACTCGAAGGCTGGTATGCGCTTCATCAGATATTCCAGCTTCGCGGCGACAGAATACAATCCGCCGAACAATTCGCGCGGGCGCTTCCGCAAGGCGTCCCGGAAGGATGGAGCGTTGCGGTCAAGCTGATCGGATCATCGGCGGATCTGATGCTGATTCACTTTCGCCGGACGCTGGATGAAATCGGCGCGGTGCAGGAAGCAGCGAGAGTGATCGTTCCCTCGGATGCGGTGCTCGCGTACTCATTCTTGAGCGTGACGGAAGCAGGTCTGTATCACATCACCGCCGATCTCGCCAAGGACGTGGCGGCGCGCGGCGGGAAAATTGGTGACGAAGGTTATCTGATGGCGCTCGCCGAGCGTTCGAGGGAGCAGTTGGAGAGTGCGCACGTGCGGAAGCGGCTGTATCCGGAGCGCCCGTCGGCGATGCCGTATGTGTGCTTCTATCCGATGTCGAAGCGGCGCGACGCGGGGCAGAACTGGTACACGCTGACGCTCGAGGAGCGGAGCCGGTTGATGGGCGCGCACGGGATGACTGGGCGAAAGTATGCGGGGAGGATTCAGCAGATCATCTCCGGCGCGATCGGGCTCGACGCGTGGGAGTGGGGGGTGACACTTTTCGCCGCCGATCCGCTCGACTTTAAGAAGCTAGTGACGGAGATGCGGTTTGACGAAGTGAGCGCGAAGTATGCGGATTTCGGCGATTTCTACGTCGGCAGGGTGATCAACGGCTGAGACGGATGCGCGGCGGCGGCGCTGCGACTAGATTTCGCGCTCGCCCGCGAAACACTGCGGACGGGACGTAGCGCAGCCCGGTAGCGCACCTGAATGGGGTTCAGGGGGTCGCGGGTTCAAATCCCGCCGTCCCGATTG
>JBKJHG010000094.1:0-5689 GCA_046599115.1 Gemmatimonadaceae bacterium
TTCGCGAAGATCGGCCCCTTCTTCACTGCGAAGTTGCCGGTGTGCTGCTCGTATATCTGCGTGCCGAGAATGTCAGCCGGGAGCAGATCGGGCGTGAACTGGATCCGCTGAAACGACGTGCTGATCGTCTCGGCAAGCGTGCTCACCGTCAGCGTCTTCGCCAGTCCCGGAACGCCTTCGAGCAGCACGTGTCCGCCGGTAAGGATGCTGATCATCAGCCGCTCGATCATGTAGTGCTGTCCTACGATCCGCTTGCCTACCTCGGCGACTACTTCCTGTACGACAGTCGCGTCAGCTGCGTTTGCGTTTTGTTGTGGCACGTCTCGCTTCCCCTCCGTCCCGTTTTGGTTTGTCGCTCTTCATCGGCTTCTCGTCTTTGTCGTCGCGTTGCGGCTTCCCTTCGCGCTTTGCCGCCCCGTGAGTCAGAGCGTCGAGCAGATCCCGCTCCTTCACCGACAGCGAACGCGATTTCCCGCTCGGCAGCATTCCAAGCTTTACCGGCCCGAATTGCGTCCGCGTGAGCCGCTCGATCTCCAGACCCAGCGCCTCGCACATCCGCCGCACCTCGCGCGTTCTTCCCTCGGCCAGCGTGATCTCCAGATCCCACAGCCCACGGGTGAGCTTCAGCGCCGAGATCGCCAGCGGCCGAACGATTCCATCTTCTAGCTCTACACCGCCGCGGGCCTCACGAGCCGCTTCGGCGGCGTTCCCGCGCACCGTTGCGACGTATGTCCGTTCGATCTCGTGGCTCGGATGAGTCAATTTGTGGGCCGCTTCGCCGTCGGTCGTGAGGAGGAGCAGGCCTTCGGTCATATAGTCGAGGCGCCCGACGTAGGTCAGTCCCAGCTTTGGCGGCACCAAATCGAAGACAGTGCGCCTCCCTTGCGGGTCTGACGCGGTCGTCATCACTCCAGGCGGCTTGTTGAGAACGACCCAGGTATGGAGCGCGGGGAGCGAGATCTTCTTGCCGTCAACGATGATTTCGTCCCTTCCAGGCTCCACGGTCTGTCCTGTCGTGGCGACAGCGCCGTTCACGCGCACGCGCCCTGCCGTGACAAGCTCTTCCGCTTTTCTGCGGGACGCGACGCCGGCCCTCGCGAGGGCGCGCTGGATTCGCATCGCCTCCGCCATCAGCCTGCTGCCTGTGTCTCTTCCTGCGATTCGCTTCCGATCTGGGATGCCGGACGCGGCGTGCGCAGCGCGATTGCGAGCTCGTCAGCGCGCGGGAGCTCCTCGAGATGGCGGAGAGCAAGCTGCTCGAGAAAGGTCGGCGTAGTGCCGTACATCAGCGGCCGCCCCATACCTTCACCACGTCCGGTGACATCGATCAACCCGCGCTCGTGGAGAGATTTCAGAATCGCTCCCGCGTTTACTCCGCGAATCTCCCCGATCTCGGCGCGTCCGATCGGCTGGCGGTAAGCGATGATGGCGAGCGACTCGAGTGCCGCAGCTGAAAGTCGCGACGGACGCGCGGCAAGCTGCGCGCGCTCGATCGCCTCGGTGTATTCCGGTCGGGTAAGAATCTGCCAACCGCCGGCGACCTCGAGCAGCTCGACTCCGTGTCCCTCCTGCTCGTAGTGGTCGCGCAGCTCGGCGAGCGCGGCGTCCACGTTCTCGCCCGGCTCGTCTATGTTCGCGGCCAGCGACTTGAGGTCGCCGGCGGAGATCGGTGAAGCGCTCGCGAAGAGCGCCGCTTCAAGCAGCTTCGCTAGTGGAATCACGGGAGATTGCGACGGGCGCGAATGCGCGCGGTTGATCGAGGCGGAGCTCGCCGAGCTTTGCAAGCTCGAGGAGCGCGAGCAGAACCGATAGTACCTGCCACGGCTCTGCGTTGTTGGGCACTACGTCCGTCCACTGGGCTCTCGCTCGCATCGCGAGAATTGCGCGTACGACGCCGATGGCGCCGTCAACGTCGAGAGCGCGCGGAATGATTTCGTGAATGTTCGGCTTTCGCGCGATGCGAATGACGCGATCCACAGCGCCGAGGAGCTCGGCGAGTGAGAAGCTGAGCGCGCCGGGAACCGGCGGAAGAACGGGATTGGGGAGGTACGCGCGCGCGAAGCGTGACCGGCGCTCTTCGCTGAGCTTCTCGAGCAGGTCCACCACTTCACGCACCTGTTGATATTCGAGCAGACGGCGCACGAGCTCCGCCCGCGGATCTTCCCACGCGTCCTCGCCCTCGCGGCGTGGCAGCAGCATCTGCGCCTTGATGCGGAGGAGACGAGCCGCCATCTCCAGATAATCCGCAGCCTCGTCGAGTTTCAGCGTCGAGATGCGGGCGAGAAACTGTTCCGCCACTCGCGCGACCGGAATGTCGTAAATGTCTATCTGCTCGTCGCGGATGAGCGAGAGAAGGAGATCGAGCGGGCCCGAAAACTCCGCCAGGTCGACGACGAATACTTCCGCCGCGTCTGCGCCGGGCGCGCGGCTGCCCGTCACATTGTCCATTGGCTGGGCAGTATGTACGGGAAGGCGAGTGCCATCGCGGCGCGATAGACAGCGAACACCGGGGCGAACCAGTAATTCAAAAACGGGCCGCCGACCCACAGCAGCACGAGCAGAATCGGAATTCCGAATCTTCCGAGCCGCTGGTATCCAAGCCCCCACGACGCCGGGAGCAGATACTTCATTACGTGAGACCCGTCGAGCGGCGGAATCGGGATCAGGTTGAAGGCCGCGAGACCGAGATTGATGAACACGCCGGTCGCGAACATTTTCTGGAAGAGCGACAGCGTTTCTGCTGTCGAAGGGACGGCACGCCCGAGTAGTCCGAGCAGGATGATTACCGGGACGAGCGCCACTGCGATGATCAGATTCGTGACGATGCCGGCCAGTGAGACCTGAATGTCGCCCTTCTTGAAGTTCCGGTAGTTTCGCGGGTTGACCGGGACCGGCTTCGCGCCGCCGAGGATCGGCCCGCCGCCCAGATACATTACGAGCGGAAAGATCACGCTCATAAATGGGTCAATGTGCGGGATCGGATTCCACGTCAGCCGCCCCAGAGAATACGCGGTCATATCGCCGTTTTTCATCGCTACCCAACCGTGGGCGTACTCGTGCGCCACCATTGAAAACAGCAAAACCGGCGCGATGAGTAGAAAGCTCTGGAAGGATTGCAATTCTGGGCGATTGACGGGGGGCGGAGCGGAGGTCCTTGTGCGCGTAGAAGTTATCACAACCCGCAGTTGATTGGCAGAGCGGGACCGGGTATCTTTCGCCCTTCGCAACTGGGCTTTCCGCCCGCAAATACACAGGGGATTTTAGTGCCGAATATCGCTTCCGCGAAAAAGAACATGCGGAAATCGCGCGCCGCCAGCGTGCGCAACCGAGCCCAGCGCTCGACCCTTCGCACCGCGCTCAAGAGAGCCGGCAGCGGGACCGCAGATGAGAAGAAGTCAGCCGTCAAGCTTCTGGATCGCGCATCGCGGAAGGGATTGATCCACAAGAATACCGCGGCCAGGCACAAGAGCAGGCTGGCCAAGAAAAAGACCGCGAAGTAGTCGGAAGTGCGGAGTTATGGAAAGGGCGCCTCCCAGAAAGAGGCGCTTTTTTTTGACTGCAACTGCAACTGCAACGGAACGGCAACGGAACTTGACGCCAGACTTCAGTCGGCTAGTTGGTCAGACTGCAGTCAACAACTCAGTGACCTTTCCTGCCCCAATCGGACGTCGTACCAGCGGAGAATCCCGCGCCCGATGCACGCCGGTTAAGTCACCGAGTAGTTACCAAAAGACTCCAGACTAAAAGACTACAGTCTGGAGTCCCGTTCATTTGCCGTTGCAGTGGCCGTTACAGCGTCGCCAACTCCCCGCCACACCGCTCACAGTACCACTCCGTAGGGTAGTTCGCTGCCCCGCACTCCGGACATTTGAGCGTCTTCTGCTGCTCGGTCCGCAAATCCGGCAGCCCGCTGCGCTTCGACTTCGTCGCCGTCGATGACGAGGACGTCGCCTCAACCATCGCGACGCTGTCGGACGGCGACGACGGAGCGGCCTGGACCGCCTCCTCTCCATCGCGCTGCGGCCACCCACTCGATCCGGTCCGTCGCTGTCCGTTCTGTTCAGCGGAGGCCGAGACCGGTTTCACTGGCACTGGTGGCGTTGGTGGAAGCGGCTTTGGCGTCGCGGCTGGCGGTGGTACTGCAGGCGCAGCGCTCACTGTACCGGGCGCACTCGGATTTGTGCTCAAACTGAACACCCGATTCAGCTCGGCCAGCTGGGTCTCGGCCGCGGTCCTGTCCACCGCAATCCGCGAAAGCTCGCGCTCGGATTCGGTTTTGATCCTCTGCCACTCCTCATCGGTGTACTCGCCCACCGCTGCGCGAACCTCTGCTTCCTGACGGGACTCGTGCTGGGCGGCCTCCTCCTGGGAAATCCCCTGTAGCTTGGCCGTCAGCGTGTCTATGTGGGATTTGAGCTCCCCGGCGCGGGCGCCGAGCCGGTCGGAAACTTCGTTGAGCCGGCCCTGATAATCGGACCGCACCTTCTGGTAGACGGAGTCGGGCGTGCTCGACTTACGCGACTCGAGCGCGGTCAGCCATTCCTCATAGCGCTGCCGCTCACCCAGTAGCCCGGTGAGAGCCTCCAGAGATGCCGTTGTCTTGTCCTTCATCCCCCTTCTCCGCCGCCTTCGTCAGGTCAATTTAGATCGCCTTACTGCCGATAGACGATTTGACCCGCAACTATAGTACATACCGCCCTTCCGCGCAGCGCCATTCCGGCGTATGGGGTGTTCCTCCCCTTGGACAGAAACGTGGACGGATCTACGCTCCACGCCGCCGCAGGATCGAAGACGGTTACGTCTGCGGCCGACCCGCGGCGCAGCGTCCCACCGGGGAGATTGAAAACGCGCGCGGGAGTACACGCCATCCGGTCCACCATCTGGCTGTACGAAATGATGCCGGTATCCACCAGGTTGGTGACGATTACTGCCAACGCCGTCTCGAGCCCGATGATGCCATTCGGAGCGTCGGCGAACTCGCGCTCCTTCTCGTCGTAGTGGTGCGGCGCGTGATCCGTGGCGACGAGATCGATCGTTCCGTCCCTCACCGCTTGCCGAAGGACCGCGACATCCTCGGCGGTTCTCAGCGGCGGATTCATCTTCGCGTTGGTGTCGTAGGCGCCGACACGTTCTTCCGTGAGCGAAAGGTGGTGGGGACAAACCTCTGCCGTGACGTTGATGCCGCGTTCCTTTCCCCAGCGGATGAGCTCGACCGAACCCTTCGTGCTCATATGCGCGAGATGCACGTGGCCGCCGGTCCTCCGCGCGAGGAGAATGTCGCGGATGACCATTATCTCCTCCGCTTCCGAAGGGATGCCGCGCAGTCCGAGTCGCGCGCTGACGATTCCTTCGTTCATCGCGCCACCCGCGGCGAGCGTCGGTTCTTCGCAGTGGTCGATGACAGGAATCCGAAACGTGCGCGCGTACTCAAGTGCGGTGCGCATCAGCTGCGCGCTCACGACCGGCTTTCCGTCGTCACTAACGGCGACGGCGCCCGCACCGACCATCTCACCGAACTCGGCGAGCGATTGTCCCTGCTGGCCAAGCGAGATCGCGCCGATCGGATAGACGCGCGCAGAATTCGCCTTCGCCGCCTGACGAAGCACGAATCCAACCGCCGCCTGGTTGTCGGTTACCGGATCGGTGTTCGGCATCGCGCAGACGGCGGTGAAGCCGCCCGCCGCCGCCG
>JBKJHG010000019.1:0-4710 GCA_046599115.1 Gemmatimonadaceae bacterium
CGCAATCCGGCGATGTGTAGGAACGGATTTGCCGGAGAGATCGCGCGTGCCGATGACGATGTCCGCCTGTGAAAGAGCGTTGACGATCGCCGGAGCGAATGCGGCGTCGTGCTGACCATCCGAATCAATCGTGAGCACCGCGGCGGCTCCCTTGTCTATGGCCGCCTTGAAGCCGGCGCGAAGTGCGGCACCCTTCCCCTGGTTCTTGTCAAATGCGATCACTTCGTCGCACGTCGCCTTGAGCACCGAGCGGGTGTCGTCTGTCGAGCCGTCGTCGACGCCGATGACATACGTGCGCGGCAGATGGCGCTTCACGTCCTTCACTACCTGTCCCGCCGTCGCCGCGGCGTTGTAGGCGGGAACGATTGTAACCAGCGGCTCGATCATTCAGCTGCATCCTTGTGGTCGTCTTTTCCTTCGAGTATCGCGAGAATCCCCTTCAAGTCCGTCTCCAGCGCGACGACCGCCTGCGAATCCAGCGCGGCCCTCGCCACGGTGCGAAGCTCTCCGTCCTTGCGGTAGTCGTCGATTTTCTGGCGCGCGCCGTCGATGGTGAACTTCTCTTCGTACAGCAGCTGCTTAACCAGCATTATCAGCTCGATCTCCTTCCGCTGGTAAACGCGATTTCCGGACCGGTTCTTCGCCGGGTGGAGAAACTTGAACTGGCTCTCCCAGTAACGAAGAACGTGCGGCTTCAGATCGGTGAGACTGCAGACATCGCCGATCGAGAAGAATTCCTGTACCGGATCGTTCGGCTTCATTGGTCCGACTCCCCCCGTAGCTCCCGGGTCATCAGCTCCCCCATCGCCTCTCGTGGATGCTGTCCATCGAATAAAACGCGATTCACGGCTTCAACGATCGGCATCGTCACTCCCTGTTTTTGGGCCAGCATCAGCGCGCTCTTTGCAGCCACGACGCCCTCTGCGACGGTTTCTCTCTCCCGCAAGACGTCAGCGAGCGCCCTTCCCTTTCCAACTTCGACGCCGACCTCGCGATTCCGGCTCAGCGAGCCGGTGCAGGTAAGGACGAGATCGCCGAGTCCTGCGAGTCCGGCAAATGTAGATGCTTCCGCGCCGAGTGATGCCCCCAGCCGCGTCATCTCGGCGAGACCGCGCGTGATCAGCGCTGCGCGCGCGTTGTGTCCAAGTCCAAGCCCGTCCGCGACACCCGTCGCGACCGCCATCACATTCTTCAGCGCGCCGCCGATTTCGACACCGGTTACGTCACGAAGCGTGTAGGTGCGAAAGTAGGGGGAGTTGAACGCGCGCTGCGATGCGAGCGCGACGCTGTCGTTCCCGGATGCGAGCACGACCGCGGTCGGCTGGCAGCGAACGACCTCGCTTGCGAAGCTGGGACCCGAGAGCGCTACAACGGAGGCGTGCGGAATTACGGATGCGATTACGTCCGTCATCAACGCGCAGCTTTCCTGCTCGATGCCTTTGGTGGCTACGACGGCCGGAACTCGATCGCCGAAATCCGCCGCGGGGGCGGCGGCAACCTTTCGCAGGACTGTCGAGGGAGTAGCGAACACGACGAGCTCAGCTCCCCTCACCACGCGCGACAGGTCAGACGAAGCTGCGATTCCCGCGGCGAGCTGGTGTCCCTTGAGGAAGCGAACGTTCTCCCGGCGCGACGTGATTGACTCTGCCACGTCCGGCTCGAACGCCCACAGCGCGACGTCGTGGCCGTTGCGGCGCAGAAGATCGGCGAGCGCCGTACCCCACGCGCCCGCGCCGACGACAGCGCATCGCATCAGGATTGTGCTCCCTTCTTTACGAAACGGTGTTCCTCGCCGCGGCGAAGTCGTCCGACGTTCGCGCGATGGGTCCACACGACGAATGCAGCGATGAGGACGCTGGCGTCAAACACAGCCTGTGGTATTCCGTTGCCGAAGAACCAGATGGCGGTGGGAAGCGCAATCGCGCCGATGATGGATGCCAGACTCACGTAACGAGTGGCGAGAAATATCGCGACCCAGACTCCGAACGTGATGAGCGAGGGGATCGGGGCGAGAGCGGCAAACACACCCGCCGCAGTCGCGACTCCCTTCCCTCCGCCCCGCCAGAGGAGGAATACCGGCTTCACGTGACCGAGAATCGCCGCGACTCCGAACGCGAGTGCCCAGAGACCGGGCTGCAGCGTATCGGCGTAGCGTGGTAAAAAATAGACGGGGACAAATCCCTTCAACACGTCCACCGCGAAGACGGCCGCTCCGATTTTCGCGCCGAGGACGCGGACGACGTTAGTCGCGCCGAGATTCCCGGAGCCGTGCTGCCGGAGATCCACACCCTTGAGCTTCCCCGCCACATACGCTGATGGAATGGATCCGGCGACGTACGCAAGCGCGAGGCACAGCCAGGGAGACATCAGCCTCGCTTACTCCGCATTATCACCTTGAGCGGATTCCCGGTGAATCCCCACGCTTCTCTGAATCCGTTGTGCAGGTAGCGGATGTAATGCTCCTGAACCATATCGGGGTTGTTGCCGAAAACTGCGATCGTCGGCGGCGAAGCCTCGACCTGCGTCGCGTAGTTGAGCTTCACTTCCCGACCTGCCGCCTGCGGCGGCTGGCGCCGCGCGAGGAGCTGCTCGAGTGTGGAGTTGACCTGAGAAGTCGTGATCCGCTTGCCGCGCTCCTCTTCGACCTCAATGATCGTATCCAGAATGCGGGTGATGCGCTGACCACTCAGCGCAGAAGTAAAGATGAAGGGGACGAACTTGAAGAACGGCGCCTTCTCCTCGCACTCTGTCTGGAACTTCTTCGCCGTCATCGTCTCCTTCTCCTTCAGGTCCCACTTGTTGACGACAACGATGAGACCTCTTCCCTGCTCCCACGCCAGCGCGGCGATCTTGAGATCCTGATTGTGAAGTCCCTCGACGGCGTCGAGAACCAGGACGCAGATCTCGGAGCGCTCGATCGCGCGGCGTGTGCGCAGCGATGAGTAGAACTCGACGCCGTCGTCAACCTTCGACTGGCGGCGGAGCCCGGCGGTGTCAACGAAGATCAGCTTCTTGCCGTGATATGCCATCGGGGTATCGATCGCATCTCGGGTCGTACCAGCCGAATCGGCGACGACGAGACGGTCCTCGCCGAGGAGTCTGTTGATGATCGAAGATTTGCCGACGTTCGGCCGGCCGATGACGGCGACGCGAAGCGCCTCGGGCTCCTCCTCCTGTGACGGAGGAATGCGCTCGACAACTGCGTCGAGCAGGTCGCCCGAGTTCTTGCCGTTCACCGCCGAGACGGGGACCGGATCGCCGGCGCCGAGCTCGTAAAACTCGTAGAAGTCGGTGGTGCTTGGATCGTCAACCTTGTTCGCCACGAGCACCCACGGCTTGCGCGCTTCGCGCAGGAGCTCGACCACTCGTGTGTCACTCGGGTGGAGTCCGGCCTTTGCGTCCACGACAAGCATCAACAGGTCCGCCTCGGAAATCGCCTGGATGACCTGACGCTTGATCTCGACGTCCATCGGGATGCGCGGATCGTCGGTGAGACCGCCTGTATCGACGAGCCAGAACTGCCGCCCGTTCCAGTCGGCGCGGGCGAAGTGCCGGTCGCGGGTCGTTCCCGCTTCCTCACTGACGATGGCGCTGTTCTCGCCAATGATGCGATTGAAGAGCGCGGACTTGCCGACGTTCGGACGCCCGACGAGCGCGATTACCGGGACACTCACGCTGCCACCGCCTTCAACCCGGACTCGAGCACGTCGATGAAATCGTACGACGGAAAGATTGGAAAGGAAATTCTGGATCTCACTGCCTGAAGCGTGTGATCGTCGAGGAAAACGCTGTCGTCGTTGATGGTTTCTGCCGGTATGAGCGCGAAGTCGAGATCGGTGCGACTCTCGAGCGCGCGAAGTATGTCAGCGCCGACAAGCAGGCCGGCGGTGGTGATGGTTGGTCCAAAGAGCGAATTCTCGGTAACGATCATCTCGAAGCTCGCCCCGGTGACGCGGGACAAATCCTTGAGAATCGGCGGCATTATCTCCGCCATCGCTTTGCCGGTCACGACCCCGATGCGGTCTCCGTCGAAGCGCTTCGCTTTCTTCAGGCCGCGGGAAACGCGCGTGCGGAGAGCAGTGATCGAGCCGATGCCGTTCTCGATCTGGGCGAAATCCCCGTAGTGCTCTTCCGGTGGCAACGGAGTCTCGGCGAGGAGATAAAGCTCATCCGACCCGTGCACCCACGCCTCGCCACGTTCCTTCTTGGCGCGGTCGCTCCATCTGAGAACGTGCGCGAGAAGCTTGCGCGACGCTTCGACACTCAGCGCCTCTCCCGAATACAAATGCGAGAACTGCGTGATGCCGACGGGCACAACGGCCGCCGATATCACGGCGTCGCCAAGATGCCAGAGATCGGTGAGCGACTGCTCGAGCACGTCGCCGTCGTTGAGCCCGGGGACGACCACCATCTGGCAATGGAAGCGGATTCCGCCTGCGGCGAGGCGCGTGAGCTGCTCCATTACATCGGGGACGCGCGGATTGCTGAGCAGGACGCGGCGCGCTTCGAGATTCGTCGCGTGGACCGACACGTACAGCGGAGACAGGCGATACTCGAGTATCCGCGCGATGTCTTTCTCCTTCACGTTCGACAGCGTCGCGAAATTGCCGTAGGCAAAAGACAGCCGATAGTCGTCGTCGCGAACATACAGTGTCTTGCGAAGACCCTTGGGCAGTCCTTCGATGAAACAGAATTCGCAGCGGTTCGCAC
>JBKJHG010000023.1:0-2659 GCA_046599115.1 Gemmatimonadaceae bacterium
CGGCCACATCACGAAAAAGGTCGCCGACGACGCGCTCCAGCTGCTTGAAGTGGATCAGTTCGGGCTCGACGATATGGATGCGCGAATTCTCAAAGCGATCATAGAGAAGTTCGAGGGCGGCCCCGTTGGCGTGAGCACGATCGCGGCGGCGGTAGGTGAGGACGTGGGTACACTCGAAGAGGTTTACGAGCCTTTCCTCGTCCAGAATGGTTTCCTGCAGCGAACGCCGCGCGGACGGATGGCGACGGCGCAGGCATACAAGCACTTTGGATTCAACCCGCCTTCCGGATCGGGTCAGCCGACGCTGTTCTGAACCGGGTCCCGATTGAAAGACGGATCGCGCACCTCACACTACGACTTCGAGCTCGACCCGTCGCGAATCGCGCAGCATCCGCCCGTCGTGCGCGGCGCGAGCAAGCTGCTCGTCGTTGACCGGTCAAGCGGCTCGATATCGCACCGGTCGTTCGGCGATCTCGCCGACCTGATTCCTGTCGGCGACGCATTGGTCGTCAACACGACGCGGGTAATGCGCGCACGCCTCATAGGGAAACGCGACAACGGTGCGGAAGCGGAGATATTTCTGCTCCGCGCGACCGGGCCGATGACATACGAGGCGATGGTGCATCCGGGGGGGAAGTTGAAACCCGGGAAGCGCGTCACCGTCGCGCCTGACTTGATCGTCGAGATCGAGTCCACGACGGAGCGCCGCACGAGAATCGTGAAGCTGATCACGCCGATGCCGGTCGAGACGGCGATCGAAACGTTCGGTCACATCCCTCTTCCGCCGTACATCAAGCGCGGCGACGAGCTCGAGGATGTGGAGCGCTATCAGACAGTTTACGCCGAAGAGCGTGGATCAGTCGCCGCTCCGACAGCGGGGCTTCACTTCACGCCGGATTTGTTGGCGGCGCTGGAGAAAAAAGGCGTGCGCCGCGCCGAAGTCGTTCTGCACGTCGGCGCCGGAACATTCAAACCGGTAGACGTGGACGATCCGGATGAGCACGTGATGCACGAGGAGTCGTACACGCTTTCGGAGGAGACGGCGCGAATTCTCAACGAGACGCGCGCACGCAGCGGAAAGATCTGGGCGGTGGGGACGACGTCGGTGCGGACACTCGAGAGCTGCGTGCGAAATGACGGAACGTTTACCGCGACGTCGGGCGACACCCGCATCTTCATCCGCCCGCCGTACGAGTTTCGCGCCGTGGACCAGTTGATCACCAACTTCCACCTGCCGCGCTCGACACTGATGATGTTGGTCTCTGCATTCGCGGGGTACGATCTTACTATGCGGGCGTACGCCGAGGCGATCGCTTGGGATTACAGGTTCTTTTCTTATGGTGACGCGATGGTTGTCATTTAACTACAACTGAAGACTACCGGCAGGCGGCTTTGAGTAGCACAGTCATCGGCATTGGGCTTTTCCGGAAATTCGCCGGAATAGCCCGTGGCCGCCAGCCGGCTCGGTCGAAGGCTGCCAGCCGGTATTCTTACGTTGTAGTGCGAATCCCTACTTTCGCGCCAGTTCCATCACCCACACATCACTCTCCCGCGTCCCAATGGTGAAGAAAAGATTCTTCGAGTCAACCGAGATTTCGCCGCGGTAGGGCTGGCGGAGTGGATCAGCGAAGTGGTAAACCTGTTTCGTCTCGCCCGTCCCCAAGTCAACAACCCCGATGAACCACGTTCCGTCCTGAAGATTGCCGGTATAGTAGAAAAGTCGGGAATCAGTTGACCATTCTCCACCGAAGATGGCGAGAGAGTTGTGTCCCTTAAGCGGCACTGTCCTTCTACCAGTCCCGTCCGGGTGAATGAGAAGAACTCCTGCGTCGAGGTTGATGTCTCCCGTTATCGATACCGCGATCAAATTTCCGTCCGGCGACCAAATCGGCGCTCCCCCGGAAGTAAGAAACCTCGGCTTACCCCAACCACCTGGCGCGCGGCTCACGATCATCACTGAATCGGGCATTACCACGTATGCTATGCTCTTCCCGTCTGCCGACCAGCTTGCCAAACGCTCCTGCCTGGGAGTTGCCACGACGGGCTCAACCCGGCTTCCATCGGCTGACATCACGAAGACGTCGCGATTGCCGTTCCTGAAGCTGTGAAAAGCGATCTGCGTTCCATCAGGCGACCACGCCGGCGAAAAGTCATCGGCGGGATCTCGTGTGAGCTGCTGCGGCTCACCTCCATCGAGGGAGAGACGGTAGATATCGGCGTTGCCGTTTACGTTCGAGTCGTAGGCAAGCCAATGTCCGTCGCGAGAAACGTTCATCGACTCGATGGTCTGATTGCCGGACGTGAGCTGCCGCATCGATGATGATTGAATCGGCTGAGTGCCGTTGATCGCCGCTTCCCAAATGTTGCCCGTGGTGTTGAATACTGAATACGCCAACGAGCGTCCGTCCGCGCTGAGCGAGATACTGTGCGGATTCAGACCGGTAGTCAGTCGGGCGGGAGCGCCGTCCGCCTCCCCGCGCGAGCTCACGCGCTGGCTATAGATGTCCCGCGCTCCACCGGCTGACGAGACGAACAGAACGTGCACTCCGTCCGACGTCCAGACCGGACTTGTGTTGAGGTGATTCTCATCAGTGATCCGTTTCGGCTCGCCGCCCGAGACGGGAACCACCCACACTGAGCTGCCGGCGAGATTCCCGAG
>JBKJHG010000156.1:0-11594 GCA_046599115.1 Gemmatimonadaceae bacterium
GTTTGTGCGCGTGACCTCCGCGAATGCCTGGTTCTCCAGCTGAAGGAAGCGGGTCTCGAGCAGTCGGTTCCTTTCCGGCTCGTGCGTGATTGCTTCGAAGAACTGATCAACCATCGCTGGAGCGAAATCTCCAAGCGCTTCGGCATCAGCCCCATCGACGTGCAGAAGGCGGCGGACGAAATCGCCAAGCTCGATCCCAAGCCCGGCCTCGTGTACAGCGATGCCAGCGACAACTACATCATCCCCGATCTCATCGTCGACAAGATCGACGGTAAATATTTCGTCTTCCTGAACGACGCGAACCTCCCGCGCCTGAAGCTCAGCAAGGCGTATCAGGAGATCGCGCGCGACAAGAAGAAGTTCGACGGTGAGAACAAGGAGTTCATCTCCAACAAGCTCATCTCGGCCAACTGGATGATCCAGGCCATCGAGCAGCGTCGGCAGACGATGCTCAAGGTCATGAACTACATCGTTGAGCGGCAGCGCGAGTTCTTCGAGAAGGGCGTGCAGTTCCTCAAGCCGCTCACGCTTCGCGAGGTGGCGGAAGTGATCAGCATGCACGAGAGCACGGTCAGCCGAGTGACGAACGAGAAGTTCGTGCAGACGCCGCGCGGCGTGCTGCCGCTCAAGTTCTTCTTCTCGTCCGGCCTCGCCACGGCAGACGGTGAAGACGTTTCCGCGCGAGGCATCAAGGCCCAGCTCCAGAAGCTCGTTCAGGATGAGGATCCCAAACACCCGCTCACCGATCAGGCGATCGTGAACATTCTTCGAGAAGGCGGAGTGCAGATCGCCCGCCGCACTGTCGCGAAATATCGCGACCAGCTCGGTGTCCTCTCCGCCCGGATGAGGAAGCGCGTTTGAGCGCGGTGAAGGTAAGCGTCCTCGTTCCCGCCAAGGATGAAGCAGAAAACCTTCCGTTGTTTATGGAGCAGGCCGACGCCGCCTTTCGTTCGGCTGGCGGCGGCTACGAGGTCGTCGTCGTTGACGACGGCTCCGTTGACGACAGCTGGGATGTGCTGACTCGTCTCAGCCAGCGCTATCCCTTTCTGCGCGCGGTGCGTCATCCCGCGCGGCGCGGAATCGCCGATTCGCTGCGCACCGGTTTTCTCAACTCGAGCGGATCGGTTCTCGTTTTCTATCCGGCTGACCTGCAGTACAAGCCGGAAGACATCCCCCGCCTCGTCGCGCCCGTGCTCGCCGGCGAATCCGACATCGTCACCGGCTACAAGCAGGGGAAATACGAGAAGGCTTTCGTCTCGGGGATATACAATAGACTGAGCAGATCGCTGTTCAAGGTTCCTGTTCGCGATCTCAATTCCGTCAAAGCGTACCGCCGCGAAGTAATGGAGTCGCTCCCTCTGCGGCCCGATTGGCATCGCTATCTAGTCGTGATGGCTGCGGCGCAGGGCTTTACCGTCTCCGAAATTCCAGTGCCGCTTTATCCGCGAAATGCGGGCATTTCGAAATTCGGAATCGGACGCATTCCGATCGGCGTTCTCGACATGCTCGCCGTCTGGTTCGAGCTTCGGTTCGCCAGAAAGCCGTTGCTCCTATTTGGAATGATGGGCGCGGTGCTCTTTCTGATCGGCATTGTAGTTGGAATCGTCGCCATTCTGTGGCGTGTCATCGGCGGAGTCGGTTTCCGTCCGCTGCTCAATCTCATCGAAACCTGTCTCACCGTCGGCAGCATTTTCTTCGCCACCGGATTGACTGGAGAGTTGATCGCGGCGCAGCGCGCCGAGCTCAGCGATCTCCGTCGCCGCATCGAAGACTTGTCGCAGAAGCGCGAGACGCTCCGGGCCGGCGAATGAACGTATTGTTTCTGACGCACAACTTTCCCCGCTCGCCGGGTGACGCTCCGGGATCATTTCTGCTGCGCCTTGCACGCGCGCTTCGCGAGGAAGACGTCCACGTTCACGTCGTCGCGCCGGCGGGAGCGGGACTCCCCGCCGAGGACGAGATCGAAGGCATTCCGATCAGCAGGTTCCGCTATGCGCCGCGCCGCTTCGAGAAGCTCGCTTACACAGGCAATATGGCAAAGGATGTCGGCTCCTCCTGGAGCGCGCGTCTTGCCCTCGTCGGTTTCCTCGGCGCCGATTTCATTCAGGCCGTCAAAGTGCGCCGGACCGTCGAGCCCGACGTAATTCACGCGCACTGGTGGTTCCCGAGCGGAATCGTCGGAGCGTGGCTAGGATCGCTCTCGCACGTGCCGCTCCTCACCACGATGCACGGCACCGACGTCCGCCTCGCAAAGACAGTCGGCGTCGCGAAGCCGCTCTTCCATCACGTGCTCCAGCACTCGGCTGGAGTGACGACAGTCTCGAAGTGGCTCGGCGACGAAGTCGAGAAACTCGCACCGGGAACCCATCCCACCATCGCGCCGATGCCCGTCGCCACCGAGCTCTTCTCGCCCGGCGGGACACGCGAGAAGGGAAGAATCCTGTTCGTCGGCCGCTTGAACGGACAGAAGGGACTCGAGCATCTGCTGTACGCGCTCGCCGACATGCACGGAGTAACGCAGCTCGACGTCGTCGGCGATGGTCCTGCGCGCGCTGCTCTTGAAGGTGTCGCCTCTGAGCGCGGAGTAGCAGACCGCGTCCGGTGGCACGGCCAGCTCAGGCAGCCCGACCTCGCCGCGCTTTATCAGAAGGCATCGGCCCTCGTCGTCCCCTCGACAGAAGAAGGATTGGGAATGGTCGCAATTGAATCGCTGCTCTGCGAGACTCCAGTTGTCGCATTCGACTCCGGCGGCCTGCGCGACACCGTCCTGCACGACAGGACCGGCCTCCTCGTCCCCCCCGGCGACCGGAAAGCGCTCGCTATTGCCGTCGATTCATTGATGGAGAACGAGACGCGCGCACGCGATCTCGGCAAGGCCGGCCGCCTCTACGCTCTCGCGAACTTCGCTCCCGAATCATCGGCAAGAAAGTACGCCGACATCTATCGTCAGCTTGCCGGCGGTAAACCGGCGTAACGCTTTCAGGGCCGCGCAGTGGATTTTCGCGGCCCTCGTCATCTTCTTCGCCGGCCGCGCTCTTATCGGGCAGTGGGGCCTCGCGTCGGAGAGGCTTGTCCACGTCCGGATAAGCTGGGGGAAGATTGCGCTCGCGTCCTTTCTCATTATGGTGACGTACGCGCTGCTCATCGAGGGATGGCGGCGTGTGCTCGGAGCGTGGGGCGGCAAGCTCACCTATGCGGATGCCGCCCGCATCTGGTGCCTTTCCAATCTCGGAAAGTACGTGCCGGGAAATGTGTGGTCGCTCACCGCGATGGGAGTGATGTCGAGGGAACGCGGCGTATCGGCAGTGGCGGCGACGGGTTCGTCGATCATTATGCAGCTGCTGACGCTCGCTATCGGCCTCGGCGTCGTACTTCTCACCGGCGCACAGCTCGTCGGGCAGCCGATGGTGCTTGCCGGAGTACTTTTCGTGCTCTTCATCCTGATTGGAATCGCGCCGCGCATTCTTCCGGCAATCGTCCGCACGCTGGCGTCGTTCACCGGATGGACGATTCCAGTGCCGGAGATACCGGCCGTAGTCGTCTGGGGCGCAACCATCGCGGCTGGAATCACGTGGCTGCTGTACGGAATCGCGTTCCAGCTTTTCACCGAGGGGCTGCTCGGCACCGCGTCTGGCGCAACGATGTCGTACATCGCAGTTTACACGGCAGCCTATATCCTTGGCTTCATCTCACCGATCGCTCCCGCCGGACTCGGAGTGCGAGAGGTGGCGCTGGCAGCGGGGATGACACGCTTCGGACTCGCGGGTGAGGGCGACGCAGCGCTGGTGGCCATCGCGGCGCGCGCCTGGCTCACCATTCTCGAGCTGATACCCAGCGCGGGCTTCATCCTGGCGGCAACGCTCCGCAGGCGTTCAACATCTAATTAGAGACAATGGCGCGGACGAAAGAGAAGGCGCGAACTGAATCGAGACCGGCGACACACGCGGCGCTTCCGGCGCCGCGCTTCGCTTTCGGGTGGGCATCTCTCGTATATGCCCTCTGCACTCTGTCGGTCGCGTTCCCCGCGCTCGCGGGAAAATTTCTTGTCAGCACTCACAGCGATCAGTACATCGCCGGCTACGCCTTCCGCGATTTCGCCGCGACCACGCTGAGATCCACGGGACATTTCCCCCTCTGGAATCCATACCTCTTCGGTGGCCTTCCGTATGTCGCGGCGATGCACGGCGACATTTTTTACCCGACGTTTCTGCTGCGGATGATTATGCCCACCGACGTCGCGATGACGTGGGGCTTCGCCATCCACCTCTTCCTCGCCGGACTATTCGCGTTCGGATTCTTCCGCGCCGTCGGCTACGGGTTCTACGGCAGTCTCGTCGGCGGAATCGCTTATATGATGGGAGGGCAGCTCGCCTCTCTCGTTTCGCCGGGACACGACGGAAAGCTTTTCGTCAGCGCACTGTTTCCGCTTGCGCTTTGGATGCTGTACGCCGGATTCCGGAAGGGAAGAACCTGGGCGTGGGGTGTGTTCGCGCTGGCGATCGGTCTCGCCGTTTTAAGCCCGCATCCGCAGCTCCTCCAGTACCTGCTGCTGTGCTGCGGCGCTTACTCGCTCTACCTCGCGTTCTCGGCGATGGATGGCGTCAAACTCACCCGTGAAACTTCGCTGCGCCGCCTTGGCGCCGCGCTCGGCTCGGTTCTACTCGGCGCCGCCATCGGCGCGATTCAATATCTGCCCGTTCGCTCGTACGTGCCGTGGTCACCGAGGGCAGGGGGGCTCGCGGGCTATGACGTCGCGACGTCGTATGCGTGGCCGCCGGAGGAGCTGATCAATACGTATTTGCCGCAGTTTTCGGGGATGCTCGACGCATATTGGGGCCGAAACCGGATTCATCTTCACAGCGAATACGTCGGCGTAGTCGTATTGATGTTGATGGGCGCCGCCTTCGTCCGGCTCCGCTCGGACAAGAACAAGAGTCACCTCCATTTCTGGATCGGAGCTCTCGTCATCGCGCTGCTGTGGGCGATGGGTGGGCACACGCCTTTTTATCATCTGCCTTACGCGCTCGTGCCGGGCACGAAGTTCTTTCGCGCCCCGGCGACGATCTTCTTCATCGGTGCATTCGCAATCGCGCTCCTCGCCTGCGCCGGAACGGAGAAGATTCTCTCCCGCGTCGTCGGCCAGAAGTATTTCATTGTTTGGGCAATCGTCGCCGTGGTCGTCGCCTTAATCGCATCAGTCGGCGGTTTCACCAGCATCGCCCAGTCGTTCGCCACCGATCGCGAGTATGATCGCATCGTTGCCAACTCCGGCGCGCTCATCGCTGGCGCCTGGAGATCGTTCGCATTCGTCGCGCTCAGCGCCGTCCTCGCGCTGCTTTTCATTCGCGACCGGATTTCGGCGCGCTGGTTCGCTCCGGCGCTCGCAGGTCTCGTCGCGGTGGATCTGTGGACGATAATGCGCTTTTACTGGATCTTCTCGGCACCGGCGTCGCAGCTCTTCGCCTCCGACATCCTGATTGACGCAGTGAGAAAGCAGCCACAGCCGACGCGAGTGATGGCACTCGCGTTGGCACATCCGCGCGACCCGTTCCTTGGCGGCGATGCTCTGATGACGAAGGGCGTCAGGCAGGTGCTCGGCTACCACGGTAATCAGCTCGGGCGATACAACACCCTTCTCGGCGCCGACGAGGACTACAAGCAGCTCACCAATCCGAATGTGTGGCGTCTGCTCAACGTCCAGTTCCTTCTTACCGACGTACCCGATCTCGGATTCATCGCCGGCGTTCAGCGCGTCGCGGGCCCGGTGAAGAATGCCGCCGGCTCGGATGAATATCTTTTCCGTCTGCCCGGCGAGAGTCCGTATGCCTGGGTCGCCCCGGTGATCGTAAAGGCGCCCGATGCCGCCACGCTTTCGACCGTTCTCGATTCGAGGTTCGATGCCGGAAGAGCGGCGCTGTTCGATACGTCATCCACAGTGAAGGGGGTGCGCGGATTGAAAGAGCTGCCAGCGGCTTCGCCGATCAAGGTCAGCGTTACGCACTACGAGCCGGGCCGCGCCGAGATGGAGCTCAGCGCGCCCGCGCCACCGGGCGCCGCACTAGTTGTCTCGGAGAATTACTATCCCGGCTGGAAGGCCACCGTGGACGGCAAGCCGGCGACGACCGATCGCGCCGACTACACGCTCATCGGCGTCCAGCTTCCGGAAGGGGCGAGAAAGGTCTCGCTGATCTTTGACAGCCCGGAGTACCACACCGGCAAGGCGATCACTCTTGCGGCGATCTTCCTATCGCTCGTTGTACTCGCTGGCGGACTCGTAATCGAGAAGCGCAAAGTTGCCTGAGCGCGCGCTCGTAATCATCCCCACCTACAATGAACTGGGGAACATCACCCGGATCATTGATGCGGTCCTCGCACAGGATTCCTCGCTCGAGATACTGATCGTTGACGATGCGTCGCCGGACGGCACAGGCGCAATCGCCGATCAGATTGCCGCCACGAACTCACGCGTCCACGCCATTCACCGCGAAGGCAAGCTGGGACTCGGCACCGCCTACATCGCCGGCTTCAGGTGGGCTCTGCAACGCGACTACGCCTTTATCTTCGAGATGGACGCCGATTTCTCGCACAATCCCGATCGGCTCCCCAAGTTCCTCGAGAAGATCAAGGACGCAGATCTCGTCCTCGGGTCGAGATACCAGAACGGCCACGTGAACGTTGTAAACTGGCCGATGAGCCGTCTCTTTCTGAGCTACGCGGCGAACATCTACGCCCGCGCTGTCACCGGGCTGCCTGTGTTCGACTCCACCGGAGGCTTCAAGTGCTTCCGCAGGAAAGTACTTGAACGAATCGATCTTAACGCGATACACTCCAACGGTTACGCGTTTCAGATCGAGATGAGCTTCCGCGCCTGGAAGGCGGGGTTCAAGATCGTGGAGATCCCGATCGTGTTCGTGGACCGCGACACCGGAGAGAGCAAGATGTCCAAGCGAATTGTACGCGAGGCGATCTGGATGGTTTGGCGCCTCCGTTGGTCGGCGTTGACGGGAAAGATCTGATGGGGCGCCGGTTCTACAAGATGACGGGGTCGGGCAACGACTTCGTCGTCTTCAACGCTGCCGACGGACCATTCGGCTCGCTTGAGACACCCGATGAAATCAAGACGATGTGCGCCCGCGGCACCGGGATCGGCGCCGACGGAGCAGTGTTTCTCGAGGCCGCCGACAACAACGTCCTCCGGATGCGCTACTACAATGCGGACGGATCCCGCGCGACTCTCTGTGGCAATGCCAGCTTGTGCAGCGCCCGGCTCGGAGTCGTGCTCAAGCTTGTATCCGGCGAATTCTCTCTCGACACGGACGCAGGGCGGCTCCCGGCGAGGATCCGGGATGGTCTGCCGGAGATAGACCTCGAGCCGGTGGACGAGCTGGAACCCGATGCCAAAGCGCTCAAGCCCGAGCCTTTCGAGCAGCGCATTGGCTTCGCCCGCGCTGGCGTCCCTCACATAATCGTCCAGGTCCCGGATCTCGAGCAGGTTGAGCTCGATCGGCGAGGGTCCGAGTTGCGTGGGCACCAAAGCCTGCGGGATGGTGCGAACGTGAACTTCGTGGCCAAGCGCGGCTCCGGTTGGGCATACCGGACTTTCGAGCGAGGAGTGGAAGGGGAGACTTTGGCCTGCGGAACGGGAGCCGTGGCGACCGCTGTGATGCTGGCGACGTGGGGGCTTGGGGGCGACGAGACGATCCTGGAGACCCGCTCGGGCAAGCCGCTGACTGTTCGTTTGACGCGCGACGGCAACCGCTGGCTGCCATCGCTCCGCGGCGAAGGCCGGCTCGTTTTCGAAGCCTCAATTCGCGAGCTGACCTGACAGTCTGTCGCCGGTCGGCGCCTCTGGTGTCGCCAGCCCGCATTGGCCGAGCTCAGGTAAGGGCACTGATCCAACAGCAACCGCATCAATAGCTTAGATGGGCTCAAGGGAGTGGTTAGTCCTCTTATCCACAGTTATCCCCAGGCAGTAGTTTACATAACATATCTTATACGCATATACGCTCTAGGAGGCCTGACCGTGCCCCCAATTCCTGTCCACGGAGATGTCGGCAGTCACTCCGAACACTAGGTCCCCAAGTGCCAGGAGGTGCGGGCCAGTCACGCCAGCGGCTTTGTTCCCGAACGCAAAAAAGCCCGCCAACCGGCGGGCTCTTTCACTTGGGACACCGAATGGGAGCCTAAACCTTCGCTACCGCCGCCTGGAGCTCGCCGATCCGGAGCTTGGCCTCGAGCACAAATGGCCCGGACTCGTCCTTGGCCAGCTCCTCCCAAATCGTCAGCGCCTCGGCCCGCTTGCCGGCCGTCATAAGCGCCCTGGCCTGGTATGCCAGGTAACGGCTCTTGTCGTTGGGAAACCTGGAAGCCTCTGCAGCTAAACGATATTGGTCAGCTGCGTTCACAAAATCCTTTAACTCTTCGTAGCCATTTGCTTCGAGCAAGTGCACTGACGGCGCAAAGTCGTCGCTCGGGCCAACGGCTTTCTCGGCCAGCTTCAGGTCGGCGACTCCCTCCTTGAACTTCTTCTGGTCGAAGTCCATCTGCGCCAGGTATATCCGCGCCTGGGTCCCGGCCCTCGTGCCGCTGTACCGGTCTGCGGCCTTCTTCAGGTCGGAGCTGGCCAGCGCGACGTTTCCCGCCGCTGCTTCCTGCCGGCCCTGGTAGTAGGCCTTCTCGGCCCGTTCCGCTTTGATTCCCTGCGAACGTTCGTAGAACCACCCTCCACCGACGAGGATCGCAAGCGCGACAGCGCCGATTCCGAGCGCGTTCTTGTGGAAGGCGACCCAATCGCCGATCGATTCTTCGTCGGCGATGCGTGGCGTGACTGGTACAGATGGCTGGTTTCTAGATGTCATTTGTTCGTTGAATTTCGAGAAAGTTACTGCCTGGTGAGAACCATTTATCGCTACGCCGCGGGACGCGTTCAGTGCCCCCGGGGCGACTCGAACGCCCGGCCAACAGTTTAGGAAACTGCTGCTCTATCCACCTGAGCTACGGGGGCTCGGAGACCCATCAAGTTAACGGGCTCGGGGCAGCCCGCTCAAGCGAAAGTTTCACTATCGCGCGATTGAGAACGGCCGCGTCATCTCGGCTTCTGAAGACGACTCCAGCGTTTCGACGCCCGCTACCGATGCCCCGGGGGTCCCTTTCGCGACGATGGTTCGCAGCGTGTCAAGCGACTCGTCATCTCCGAGCGCGCAGAGCTCGACAGATCCGTCCCGATTGTTTTTCACCCACCCGGCGAGACCTAGACGCCGAGCCTCGTCCGCGACGAACCAGCGGAACCCGACGCCCTGCACCCTTCCCTTCACCAACAGATGCAATATTCGCCCGGTCACCTACCGCCTGATTCCGAGCAGTGCGGCGAGGGTGCCAGCAATCGCCGCATCGTCCTGCCGTGCGTCCGGCGCAGGAACGCGAAGTTCGCCGGCACGAATCCGGCTCGCGATCTGATCGAGAGCGAGAGCGAGCGCCTCCGCCGCCGACTGCCGCGATTCCTTACCCCCTCCGGGCTCGCTCCAGTCCGTTGATGCCCAGGCTGCGGACGCGTCGTCAGCGGGAACGTTCCCCAGCTTCGAGGCGGAGCTCCAATCGTATCCCTGCCAGTCGTCGCGGCCACCTTCAGCGGAACCGGACGACGCGGGTTCTGCTCCCCACGACGGCCAATCTCCCCCGTCCGGGCGCGCCGCGACATCGGGTGCGAACTGCTCGATTGGGGGCGAGTGATCGAGATATTCATCGATCGAAAGAATTACTTCGGCCGCGTGCGAAACCGGCGCACGTCCGTTCAGATAAGGTGGCAGCAACACGAAACGGCCGCTCATCGGCGGTATGTCAACCGCGCCAGCACGGGCGACGTACGGTCTGACGGGGAGCACTCGGCTCATCACGGATTCCAGCTGTACTTGCCGAGCAGCGGCACGAAGCGAACGGGTGCGATCTCCTGCTTCTCGAGCGTGTCGCCGCGGCGGGTGAACATAAAAAGAGTCTGCTCCTCCTTGTCGCCGAGCGGAATCAGAAGTCGTCCGCCTTCGTTCAGCTGCTCCTGGTATGTCTTTGGCACTTCAGGCGCGCCGGCGCCTACGAGGATCGCGTCGTATGGTGCGTACTGCCGCCAGCCGAGCGTTCCGTCGCCGAGCAGGAATGAAACGTTGCGGAGGCCGATCTGCTGAATGATCTCGCGGGCGCGGTCGAGAAGTACGGGGATGCGCTCGATGGAGAATACCTGGGCAGCGAGCTTCGACAGTAGTGCGGTCTGATAGCCGGAGCCGGTTCCAATTTCGAGAACCTTCTCTTCTCCCGTAAGCTTGAGCAGCTCCAGATATCTTGCGTGGATGGACGGTTGCGAGATGGTTTGGCTGTTGCCGATCGGCAAAGCTGAATCTTCATAGGCACGATGGCGGACTCCGGTTGGCACGAAGAGATGCCGCGGAGTCTCGTCGATGGCGTGAAGGACTGCGAGGTCGCGAATCCCTGACGTCTGGAGATTCTCGACCAGGCGGCGGCGGACTCCCTTGAAGTCCTGCTCTACAGCTGGGGCCACCATCTCTCCGGATCCTTCAGCATCGCGTGATGTGTGAGGTCAAGGTGAAGCGGAGTGATCGAGATGTACCCTTCCTGAATGGCGCGGAAATCCGAATCGGCCTCGCCCGTCCAGGCGATTGACCCGCCTCCGATCCAATAAATCTGTCTTCCCCACGGGTCCTGCATTGGAGTCAGCGAATCAGAGTACACCCGCCGTCCAAGTCTCGTCAGCTTGACGCCTTTGATGTCCGCGCCGCGCAGTGGAGGCAGGTTGATGTTGAGCAATGTGTCCGCTGGAAAGGGCGCCAGGGCAAGGACGTGTTTGAGAAGCTTCCGCAACACGTCTATCTGATCCTTGAGAAGACTGACGTCGGTGCGAAGATCGCCGCCCGCGAACGAAAAGGCGAGGGACGGAATGCCGAGCGACAATCCCTCCATCGCCGCGGCGACGGTTCCGGAATAGAGAACGTCCTCGCCCATATTCTGCCCGTGATTGATTCCGCTGAGGACGAAATCGGGCCGGTCAGGCATCAGCGCTTCGACCGCCAGCATCACGCAATCGGTCGGTGTGCCGTCAACCTGCCAGCGGCGCTCACCGCGCGTGATCGGCCTGATTGGATGATGCAGCGTCAGCGAGTGGCTCGTCGCGCTCTGCTCGCGGTCCGGAGCGACGACGGTGATTTCACCGAGTGGCTCCGCGGCCTCGACGAGCCGGGTGAGCCCCGTCGCTTCGATGCCGTCGTCGTTCGTGCACAACAGCCTCAACGTTTCAGCACTCCCGCCTTGTGGCGCCAGAGAACCTTGATCACCAGCCACGCATCGCGAAACTCCCGGAAGTAGCTGGGCGATCCGTAGATGGTGGAGATCGGAACGTTGACGGTCGTGAATCCCGCGCGCGCCGCACGGATGATGAAATCGGTTTCGAATTCATACCTGTCGCCGATCGCGTCAACCTTCTTCAGCACCTCGATCTTCATCGCGCGGTAACCGGATTGGCTGTCGCGTACCGCCCCACCTGAAACGGCGCGTGTCGCGGCCGACGAGATTGCATTCGCAATCCGGCGATG
>JBKJHG010000187.1:0-6051 GCA_046599115.1 Gemmatimonadaceae bacterium
CTTGCAGGGTGACGACGGCATTGCCGGTCGGGCCGAATTGGATGGCATCCGAATACACTGCATACGGAAATTTTCCGCTGTACAACCCGGCGCCGGCACGGATGACGGTGTTGGCGCCCGCCAGCCAATTGGCCGCCAAGCGCGGCTGAATATTTGTCAGATCTGCCCTGCTCTCACCACGTGAGGTGATGTCGTCATAGTCCCAGCGCAAACCGAGGGTCGCGGATAACGATGAGCTCAGCCGCAGCTGGTCCTCCACGAATGCGCCATACAGCGTCTGGGATCGGTTCACGTGCTGTGGCGCGGCATCAATGCTGTAGCTCAACACCCGCACATTGGACGGGATGTCACGAATGGATAGAAATGGACCCGACGGATTGATGTTTCCCTCATCGATCACCGAGTAGGAGCCGCTCGGATTCGTGCTCGCCGCGAAAAGCCGGAACATCCCGCGAGTCAGATCGGCACCCGCACGGAATGTGTGCGTACGTCCGATCCGGGACTCCACCACATCACGAAACTGCAGCTGCGTTTCGCGCTCGTCGAAAACAAAGTTACTTGAGCCCACCACCGCTTCAGCTGTAACCGAATCGCGCGCAAGCACGGTTACCTGGGGCGTGCTGAAATCGCTCCTGCTCGGCGGGAAAAACCAGTGAAACGTACCGACTTGAAATGATGCCGAGTTGCTGGCACGTCCACCGCGCAGCGCGCTCAAGTGAACGATTGACGCGAGCGTACCGACTCGCTTCGTGGTGATGTCGGCTTCCGGAACAATGATCCCGCCGCCCTGCCCTTCCCGACTCACATCGCTCAGAGCGAGGCGAAAAGTCGTCGTCTGATTCGGCGTCCACCCGTGGTCGAGGCGGGAAAAGAGCTTCAGCGTGTGTCGAAGTTCGGTTCCGAGAAATTTCGTACGCGCGGTCGAGCCGATTCGGTCTTCCTGCTCACTCGTATATTCGGCGGTGCCGAACCAGAAATTATTGTCCCTGCTGAGCGGACCGCCGAGAGCTCCGCCAAACTGCCGGCGGCGAAAGCCCTTCGGGTCTACTCCCGCGGGCGTAAACTTCGGCTTCGCGTCGAGCGGAATCCCCGGACGGATGTAGAGAAAAGTTTCACCCCGCCAGCGGTCGGAACCGGCACGCGTCTCCAGATTGACTACGCCGTTGGCGCTTCGTCCCCATTCGGCGGGATAAGTGTTGGCGAGAACACTGAACCGCTCAATGCCCGCGAGCGGAAATTCAACGCGCGGCCCGCCGAGATACCCCTCGTTATTGTCCAGGCCGTCGATCGTGTATTGCGTGTACAGCGAGTTCTCGGCGTTTATGGAGAGCGGCGCCGCGTCGCCGAAGAAGCCGGTGGCCTGCGATACACCGGGTATCGTGAACGCGAGTGTCAACGGATTCCGCGCGTCCGTGGGAAGATTCGCGAGCTCCAGTCGCTCGACCGCTCCGCCGGTTGTCGCGTCCTTCGTATTGAGGAGTGGCCGCGGACGCTCCGCGACGACGCTGACAGCGGTCAGCGTGATCAACGGGATAAGGGCGACGGAAACATTTCTAACTTGCCCCTGAGAATCGCGCGCCACAACGATCCGCGCATCCTGATACCCGGGATGAGTGAATGTAAGAGCGACCGAGCCGGTGTGCACCACTCCGAGCGCGAAGCGTCCTGCACTGTCGGTCGTCACGCCGGTTGATGAGTCGTCCACGAGGATCATCACGCCCTGAACCGCATTCCCACCGCGCTCGCGTACTATGCCACTGACAGTCGCCGCATTCTGCGCCGCCGCGAAACTCGGTGCAAAAGTTGAGGCGATCAATGTTGCGATGAGCGCAAGGCGATCAACCGGTTGGCGCACGGTATTCGTTTTCAGTTTGAGTGCCATCGAGTTGGAGTTGTAATTATTCGGCCGCTCCCTTCCCTTAATAAAGCCCGATGCGTGTGCCTTGGTTCCGAATTGGGAGGCTATAGCCATCCACCTGCGAATCCTGCCCTGCGCAAGCCGTTTGTGATGGCGGGACATTTCTTCATCAACTCCCAGAAAAATCCCGAGCGATGGTTCTCGATCATCATCACGATCGGTCCCTGGTCGAGGCCGTAGTATCCCTTCGATATCCACCCCCCTCCCCCGGGCCGCGCGGCAAACGTCGGATTGAAGCTGCACTTGAATCCGTATTCGCTGATCATTTCGGGATATCGTTCATTGAAGTGCTGTATGACCGGGAGGACGATCTCCGGCGCGAATGGCAGCGACGCGATCGCGGCCCAAGGCGCGATCGTGCCATCGTCAGGGCCGAATGGAACACCCCTCGCCTTGTAGTCGAAGAACCCGCGCTGAACTCCGTCGATGCTCAGCGACGCGGGACCGGGACCGTCGCTGGCCGTGATCCCCCAGCAATTCTCCTCGTAACCCTGATACTTCCGAGGGTTGTGAATCGCGTACTGCCGCTGGACGTAGGTGGCACGGCGGCTGTTCTCGAAGTAGTCGATCCCCTTGCCGCGCATGTACACGTCCTGAATTCCCCGGAAGTCGATCCACATGTGCGAGAGTTGATGGATGAACAGCGGGCCGGCGTAGAGGTGCTCGTACCCGTAAATCTTCTTCCAGCGATATGTTCTCGTCTGCGCCAGGTAACTGCGTGCCGGGATCGGGTGCGTCGGCGAGCCGAGGGCGAGCACGTAGAGGATCAATCCCTCGTTGTACCCTTCCCAACGGTAGCGCAGGAAGCCGCGTTCAGGTGTCCATCCCATCGACACCGCATCTGCGCCGTTGAGCGCCCAGTCCCAGTCCGCGCGCTCGTACAACTCCGCTGCGATCTCGCGGATCTCGCGCTCTTCTTCGGTGTCGCCATTGAAGTACGTGCCGGCGGCGAGCGCGCCAGCGAGCAGATACGTTGAATCGATCGTCGAGAGCTCGCACTGCCAGGCCCGGCGGCCGGTGTCCATATGAAGAAAGTGGTAGTAGAACCCTTTGTACCCGGTCGCGTCGGGTGCATTGCTCTGCTCGCTGTCGCGGAAGAACCGCAGCGTCGTCAGCGTGCGCTCGACGGCGTCGCCCCGACTTATGAATCCCCGCTCGACGCCGATCGTGTAAGCCGCAAGCGCGAATCCGATGGCCGCGATGCTCGCGTGCGCGCCCTGTCGGGTGTTGTCGGGCACCATTCCGTTGGCGCGATTGGTCTCCGCGAGGAAATAACCGAACGTGTCGCGCTGGAGCTTGTCGAGCGCCAGATCGCTGTTCACAGAAATCGTACGGCCCAGGCCACTCTCTGCAGAATCGAGACCGCCATCAGGATCGCGGTAAGCCAGAAAATGCGCGGCGCGAATGCGGGGAGAGCCAAAAAGGCGGTGTAGATCAACAGCGTTTCCGTGCCGCCTACAAGTGCATCAGGCATAGTGATGCTCGTCTCTTCATCCGTTTCCCCGGCGCCGGCCGATCGTTTCTCGAGCAATGCAGCCAGATACATCCAGGATGCAGAGTTCACATAAAACGTGGCGAGCATTACTGAAGTCACGAGCCACAAGTCGGCGGTCGCAAAATGGATGGCGACGCCGATGGGAATCGCCGCGTACACAATGAAGTCGGCGATTATATCGACGTACCCGCCGAAATCAGTTTGTCGTCCTCCCTCTCTGGCGACAGCCCCGTCGAGTCCGTCGAGAATCCGATTCAGCGTCCACCCCAAAAGGCCGAGGTCAAACCGGCCTTTGGAAACGGCGATCGCGGCGAGCAGTCCCAAGAGCGCCGATGCCACCGTGATCGCATTTGGGTGTACGCGAGCAACCAGGCGCGACGCCACCGGGTGAAGCAGTCGATTCTTCAATGGCCGCGCGATTGAATCCAGCATTAGGGGTTCCTGTGGATGCCGATCAGACTGGATTAGAGTATCAGGAACCGTTGGTCGCCGCGGAGTCTTTATTATATACACCCCTCCGGCCACAACCCAAAATGAATCGCCCGACCCCATCTACGATCCTTCGCTGGATGCTCGTAATAGTATTGGTGGCCGTGTTCATCTGGGCAGCACGACACTACCTAGACCCATATGCGGCGCCCTTCGCTGATTGGGTCCGGGCGCGCGGTGCGTGGGGGCCCGTCGTTTTCGTAGCGGTGTACATCGTCGCTGCCCTACTTCTGATTCCGGGGACGATTCTCACCTTGATCGCGGGAGCGCTGTTTGGTTTCGTCCACGGAGTCATTTACGCCTTCGTCGGCGCGATGCTCGGCTCCACCGCTTCGTTCCTGCTCGCCCGCTATGCGGTCAAGCCATTTGTGCGGCGGCGGCTTCGCGACGACGAGCGGTTCAATGCCATCGATCGCGCGGCGAAGAGCGGCGGAATGAAACTCGTTGCACTGCTGCGACTCTCACCTGTGCTCCCGTACAACATCCTCAATTATGCTCTGGGGATCACCGGCATAACCACGACGGCTTACATACTCGGCACTGCTGCAATTCTTCCGGGGACGGCGATGTATGTCTATTACGGAACGGTGGCCGGAACTTTGACCGGTATTTCGAAATCGGTTCAACACGGAGCTGGTTACTATACGCTGATGGCAGTCGGCGTTGTTGCCACGATAGTCGCGGCGGTTCTTATTGCGCGCCTGGCACGTGGTGAGCTCAAACCACTTCAGCAGGCCAACTGAGATGAGCGAATTGACATCCATTGCAAGTGACGCCGACCGTGCGTGGCGCGCCAATGTCTCGCCGGAGAATTGGACGAATCCGGCGCCCGAGGACAAATACGACCTGGTGGTGATCGGCGCCGGCACGGGTGGCCTTGTAACATCCGCCATCGCTGCGGCGCTTGGAGCGCGAGTCGCGCTTGTTGAGCGGCACGCGATGGGAGGCGACTGCCTCAACGTCGGCTGCGTACCCTCGAAAGCTGTGTTGAGAGCGAGCCGGGCTTGGGCGGACGCGAGGTCGGGCCGGTTCGGGGCGCCGCAGGCTCAAGGCGATGGAGATTTCGCCGAGGCGATGGAGCATATGCGACGGTCGCGCGCGAAAATCTCTGCGGTGGATGCCGCAGAGCGCTATCGGGCGATGGGCATTGATCTGTTTTTCGGGCAGGCGCGATTCACGTCGCGCGATCAGATCGCTGTCGGAGGCGCGGTGCTCAGGTTCCGCCGCGCAGTCATTGCGACCGGCAGCAGTCCGGCGGTGCCTCCCATTACTGGACTTCGCGAGACGCCATTTCTCACCAACGAGACGATCTTCGATCTGCAAACCCGACCACGTCATCTGCTCGTGGTGGGAGGCGGGCCAATAGGGTGCGAGTTGGCTCAAGCGTTCAGGCGATTGGGTGCGGACGTCACTATCCTCGAGAGGGGAGACCGGATTCTCGCCAAGGATGACGCGGATGCTGCCGCCGTCGTCGCTCGTGCACTCGCCGGCGACGGCGTGGCAGTGCGTACCGGTGTCGAGCTGGAATCGGTTTCGAAGAGCGGGGCCGATGTCGTCGTTCGTTTGCGCGGCGGTGATGAGGTGCGGGGCGATTCCATTCTCGTTGCTGGAGGCAGAACCCCGAATACGCAGGGGCTCGATCTCGAGCGCGGCGAAATCGTTTTCGACAAGAAGGGCGTGACCGTCGATCAGCATCTGCGGACGAGCAACCACTCCGTGTACGCTGTGGGTGACGTGGCAGGGAGCTATCAGTTCACGCACGTTGCGGACGCGCACGCACGAATGGTCGTACGCAATGCACTATTTTTCGGGCGCCAACGCATAGACAGCCTGATCGTACCGTGGTGCACATACACCTCACCCGAACTCGCTCACGTCGGGATGTCCGTCGATCAGCTAACGAATGTTAAGGGACTCCGCTCGATCACAGTTCCGCTCAAGGAAGTGGATCGCGCGATGCTCGAAGGGGATAGCGACGGATTCTGCCGTCTCCATCTCGTCGGAGATAAAATTGTTGCCGCGACGATGGTAGCTGATCGGGCGGGCGACATCATCACGATCGTGGCCACGGCGATGTCCAACGGGCTGGGCATATCCGCTCTTGGAAAGACAGTCTTTCCTTATCCCACCGAGGCGGAAGCGTTGCGAA
>JBKJHG010000051.1:0-4721 GCA_046599115.1 Gemmatimonadaceae bacterium
GCGCGATGCTCGCCGTGCAGGAGAACCGCGACGATCTCGCCAAGCAGGCGCTCGTCCGCCGCAGCGAGCACGTCTCGCGCGGGCAACAGCTCCAGCTGACGTGGGAAGCGCACAAGCAGGAGACCGATCGCCTCAAGGATTCTCTTCGCACGCTGAACGACAACATCGAAGAAGCGAACCGGAAGAAGAATCTTCTGCTCGCCAAGGCTCGCCGCGCCGACGCCCAGAAGCGCATCAACGAGACGATGTCTTCGATCTCGGAGAAGTCGGCGTTCGAAGCGTTCGCGCGGATGGAAGCGAAGATCGAGACCAACGTCCGCCAGATTCAGGCGAGCACCGAGATCGATGAGGAGTTCTCCGGCGACAAGCTGGCGAACGACTTCAAGCGGCTCGAGTCCGGCTCCGGCTCGGCCACTGCCGACATGCAGCTCGTCGCGCTGAAGCAGAAGATGGGGTTGGTCGGCGGTGGCACCGTCAGCAAGCAGATCGGCGCGGGCGCCCAGGAAGAGTCGGTCGAGGTCGAAGAGATCTCGGATGAGAAGCACTCCGGTTGAACGCTCCGGCGGTTCCGCGGTTTAAGCTTGCGCCGGTTCTCACCGGCGTAACGCTCACCGTTCTGCTTCTGTGGATGCTCGGCGAAACCGCCGAGGTGTTCCTGCTGCTCTTCATCGCGATCATCATCTCGCTCTATCTCGGAGCGGTTCGCGATTTCTTTGTCGAGCACGCCAAGGTTCCGCCGCGGCTCGCGTTCACGCTCTCCGTTGGGATTTCCTTTGCTGCTCTGGTCGGCTTGCTCTGGCTGCTTGTGCCGCCGGTGTTTGACCAGACGCGCCAGCTCGTTCAGGTGCTCCCGAATTACATCTCCGATTGGGAAAAGGGGATCGATCATTTCGTGACCCGCTTCCCGGGTATGGGCGAGATCTGGCGGCCGGGCGAACATACTTTGCTCCGCGCCGTCTACGATCGGGTCGCCTCGCAGGCATCGACCCTCGTCCCGAGAGTGTTCTCGCTCGTGAACGGGATGATCTCGATGTTCGCCGTCATCGTGATGAGCATTTACCTCGCGCTCCAGCCGGGCATTTATCGCGAATGGCTGATTGCACTCTTCCCGCCCATTCATCGCGATCTCGTTCGTGACGTGCTGCGCGATCTGGCCGACGCGCTCCGCGCCTACATCGTCGGGCAGCTGGTTACGTCGTCCGTACTCGCGGCGATGACGGCGCTCGGACTCTATCTCCTCGGCGTTCCGTACTTCCTCACCTTCGGTGTGTTCACCGGCGTAGTGTCGGTGGTGCCGTTCTTCGGAACGCTCTTCTCCACGCTTCTGCCGGCGCTGTTCATGCTCGGCGGCACGGGCGGCGGCACGCGAGCGCTGCTGGTAGTCGCGCTTGGCGTCGTCATCCACCTCATCGAAGGGAACATCGTCTCACCGCTGGTGATGTCGAAGAAGATCGATCTTCCACCGGTGCTGACGATCACATCCGTGCTCGTCGTCGGGAAGCTGCTCGGGACGCTCGGACTCATCATCGCGCTGCCGCTGCTCGCGTCGGTGATGGTCGTGGTGCGCCGGATACTCATCAACCGGATTTACGAAGGGAAGGGCTTCCGGAAGTCGACACGCGATCGGACGTTCGTGCTCCGCGTCCCCGCGCCGGACGGAGGAGTGCTAGTCGCCCGCGATCCCGTGGCCGATATCATTCGCATCCGTGAGCGCGCCCCCGCGAAGATTCCAGCCTAAGTAAGGTCCGCGCGGCGCATCCGCTGATGCGCGCGTTCGAACGGTTCCTTACCGCCGAAGCGACGGTCACAGACTTCCCGCGTCCACCCGAGCCGAGGTCCGATGCTGACGGCGCTTTCGACAGATCACCTGGTCAAACACTACCGAGCGGGAACGCGCGGCGGGTCGGATATTGTGCGCGCACTCGACGACGTCTCTCTCCACGTTGACGAAGGTGAGATTGTCGGAATCGCTGGGCCGCGCGGTGCAGGAAAATCAACGCTTCTTCTTTGCGCCGCCGGCCTCGTTCGTCCTGACGCGGGATCCATTCGCTGGTTCGGCGCACGCCTTCATCCGCCGGCGGTTCCCCCCGGAATCGCTTATGTCCCGCAGCGATCTACCTATTACTCCTTTCTCACCGTCCGCGAAGCACTGGAGTATTACGCCACGCTGCACGAGCTCGGCACACGTGAGCGGGCGAGCCAGGTCGATCACGCCGTGCGTGAGGTCGCTCTCTCCGATCACGCCACTCGGCGCGTCGGGTGCCTTGCGCCCTCGCTGCTCAAGCGGCTCGGGCTCGCGCAGGCACTGATCGGCGCACCGCGTGCCCTGCTGCTCGATGAGACTCTCGACGGCGAGCTAACCGGATGCCTCGAGATCCGCGCCGTGCTGCGCCGGCTCTCGACACGCGGCGCGGCGATTCTCGTCGCCACCGAGGAGCCCGCGCGTCTCTCCAACATCGCTCACCGGGTGGTTAGAATTTCCGCTGGGAGAATCGTGAATGGTATCGAGACGGCAGGATTTGCGATGGCCCCTCAACCCCGATCGCGGAGGGCGCCGATGCAGGTGAGCTGACGCTTCTCCATTCCGGCACCGCACGAATTACCTTCCACGGATGCCGGAGCTGCGACTTTACAACACGATGACCCGCGCCATCGAGCCGTTTCTGCCGGCAAACGGGAAGACGGTTCGGATGTACACCTGTGGCCCGACCGTGTACAACCCGGCGCACGTCGGAAACTTCCGCACCTTTCTGTTCGAAGATCTTCTCCGCCGCGTTCTCGCTCTTCGCGGGTTCGAAGTGATGCAGGTGATGAACCTCACCGACGTGGACGACAAGATCATCAACCGCGCCGCGGAGAAGGGGCTGACGATCAGCGAAGTCACCGCCCCCGTCGTCGAGAAATTTCACGCAGACCGGCACTACCTCCGCATCGAAGACGCGGAGATTTATCCGCGCGCGACCGAGCACATCCCCGAGATGATCACGCTCGTCGAGCGGCTCGTCGCGAAGAAGCTCGCTTACCAGGCGGACGACAAATCCGTGTACTTCGCGATCGACAAATTCGAAGGTTACGGAAAGCTTTCGCGTCTCGACACGCGCGAAGTGAGAGCGGGCGCGCGCGTCATTCAGGACGATTACTCGAAGGAGAACGCGCAGGATTTTGCCCTCTGGAAAGCGGCCAAGCCCGAGGACGAAGCAAGTGGCGCAGCGTGGGATTCACCGTGGGGGCGCGGGCGTCCCGGATGGCATCTCGAATGCTCGGCGATGGCGATGAAATATTTGGGCGAGACGCTCGACGTTCACTGCGGCGGAATCGATCTGGTCTTCCCGCATCACGAGGATGAGATCGCGCAGTCGGAGGGCGCGACCGGAAAGCAGTTCGCGCGACTGTGGTGCCACGGAGAGTTCCTCCTTACCGACGGCACCAAGATGGCGAAGCGGATCGGCAACGTCGCCACTGTGGACGATCTCCGTGCGCAGGGAATCTCGGCGGCGGCTTTTCGTCATTTCGTTTTTTCGACGCACTACCGGAAGCAGCTGAATCTCTCCGGCGAGGCGCTTGAGGCGGCGCAGGAAGGCACGCGAAGGATCGGCGAGTTTGCGGCGCGACTCGCGTCTGCTGCCGGCGGCACCGGCGAGCTGGCAAAGGCGGCAGACGAGGCCGAGGAGCAGGCCGTGGCCGAGCTCTCGGATGACCTGAACGCACCGGCGGCGCTGGGCGTGCTCCACACCTTCATCCGGCGCGCGAATGCGGAGCTGGACCGGAACGGCACCGATAAGGCAGCGCTTCGTCGTGCTAAGGCCGTGTTTGAGAGGCTTAACGGCGTTTTCGATCTGGTTCCGGAGCAGGAAAAACCGGATGCTGCGCTGGAGGCCGCGGTGGAGGAGAAGTTGGCTGAGCGAAAAGCTGCCCGGTCGGGGGGTGATTTTGCCCGCGCAGACACGATTCGCGCCGAGCTTTCGGCTATGGGAATTGCGATCGAAGACGGACCTTCCGGCACCCGTTGGAAGAAGGTTGACTGAGCAACGTAAGTCGGCTACTTTTCAAGGCTTGCGCAGAATCGCTGTATGCTGACGTAGCTCAATTGGCAGAGCAGCTGATTTGTAATCAGCAGGTTGGGAGTTCGATTCTCCCCGTCAGCTCTGCTGGTTACCTCAGTCGGCTTGCCGGAGAGGGCCGAAAGAGCGGTTCGGTTGCTTGGAGTTTCAAAGTGGGTGGGGTACCCAAGTGGCCAACGGGAGCAGACTGTAAATCTGCCGGCTAACGCCTTCGAAGGTTCGAATCCTTCCCCCACCATTTTAGAGGGGCGAGGGGTTTTTTGCTTCTGGTTGGGAGATGTGCCGTCGTACGCGGGAGTAGCTCAGTTGGTAGAGCGCTAGCCTTCCAAGCTTGATGTCGCGGGTTCGAGTCCCGTCTCCCGCTCTCGGGTAGGACGGCGGCAGGTTCGCCGGATTGAAGAAGTGTCCAGGGATGTGTGCGGTATCGGTGTCAGCCGCTCGCGTAGCTCAGTTGGTAGAGCACACCCTTGGTAAGGGTGAGGTCATCGGTTCAATCCCGATCGCGAGCTTGATGTGAAACGCAGCAGCAATTAAGAGGACGGAAATGAGCAAAGCGAAATTTGAGCGTACGAAGCCACACGTAAACGTCGGCACGATCGGCCACGTCGATCACGGTAAGACGACGCTGACGGCCGCGATCACGGCGATTCAGGCGAAGAA
>JBKJHG010000057.1:0-10279 GCA_046599115.1 Gemmatimonadaceae bacterium
CTTGCCCGGGATGTTCGTGAACTGCTCAGCGACTGCGAACGGCTGCGACATGAAGCGCTGCAGACGACGTGCGCGGCCGACGACGAGCTTGTCCTCTTCCGAAAGCTCGTCCATACCAAGAATCGCGATGATGTCCTGGAGTTCCTTGTAGCGCTGCAGAATGCGCTGCACCGACGTCGCGACGTTGTAGTGACGCTCGCCGAGATACTGCGCATCGAGGATTCGCGACGATGAGGCGAGCGGATCCACGGCGGGATAGATGCCGAGCTCCGTGATCGCACGCGAAAGAACGACCGTCGCGTCGAGGTGAGCAAATGCTGTTGCAGGAGCCGGATCAGTGATGTCGTCGGCAGGAACGTAGATCGCCTGCACCGACGTGATCGATCCGGTCTTTGTCGATGTGATGCGCTCCTGAAGATCGCCCATCTCCGTTGCCAGTGTCGGCTGATAACCCACGGCACTCGGCATACGGCCAAGCAGCGCGGAGACTTCAGAACCTGCCTGCGTGAAGCGGAAGATGTTGTCGATGAACACGAGCACATCCTGGTTCTCGACGTCGCGGAAATACTCGGCGACGGTGAGTCCGGAAAGACCGACGCGGAGACGCGCTCCCGGCGGCTCGTTCATCTGACCGTAGATCAGCGCGACCTTGTCGAGAATTCCCGCTTCCTTGAATTCGAGGTAGAGGTCGTTCCCCTCACGCGTGCGCTCGCCTACTCCGCAAAACACTGACTTGCCGCCGTGTCCCTTGGCGACGTTGTTGATCAGCTCCTGAATGATGACTGTCTTGCCGACACCAGCGCCGCCGAAGAGTCCGATCTTTCCGCCCTTCACGAACGGAGCGACAAGGTCGATGACCTTGATGCCTGTTTCGAAGACTTCTGTCTTCGGCTCGAGGTTCGAGAAGGCCGGAGGCGCGCGGTGAATCGCCCAGCGCTCGACTTCGGGACCGATTGGTTCACCGTTGTCGACTGGCTCGCCGAGCACGTTAAGGATGCGTCCGAGGGCAGCCGCGCCAACCGGCACCTTGATCGGTGCACCGGTATCGATCACTTCCATTCCGCGCACGACGCCGTCCGTAGCTGACATTGCGACTGCGCGAACCTGGTTTCGGCCGATGTGCTGCTGAACTTCCGACGTGACTTTGATATCCGCGCCGCCGCCATCAGACTTGGCGTTGATGGTGATCGCGTTGTAGAGCTCCGGAAGGTTTTCCGACTCGAACTCGACGTCGAGCACCGGTCCGATTACCTGGACGACCTTTCCGATGTTCTTCTTTTCGCCTTTGACTGCGGTTGCCATGACTAGCCCTCTAGTGCAGCGGAGCCGCCGACGATTTCGGCGATCGGCTGGGTGATCTGCGCCTGACGGGCGCGGTTATATGTACGGCGAAGCACATTGAGAATGTCGCCGGCGTTGTCAGTTGCGTTCTTCATTGCGGTGCGTCGCGCGCTCTGTTCTCCTGCGACGGTTTCCACGAGCGCGCGATAAACGGAGTTCCGGACGTACAGCGGGAGCAGCTCGGACAGGATCGCCTCTGCCGATGGGTAGAGCAGGTAATCCGGGCGTGGCCCCTTTGCATCAGGCGGGGTGACCGGAAGGACTTTCTGAGAAGTCGGGGGAGTCGAAAGCGCAGACACAAATTTCGCGTAAACGACGTAGACCGCGTCGAGCGTTCCTGCACCGAACTGGTCGATCAACGAGTTCACGAGCTCCGATGCGTTCTCTGCGGTGGGACGATCGGTGATGTCAGTGCGGCTCGAAGTCACCGCACGTCCGACATACTTGAAGTATCCGATACCCTTCTTTCCAACGACATGCAATTCAGTTTCGATTCCCTCTCCATCGAGCTGGCGCAGCAGATTGCGCCCTTCCTTGATGAGATTCGAGTTGAAGCCGCCGGCGAGACCGCGGTTTGAGGTCAAGAGAATTACCGCGGCACGGTTGACCTTTGCCGGTTGTCTCAGGAGCGGGAAACGCTCGGCGAGCTCCGCCGAGTACAGGCTCGCAATGACTTCCGCGAGAATATTCGCGTAGGGCCGCGCTGCCTGCACGCGGTCCTGCGCTCTTTTCATTTTCGAGGTGGCCACCATCTCCATCGTACGCGTGATCTTACGCGTATTCTCGACAGATTTGATGCGCCCCTTTAGCTCACGACCCTTGGCCATTTCTTACGAGGCCTTGCCGGTACCGCGTGAGTTGTTGAACTGCTCGATCGCGCGCTTCAAGTCCGCCTCGATTTCCTTCGACATCGACTTGTCGTTCTTGATGGCGTTCGGGATCTGCGGGAACTGAGCGTTGACGAAATCGAGGAACTGGCTTTCCCAACCCTTGATGTCGGCAACGGGAAGTGTATCGAGATAACCGTTGGTCACGGCGTAAATGATCATGACCTGCTTCTCGACTGACATCGGCTGATACTGCGGCTGCTTCAGAATTTCAACTGTGCGTGCACCGCGTTCGAGCTGACGCTTGGTTGCTGCGTCGAGGTCGGAAGCGAACGATGCGAATGCTTCGAGCTCGCGATACTGGGCGAGATCGAGACGAAGGCGGCCGGCGACAGTTTTCATCGCCTTGATCTGGGCTGCTCCACCGACGCGCGACACAGAAATACCGACGTTAACAGCGGGGCGAACACCTGAATAGAAAAGATCAGCTTCGAGGAAGATCTGACCATCGGTAATCGAGATGACGTTCGTCGGGATGTAAGCGGACACGTCGCCGGCCTGCGTCTCGATGATCGGAAGCGCGGTGAGTGATCCGCCCGGCTTCAGAATGTTGTCGTCAACGACGCCAGTATCCTCGCGCAGCTTTGCGGCGCGCTCGAGGAGGCGTGAGTGGAGATAGAAAACGTCGCCAGGGAAAGCTTCGCGTCCCGGAGGACGGCGAAGCACGAGGGACAGCTGGCGGTACGCGGCGGCCTGCTTCGAGAGATCGTCATAAACGCACAGCGTCGGCAGTCCCTCGTTGTACATAAAGTACTCAGCCATCGCGCAGCCCGAGTAGGGAGCGATGTACTGCATCGGAGCGGGATCGGCCGCACCGGCGACGACGACGATGGTGTATTCCATCGCGCCCGCTTCGCGCAGCTTTTCGACGACGGACGCGACAGTCGAGTTCTTCTGACCGATCGCGACATAAACGCAAATAACGCCGGTGCCCTTCTGATTGATGATCGTGTCGATCGCAATCGCCGTCTTTCCGGTGCCGCGGTCGCCGATGATGAGTTCGCGCTGGCCGCGACCGATCGGGATCATCGAGTCAACAGCCTTGATACCGGTCTGCAGGGGCTCTTTTACCGGCGTGCGGACGATGATTCCAGGCGCTTCCGATTCCACCTTTCGGGTGTGCGTCGTCTTGATCGGGCCGCGGTCATCGAGCGGGCGGCCGAGCGGATCGACGACTCGCCCGACGACTTCGTGACCGACCGGAACTTCGAGCACGCGCGCGGTGCGGCGGACCTCGTCGCCTTCCTTAAGCTGCAGATAGTCGCCAAGAATTACGGCGCCGATGTTGTCTTCTTCCAGGTTGAGCGCGAGAGCAGTGATCTTCTCGCCCGTCTCCGATGAAGTGACCTCGAGCATCTCGCCGGCCATCGCCTTCGCCAATCCATAGATGCGGGCGATTCCGTCCTTCACTTCGAGTACCGAGCCTACTTCTTCGACGTTCAGCTCACCGAGGTCGGCAGCTTCGATTTCGCGGAGAAGAATGTCCTTGATTTCGCCGGGACGGAGTATCGTTTCAGTAGCCATAATCGGGTTCGTTTTGGGCGCGGAAAGGGGCTGCTTTTTTCGCTTGTGAAATTTATCACAAGCTAGTTATTGCGGCAAGAACAGGGGCTGAATGTCGGAAACTCAGCCTCTGCTGCGGGTTCTACCCTGAGCGAAGCGCTCGATGAGATCCACAGTCCGCAAACGCGCTAGCGACGCAGGTCGGGTGCCGGAAATCCGGCCCGCCGCGACCGCCAGGTGCGAGGAAGAGGCGAATCCGAGCACCCGAGCGACGTCACGGACGTCATAACCCGGGTTCTTGGCCAGCTCGGCCGCGGCCACGAGCCGGACCAGATCGATTATCCGCTTGAGATTTGGGGCTCCGGCGGTGGCGAATCTGCGGCTCAGGTGTTCTCGGCTGAGGCCGAGTGCGGCCGCGAGCGTCGCAGTCGTGACGGGAGTTCCCGCGTGCGATACGATCACCCGCCAGGCGTCCCGCTGAAGCGGGGCGTTGAGTCCGAGCGCTTCCGGCGGGTCGTTGAGCGCTCGGCGGAATCGCGCGGAAAATGAGCGCGTGGCGACGAGCTGGCGCGCGACGGGCTCGTCCACGCCCTCGACGATAGCGTCCACGAATCCAGCCGAAACACACCTGCTGAATGCGCCGGCGTCGGCCGCTCTCAGAGGAAAGAGGCCGAAGAAGGGGACGCTTGGAAATTCCGCCGCGAGTGCCGCCGCCTGCCAGGTGCTCTCATCGGAGTGGCCGGCATCGACGAGCGCCGCATCCACAAGATTTTCTCGAAAAACCGTTGCCGTCTCGGCAGGGGTGTGGCTGAGGACGAGCCGCCATCGCTTTCTCGGAAAGAGATCACGGGCGAGAGTGCGGGCGCGGTCCCTCGAGACGTACACGACGATAGTCGGAACGAATCCCGCCGCCGTCGCAGTCACTCAGACGCCGGCCGGCGCCGAGTCTATCGCCGGCCGACCTTCGATGAACTGGCAGACGATCGGATCTTTCGTGTGCTTGATCTCTTCCACCGTGCCGACCTGCCGAACCTTCCCTTCATACAGCATCGCGATGCGCGAGCCGACGCGATACGCGCTGCGCATATCGTGCGTGATGACGATGCTCGTGACGCCGAGCTTTTCGCGCAGCCGAATCATCAGATCGTCGATGACTGCACTGGTGACGGGGTCGAGGCCGGTGGTCGGCTCGTCGTAGAGGATGTACTTCGGCCGGCGGGCGATCGCGCGGGCGATGCCGACGCGCTTACGCATTCCGCCGGAGAGCTCGGCGGGGAATTTTTTCTCTACGCCGGGTAGATCGACCAGCTCCAGCGCCTCGCTGACTCGCGTCGAAATCTCGGCGGGGGAGAGTTTCCCTTCTTTGCGCAGGCCCATCGCGACGTTGTCGCCGATGGAGAGCGAATCGAAAAGCGCAGCAAACTGGAAGACGTATCCGATCTTCGCGCGCAGCGCGTACAGCTCGGACCGTGAAAGGGCGGGCACTTCGAGTCCATCAACCCATACCGTACCGCTGTCCGGCTCGAGGAGGCCGACGATGTGCTTGATGGCGACGGATTTTCCCGTACCGGAGTAGCCGATGATCACCATCGTCTCGCCTTCGGCGACATCGAGGGTGAATCCGTTCAGGATCTGCAGATCACCGAACGACTTGTATACGTCAACGAGCTTGATCACCCGTTAAGAATTGTGACTTCGGGGGCGAAAAGCAAAAGGGGTGAGCTTTCGCTCACCCCTTGCGGAACCGATCTGTACGCTTACGCTGCGAAGCTTCCGAGGGCGCGGCCGACATCGCCTTCGCGCAGCCGCTTGAGAGCGCGGTCGCGAAGCTGACGGACACGCTCGCGCGTGACGCCGAGCAGTGAGCCGATTTCCTCGAGCGTATGCTCCCGGCCGCCTTCGAGACCGAAGTAGAGGCGGAGGACCTTTGCGTCGCGCGGTGGAAGGGTGGAGAGCGCGGCTTCGATTTCGTCGTTGAGGAAGCGGTTCATCGCTTCTTCTTCCGTATCCGGCATCTCGTCAGCGACGAAGCGCTCGATGAGCGAGCGATCGCCTTCCGGGTCCATCGGCGCGTCGAGACGGACGTCGCCGGTGTTGAGGGCGGCGAGCGACTGGACAACGTCTACCGAAAGTCCGGTGAGCTTGGAGAGCTCCTCCGGGGTCGGCTCGCGGCGCATCTTCTGGCGCAGAATCTCAGACGCCTTGATGATGCGCGAGAGATCGGCGGTCCTGTTGAGCGGAACGCGAACTGTGCGGCCCTGGCGGGCGAGCGAGGAGAGAATCGCCTGGCGGATCCACCACACGGCGTAGGAAATGAACTTCACGCCCTGATCGGGATCGAACTTCCGGGCAGCGGTGAGCAGACCGACGTTGCCTTCACCGATGAGGTCGATGAGCGGCATGCCACGGTTCTGGTACTTCTTGGCGACGGAGATCACAAAGCGGAGATTCCGCTGAACGAGTTCCTGCAGCGCGTCTGCGTCGCCGGCGCGAATGCGACGGGCGACCTCGATCTCTTCGTTCCCCTTGAGCAGCGGATAAGTGCTGACTTCGTAGAGATACTGATCGAGAATGTCCCGCTCGGGCTCGCTCGGCGCGATTCCAGCGATGGCCGCCTTGCGACGGCGCTTAACTTCAGCCATTGAAAAACACCTCGGATACTGCGAGTAAAAGTCTGTGCATAGCTGCGCCGACAGGCGCGCTGTTGCGTCAATTGGATTTTGTTCGCCGACCGGTCGGGGCGCGCCATCAAAAGCGGAGTCGCGTAGCCGAAAGAATCGGTGAATTGGAGCGCTGCAAGATACCGGCCGGGGAGCAAAAATCCATAGCAATTTCTTGACTTCGATTCTACCCGTGGATATCCTTCGCGGTTCCCCCGCCCCGATACACAAATGGCGCGGCGGGACGCCGGGGGTGTAGCTCAGTTGGGAGAGCGCTTGAATGGCATTCAAGAGGTCAGGGGTTCGATTCCCCTCACCTCCATGGCAAAACGGCTACAGAGCACAACGCGAGGATAGCCGACCGCGATCTGCGAACAGCGGTTCGCTTAACGCTGTAGGCGAAGGGCTTGTAGTATTTTTTTGGCAGTAGCAATACCTGCGGGAATAGCTCAGTTGGTAGAGCACAACCTTGCCAAGGTTGGGGTCGCCGGTTCGAGTCCGGTTTCCCGCTTAAAAGGGCGGTTAGCTCAGTTGGTTAGAGCGCCACGTTGACATCGTGGAGGTCACAAGTTCGAGTCTTGTACCGCTCATTTGCAGGGCCGATGGTGTTATTGTGTTCTGCAATGCGCGCCCGTAGCTCAATTGGATAGAGCATCTGACTACGGATCAGAAGGTTGGGGATTCGAGTTCCTCCGGGCGCATCGTGAAAGCTGTAATAGCTGCGCCTGAAGAAGGCGAAAAAAAAGGAGCCCTTTCGGGCTCCTTTTTTATTCCCCGCCGATGGCTAGCGGTCCCACCGAAGCCGCATGTAGATGAAGCGGCCGTTGAATCCGAACGGCGATATACCGCTGTAACGTAGTATTCCGCTGTTGTTGTTGGCCGGAATGTTCTCGTCTGGATACACGTCGAAGATATTGTTGACTCCGAGTGTGACCTTGAGGTTCGACACGAGTGCAAGCCCGAGGTTCGCGTCGGTTATCCATTTGGCTCCGTACTTCTGGTCGAGCGCCGGGTTGGTTTGGCCTCGTGAGCCGACTTCGCCGAAACGCGTCGTATGCAGCGTCGTGTTGATGCGGTTGAAGGTGTTGTCCATCGTCAGGCTCAGCGAGCGGCGCGGCTGACCCTCTTCGATGCGCGAGCGCTCCAGCCTGTCGAACAGGATGGACTGCTGTGCCGCGAGCGCGGTTGGCGTGCTCGCTACTCTCGTCACGTGGGTCCCGGTACCGTTATAGCCAACCGTGAACCGCGTGATACCGGCCTGCTGCAAATCCACCGCGTAGCGCCCGACGATGTCAATTCCTCTCGTCTTCGTGTTGATCGCGTTGGTGAAGTAGCGGGCGCTGCCCACGCCGGGAAACCCCTGCGTGGCAAGGAAAGCCGTCATTGCCGTGCCGGTGAAATTACCCGACAGCACGATTCTGTCGGTGATGTCGATGTGATAGTAGTCCGCGGTGATGGAGAGATTCGACAGCGGCGCGAACGTCGCCCCGAAACTGGTGTTGCGTGACTTTTCCGCCTTGAGAGGAAGTGCGCCGAGCGCCTTCGCGGGCCCGCTGGCCACGGGAAGGGTGCGGACCTCTACCGGGACGAGCCCGGCGCCGAGATTCAAGAAATTCGTTGCTGTCGAGGAGAAGAACTCCTGCGCCAGCGAGGGGGCGCGAAATCCCGATGCAACCGCCCCGCGTAATGCGAATCCGCGGAAGAGCTCGAGTCGCGTGGTTGCCTTGCCCGTAGTTGTCGATCCGAAATCACTGTAATGCTCGGTTCGCGCGGCCACCCCCACGAGGAGTCGCTCGAGAAGGCTGGTTTCGAGATCTACGTACCCGGCATAGTTCGTACGGCTGTGGTCTCCGGCGTCACCGGGCTGGAATCCCGCGAATACTTGGGCACCGGGCGTTGTGAGAGCGCCGGTGTTGGGGCCATCGAGGACTTTGATTCCGCCATTGATATAGGAATTCGGCTCGCCGGCGACGATGCCGAACGCGTCGCGTCGTCCCTCCACACCGATGGCAACGTTGAGCGGGCTATAGAAGGCGGCGATGGGAAAGCCGCGCACGAGATCAAAGTTCCCGGTCGCCTGGTTGAACTTGAGACTACCCGCATAGAACTGCTTCGGACTCGCGGCGCCGAGCGTAGCGTTGAGCGTGTTCGTTATGTCGAAGTCGAACCGGTTGTAGCCGTCCGACCCACTCAGGTCATAGCTCCAACCCATCAGACTGCCCTTCACACCCACCACTCCGGAATAATCCGGGATGGTGCTATTGATCATCGGAAGAAATCCATCGGGATAGATGGCTCTCACGGTGTTGTTGCCATTTGGGGGTCGCCAGTTACCTGCGCCCTGACCCTTGCGCCGCCCGAGCCCTCCGAACGCGTACACCTGCGCCCCATTCGAGAACGTCGGCAGGGCGCCGTTCATCCACAGCGCGACGTCGGTGACTCTTGCGTCGCCCTGTCTGAACACGATCCGGCTGCTGTAGAGCGGGTCGCTGTTCTTGGGATCGCCAGCGAAATACTGCCGCCGTGTGTCTGGAAGCGACCGGTTGGTCGAGCCGCGATTCTCCCATTGTCCGGTGAGGTGCACGAAGCCACCACTTCCAAAATATTTACCGGTGTTGGCGGATACCGAGGCAACGTCACCGTCGGTGAGCTTGGTATAGACGTGCGGCAGCGTGGTATTGCTCTGTCCGACTTCCCCTTCGACATCCGTGGATGCGTCGGACTTGAGGATGATGTTGATGACGCCAGCGATCGCATCGGATCCGTACTGGGCGGCCGCGCCGTCACGCAGGATTTCGATGCGCTCGATCGAGCTGGCGGGGATGGCATTGAGGTCGGCGCCGGTGGAACCGCGGCCGATTGTTCCGTTGACGTTCACGAGTGCGGTCGTGTGCCGGCGCTTTCCATTGACGAGAACGAGGACCTGATCCGGGCCCAATCCGCGAAGCGTAGACGGGCGGATGTGATCGGTTCCATCGGAGATCGTCGGTCGCGGAAAATTAAAGGAGGGAGCGAGCAGCTGAAGGACCTGACTCGTTTCGATGGCGCCTGTCGCCTGTATGGTCGCCGCGCTTAGCACATCGATGGGTACCGGGGATTTGAGAACCGTTCTGTCCGCGGCGCGCGTTCCGGTCACGATCGCCGCGTCAAGCTGAATTCCGCCCGAGGTAAGAGAATAATCTTTCGAAATCGATTGCCCGTCTGCCACGGTGACCGTATCTCGAAGGGGCGAGTATCCGACGTAGTTGACGAGCAAAACGCTGACACCGGCAGGAAGTGTCAGACGGAAGCCGCCGTCCTGTCTCACGACTGTCCCGTGCGTCGTGCCGATTACCGACACGTGCGCGCCCGGCAAGGCCTGCCCGTTCGCGCGGTCGGTGACGCGGCCACTGATTGAAGCGGTGTTCGTTCCCTGCGCCTGCGTGGGACGCGGTGAGAGTACTGCCGCGAGCATCCAAAGCACGGAAGCGAGAACCCGCACTGGGCGAACAACGACGGTGGACGTGGATTCGACTGATCGCAGAGAGTTAATCACGCGCGCCTCGTGGGAATGGGAGGGAACACCGGGATCCCCTGCTAGGTGGCCGGCCGGTCTTTTCAATACTCACCCATTCGCTATCGAAGGCAATGAAAAGCGAATCTGGGGATTGTGCGGTTCTCATCGCGCAACCGCTTTACCCGAGAGCGCCGATTCTGTTATTATCCGAATGTTGGCCCGGATCGCATCCGGGCGACTTTTATTTCGGGGCGTAGCGTAGCCCGGTAGCGCGCCTGCTTCGGGAGCAGGAGGTCGCTGGTTCAAATCCAGTCGCCCCGACTGAGTAACTGACGGCTCGTCACGTATTTACGGTGGCGGGCCGTTTTGTTTCCGTGCTTCGTGTGTCAGTT
>JBKJHG010000122.1:0-8570 GCA_046599115.1 Gemmatimonadaceae bacterium
GAAAAATCCCCCGCGCCGGGCGAGGACTGGGAACCGCGAAGCCGCTCTCCGTGCGCGCTTATAGCGATCGCAGTCTTATGACACGTGGCAGAGGGCGGGAGGAGGGGCATCGCCCGACGATCCGCCCGCGCACCGAATCAGAAGTCGCGCGGACGCCGCGAAAGAACTACTGGCTGACCAGCTGCCTCAGCACGTAAGGAAGAATCCCCCCGTGCTTGTAGTACTGCAGCTCTTCAGGGGTATCGATCCGCGACTGGACCTTGAACGACTTCACTCCGCCGGTACCACTCGCGTTCACAGTCAGCAGCGCGTGCGCCTTCATCTCGTCGGTCATCCCGACGATCTCGAAGGTCTCGAAGCCGGTGAGTCCGAGCGATTGCCGAGTGTCGCCGTTCGTCATCTCCAGCGGCAGCACTCCCATCCCGACGAGGTTCGAGCGGTGGATTCTCTCGAACGACTCGGCGATCACCGCGCGCACTCCGAGGAGGAGCGTGCCTTTCGCCGGCCAGTCGCGCGACGAGCCGGTGCCGTACTCCTTGCCGGCGACAATTACCAATGGGACGCCGTTTTTCTGGTACTCCATCGACGCGTCATAGATCGTCTCCGGCTGCTCGCCCGGAGCGGTGGTCGTCCACCCGCCTTCCGTTCCCGGCGCGAGCTCGTTTTTGAGCCGGATGTTCGCGAACGTTCCGCGCATCATCACTTCGTGATTGCCTCGGCGCGCTCCGTACGAGTTGAAATCGGCGGCCTTGACGCCCTGGGAAATCAGCCATTTTCCTGCCGGACTCGATGACGGGATGGAACCCGCCGGCGAGATGTGATCGGTCGTGATCGAATCCCCGACCATCGCCAACGCGCGCGCGCCGGAGATGGGGCGGATGCCGGGCGGAGTCAGTGTCATCCCCTCGAAGTACGGAGGATTCTTCACGTAAGTGGACTTGTCGTCCCACGCGTAAAGGTCGCCCTCGGGAACGGGCAGACCGCGCCAGCGTTCGTCGCCGCTGAACACGTTCGCGTACTGGGTCGTGAACATCTCGGCTTTCACCGAACGGAGAATCTCTTCTTCAACCGCCTTCGGTGCCGGCCACACATCTCTTAGGAAGACAGGACCGTCTTTGCCGATACCGAGCGGCTCGCTGTCGAAGTCAATGTCCATCCGTCCTGCGAGCGCGTATGCGACGACGAGCGGGGGCGACGCGAGATAGTTGAATCTCGTGTGCGGATTGATGCGCCCTTCGAAATTCCGATTGCCGGAAAGAACCGCAGCGACGACGAGCTTATTGGCGTCGATTGCTTCCGAGATTGGCTGCGGCAGCGGACCGGAGTTCCCGATGCACGTCGTGCATCCATAACCGACGAGATTGAACCGGAGCTGGTTGAGCGCGCTGGTGACACCGGCCTTGTTGAAATAATCGGTGACGACTTTCGAGCCTGGCGCGAGACTCGTCTTTACCCACGGCTTCGTCGAGAGTCCCTTGGCGACGGCATTCTTCGCCAGGAGGCCGGCGGCGAGCATCACGCTCGGGTTCGACGTGTTAGTGCAGCTCGTGATCGCAGCGATTACGACCGCGCCGTTGCGGAGCGCAAACGTCTCGCCATTCAACTGAACGGTGGGCGCGTGCTTCAGATCCGCTTCATCCGGCGGCGGCGTTACTGCCTGCGCCGAGACCTGCGGATCTCCCTCGCTCACCATCGCCTTTTCGGCGCGGATCGGGCGTGGAGGAGATGTACGGTTGAGATCGGCGTCGAGCGCTTCACGGAACATCGCCTTCGACTTCGAGAGCGGAACGCGATCCTGCGGCCGCTTCGGTCCGGCGATGCTCGGCACGATGGTGCCGAGATCGAGATCGATCGTGTCCGAGAATTTCGGATCTGGGGTCTCGTCGGTGCGGAAGAGGCCCTGCGCTTTCGTGTACGCCTCGACGAGCTTTACCTGCTGCTCGTCTCTGCCGGTGAAGCGCAGATATTTGAGCGTCTCGTCGTCAATCGGGAAAAAGCCCATCGTCGCGCCGTACTCCGGCGCCATATTGCCGAGAGTCGCGCGGTCTGCGAGCGAGAGCGATGAAAGTCCCGCGCCATAAAACTCGACGAATTTCCCGACCACCTTCTTCTTTCGCAGCTGCTCGGTGACCGTCAGCACGAGATCGGTCGCCGTCGCGCCGGCAGGGAGCTTTCCGTGCAGCTTGAACCCGACCACTTCAGGGATCAGCATCGAGACCGGCTGACCGAGCATCGCCGCTTCGGCCTCGATTCCGCCGACGCCCCATCCGAGGACGCCGAGTCCATTCACCATCGTGGTATGTGAATCCGTTCCGACGAGCGAGTCCGGATATGCTGTCTTCTCGCCGTTCTCGTCGTTCACGAAAACCGCCTGCGCCAGATACTCTAGGTTGATCTGGTGGACGATCCCGGTGTCGGGAGGCACCACCCGGAAATTCCGCAGCGCCTTCTGTCCCCAGCGTAGGAACGCATAGCGCTCCTGGTTACGTTGGAACTCGAAGTCGGCGTTGATGAGCAGTGACGCCTCCGATCCGTACTCGTCCACCTGTACCGAGTGGTCGATGACGAGATCAACCGGCTGGAGCGGATTGATCTTCGTCGCGTCACCGCCAAGCTTGGCGAGGGCGTCGCGCATCGCGGCGAGGTCAACTACCGCCGGCACTCCGGTGAAATCCTGGAGCAGCACGCGAGCGGTGCGGAAGGCAATCTCCTTCTCGACTTTCCCGCGCACGTCCCAGTTCGCCAGAGATTTGACGTCGTCGGCCTTTACGAAGCGGCCGTCCTCGTTGCGGAGGAGGTTCTCGAGGAGAATCTTGAGGCTGAACGGGAGCGTGTCGGAGTTCCCGTTGCTGAGCGTTCGAAGGGAATCGAGGCGGAAAATCGTGTAATGCTGTCCGCCGACGTCGAGGGTGGCTCGACTGCCAAACGAATTGGGGTGGGGCTGAGTCATCGTATTTTTCTGGACCTTGGCCGCTCATCAAGCTGGCCGGTGGTGCGCGGAGCCACTGCCGTCGGCACGCAGCCGAACGACAGGCTGAACTAAATCTAGCACATCTCGCGGGTCCGCTCATTTGGTATTATTCCAGGAGCGTAACCAACCCAACCGCGCCGACAACGATGAACATCTCCCGCCTCATTCCCGCCCTGTCGCTGATTGCTTTCTCGGCGCCGATCGCCGCCCAGGACAGCATTCTGACGCCCCCGTCGCACATAACGGCTCCGGAGATTGATGCGCATCTGCGCTTTCTCTCCTCCGATCTGCTCGAGGGGCGCGCACCCGGCACCCGAGGCGGGAAGCTCGCCACCGAATACATCGCCGCGCAACTCGAGGCGTTCGGGCTGAAACCCGGCGCCTCTGATAGCAGTTTTTTCCAGAAAGTCCCCATCGACATCGTGAAGTCGGATCCATCTTCCATCGTCGTCAAAGCGACCGGAAAGGCGAACGCGACGCTCGTTTCGCCGAGCGATGTCGTCGTCTGGGCGGGCGCCGCCGCTCCCACCAGCTCGGCGAAAGGCGAGCTCGTCTTCATCGGTTACGGCGTGAAGGCCGCCGAGTACAAGTGGGATGATTTCAAAAACGTGGATCTGCGCGGGAAGATTCTCCTCGTGCTCGTGAACGATCCGCCAGCGCCTGTCTCCGAGCCGACTCTGTTCGGCGGAAACGCGATGACTTACTACGGCCGCTGGACGTATAAGTACGAGGAGGCTGAGCGCCGCGGCGCCGCGGGAATGCTCATCGTCCATCGAACGACTCCCGCCGGCTATCCGTGGCAGGTCGTCGTCTCGTCGAATGTCGGCACACACCGCATTCTCCCGCGCGATCCCAAGCTCCCGCCGCCGATCGGTGTCCGCGGGTGGATCCAGGACAGCGCCGCGGTCGCGCTGCTCGCCCAGGCCGGTCTCGATCTCGAAAAGTTGAGAAACGACGCGGAGTCGCGCAGCTTCCGCCCCGTCTCGACGGGAATAATGATGGACATCGGGTTCAACAACTCCGTCCAGCGTCTCGAGACTGAAAACGTCGTCGGCATCGTGCGCGGCATCGATCCCAAGCTCCGCGACGAAGCGGTCGTCTACAGCGCGCACTGGGATCATTTCGGAATCGGCCTTCCCGTCAACGGCGATTCCATCTACAACGGCGCCGCCGACAACGCGTCCGGCGTTGCCACCGTCCTCGCCATCGCCCACTCGGCCGCCGAGGGCGTGAAGCCGCGCCGCTCGCAGATGTTCGTCTTCGTGACGGCGGAGGAGTCGGGGCTGCTCGGCTCGGAGTACTTCGGCCAGCACACGCCGATTCCGGCGACGAAGATCATCGCCGACCTCAACATCGACAACCCGCGCCTCACCGGCCGTTTCAAGACCATCGAGGCGCTGGGCGACAACAAGAGCTCGCTCGGTCCGCTCCTCGCCGCGATGCTCAAGCCGTCGGGAATCACCCTAGTCCCCGATCCGCACCCTGAGCAGGGGCACTTCTACCGGTCGGATCACTTCTCATTTGCAAAGGTCGGCATTCCCGCGATCGACATCAAAGGCGGCGTGGACATCGAAGAAAAGGCGTCCGACTGGGGCAGGCTCCAATCCGAGGATTACACAGCGCACCACTATCACCAGCCATCGGACGACTACAGCCACATCGCCAGTCTCGACGACGCGGTTCAGCTCGGCGAGATCGTCTATCGGTTCGGATTTCAGCTTGCAAATTCCGAGACGATTCCGACGTGGAACCAGGACGCCGAGTTTCGCGCCGCCCGCGAAGCAGCGCTGCGCAACCGGTGACAATCACGAACGACCCGCTGCTCGAGTACCGAAAAGAATTTCCGATTCTCGAGAAGACGACCTATCTGGTTTCGAACTCTCTCGGTCCGATGCCGCGAACCGTGCCCGCCAAGCTCGCCGAATACGGGCGCGACTGGGGCGAGCTGGGGGTGAAGGCGTGGAGCAAGGGATGGTGGGAGCAGCCGGTGAACGTCGGCAACGAGATTGCGCCGCTCATCAACGCGGGCGACGGCGAAGTGGTGATGATGCCCAACGTCACCATCGCGCAGACGGCGGTCCTGTCGGCGATCGATTTTCCCAAGGGCCGCGACACGATCGTTATGACAGAGCTCGATTTTCCCTCTGTACGGTATGCATACGAGGAGATGGCGAAGCGGTTCGGCGCCCGCATTGTAGTCGTGCGGTCGCAGGACGGCATCTCTATCGACCAAGCCGAGCTCCTCGCCGCCATTGATGAGCGGACTCGGTTGGTTGCGGTTTCCCACGTTCTCTTCCGCAGCGCCTTCATAATGGACGCGGACGCAATCTGCCGCCGCGCGCGCGAAGTTGGCGCACTGGTCTCACTCGACTCCTTTCACGCCGTCGGGGTCATTCCGGTGGACGTGAAGCAGAGCGGGGCAGACTTTCTCACCGGCGGTGTGCTGAAATGGCTTTGCGGTGGTCCGGGAGGCTGCTTCCTATATGTAAGCCCAAAAGTTCGTGATCAGCTCCGCCCCGCGCTGACGGGGTGGCAGGCGCATTCGCGCCCCTTCGCGTTCGAAGACACGATGGAGTACACAACGGGCGCGTTCCGCTGGCTCAACGGCACCCCGGTGATTCCGGCGCTGTATGTCGCCGCCGAGGGACCGAAGATCCTGCGCAAAGCGGGAATCGCCGCGATTCGAGCGAAGAGCGTGCGGTTGACGTCAAGACTGGTCGAACTCGCTAATGAGCTCGGCTACAGGGTTTTTGCGCCGCGCGATCCTTCGCAGCGTGGCGGTACAGTGGCCCTGGATGTGCCTCACGGCTATGAGGTGACGCAGGTCCTGCTTTCACGCGACTTTCTGGTAGACTATCGAGTCGGCGCGGGTATCAGAATAGCACCGCACTTCTTCACTACGGAAGCGGAAGTTGATGAAGCTGTCAGTCAGATATCGGCGGCGATCGAGAGCGGCGAGTGGAAAAAATTCGCCGAACGAGCGAGTGTTGTTACTTGAAAGCCGAACGTCAGGAAAAATCGTCCTTGAACAAAGCGGTGTCGAAATGGTACAATACAAAAGACTCGTCACTTCGGAGGGTGTGAATAGATGCCAACACCATTTCTGAGTTCTGAGGAGTACGATGAGCGCGCACACCAGCTTTATAACGAAGGCCAGTACGACGAGGCCCTAGACGTACTTCGTGAAGGGCTCACGCTGTACCCCAATGCAGTCGAACTGCATATCGGTGTCGGTTACGCCTATCACGCCCGTGAAGAATTCGCCTGGGCCCGGCGCAGCTTCGAGGAAGCTCTCGTCCTCGATCCCGATCACGAAGACGCACTCGCCGGATTCGGTGAGACTCTTTTAAAATTCGGCCAGCAGGCGGCGGCTCTGAAGAGCTTCCGCCGCACGCTCGAGCTCGGCTATCAGGACGACATCGAGCTGATGCTCCAGGTCGGCCGCGCGCTCTTCCGCGAAGGGTTCATCGAGGAATCGAAGGAATACTTCGAGATCGCCACCAATCAGTCGCCAGACGCTGCTGAAGCGGTGTCGTGCATCGGATACGCGGAGCACCGTCTCGGTAACGACGACAACGCCATCGCGACGCTGCGGCGCGCACTCCAACTCGACCCCGATCACGCTGAGGCGCGGATCTACCTCGGCAACATCTTCTACGACCGCGGCGACTACGAAGCGGCACTCTACCACCTCGACCGCTCGACCCCCGAAGACCATTGGGACGAGCTCGGCATCTGGCGGCTCATCGAGCTCAAGAAGATGGTCTACCGTCTTCGCGACGGAGATCCCGAGCTCAAGCCGTGGGAAGACAGGCTCAAGGATCTCGGCGGCGAGCTCGACGACATCGATGAGATGCTCGCCGAGATCGAGGCGCGTGCGGCGGACGCGGCGCAGAATGAGGCGCGCGGCCAGCTCGAGCTGTTCGGCGCGCTTCTCAACAGCTTCTCCGTCGCCAAAGTCGAGCCCGGCGAGGAGCCGGTCGCCGAGGATGGTACGGATTCGCATCGCGTCACCCTTCGCGACGGCTACGCTCTCGACGGCACCTGGGAGGAGATCCTGGACAAGATGCGCGCGGTCAACGGTGAAGCGCGCGGCAACTCTGTCGCCGAGTTTATGGCGACGGAAGCGCAGCGCGGACACGCATTGACGGGAATGCAGATCCCGACGGAAAACGCCGAGAGCTTCATCAAGGGCAGCGCGACCGCTGGCCTGCTGCGAATCGTGCGATGACTTCACCGGACCGGCAGGGCGCGAGTGCCGCGCTGAGCGATGGACGGCAGACGCTGGCGCATCTCGACCGCGCGCGCGGCTCCGAAGACACCGCCGCTGACATCATCGATCTCTGGAATTCCGCCGAACGCGCGCTTCGGGCGCTGGTGGGACAGGACTCCCTCGGCGGCCAGCAGCTCGTACGCGTCGCGCGGCAGGGAGAGATAATCTCTCTCGACCAGGCGCATTCGCTCCTTGAATTTCTCGCCGCGCGCGATCGGGTGAATCGTACCAGCTACACACCGACTCAGGGAGACAAGGAAGCGGCGCGAACAGGATTTGCCGCGCTCGAGCGAGCGGCGGGCGGAAACACGGCTGCGGCTCACGACGATTCGCCGTACTCCGATTCGCCTTACGCTCCCCCCTCGCTTTACGCACCTGGTCAGGCTGCGCGCCCGCCGGCAACGGCGTACGCTCAGTCAAAAGCAAACGTTCCATATGAGGGGCCTTCGGCGACGCCGCCCGGCGGCTACTCGGTCGCCGCGACCACGGGCGATCGCTGGCGCGCTGTTCCGCTCTGGATCAAGCTCGGCGTACCACTGCTCATTCTCGCACTGATCATCGGTGGCTACTTCGCGATGGCCGGCCGCGGCGGATACGATTCCCATCTCAACGCCGGCGTCACTGCGATGCAGAATGGGCAGCGCGAGTCGGCGCGGCAGAACTTTGCCCAGGCGGCGCGCGACAACGACAAGATGGCCGAGCCGCATATCTTCCTCGCCCGGCTCTCGCGGGAGGACGGGGATCTCGCCACCGCGCGAGCCCAGCTCGACGAAGCACTCCGTCTCGAGCCCAGGAACCACGTCGCCCTCCGCGAAATGGGATTGGTGATGTTCGCGAGCCGGAACTACGACGTCGCGCGCAGGTTCTTCGTTCGAGCCGCCGCCGCCGATCCTACCGACCGCGCCTCTCTCGGCTACCTCGGCTGCACTCTGATGCGGCTGAACAGAACGGTCGAGGCGACCACGTTCCTGAGTCACGCCGGCAGTGGCGTGTGGAGCACGTGCGCCGCGCCGCCGCCGATCCCTCAGCCAACGTTGTGACAGCTTTCAGGCTCCGATCGGGATCTGAGAGGATCCTCGGCTGCACTTCAGCGGCCGGGGATTTTTTGTATAGTGTGGCGTGCAGCTGATCAACGAATCGAGCGTCACGCGCGCCGTGCTGCCCAACGGGCTCACCGTGCTCGTGCAGACGGATCACACCGCCCCCGCGGTCGCCATCGTCACCTATGTGAAGGCGGGGTACTTCGACGAGACTGACGACGAGTCGGGTATCGCGCACGTCCTCGAGCACATGTACTTCAAGGGGACGCCGACGCGCGGGGTCGGC
>JBKJHG010000053.1:0-22443 GCA_046599115.1 Gemmatimonadaceae bacterium
GCTGCTCTACGCGTTCCAGCTTGGCTCCCTGAAGATCCTCCTTTCCGACGACATCAAGGGGGCGGCGCGGATTCTTTACCGGAGAAACATCGCCGCGCGCGCGGCGACGGCGCTTCCATTTCTCACCTTCGACAGCGACCCGTATCTCGTCGTCACCGACGACGGCCGGCTGCAGTGGATCCTCGACGCCTACACCAAGGCGGAGAACTATCCGTACGCGCAGAGGCTTTCGGACGGCACGAGCTATATGCGGAACAGCGTCAAGGTCGTGATCGACGCGTACGACGGGACAGTCGAGCCTTTCATTACGGATCCTTCTGATCCGGTGGTCGTCACCTACGAGCGCATCTTCGGAAAGATCTTCAGGCCGATGTCCGAGATGCCGGCCGACATCCGCCGCCACATCCGATATCCGGGAGATCTTTTTCGCGTTCAGACCAATCTCCACGCGACTTACCACATGCTGCAGCCGGATACGTTCTATCACCGCGAAGATCAGTGGCAGATTCCCGCTGCCGATAACACGGACAGCCCCGAGAATCCGTTCATGCGCCACATCGTGATGCGGCTTCCCGGCGAGAAGAATCCGGAATTCATCTATATGACGCCGTTTACACCGAAGGGAAAAGACAACCTTGCCGCGTGGATGGTTGCGCGGATGGACGGAGACAACTACGGCAAGCTCTCGGTCTATCGCTTCCCGAAGCAGAGTCTCGTATACGGACCGCGGCAGATTGTGAACCGAATCAACCAGGATACGGACATCTCGCGGCAGATCACCCTCTGGGATCAGAAAGGCTCTGAAGTGATTCGCGGCGAGCTGCTCGTGATACCAATCGAAGAATCGCTGATCTACGTGCAGCCGATCTATCTGCGCGCACAGGGCGGCAGCATTCCCGAGCTCAAGCGCGTTGTCGTCGCGCACGAGAACCGCGTCGTGATGGGCGAGACGCTCGACGAGGGGCTGAACGCACTGTTCGGCAACGGGGCGGCTCCGCTTGCCGCTGAGAACTCTGAAGATTCGACGAGCGCGGTTGGTGGCGCGATTGCACCTGTCGTCGGTGGCGGAGTCACGGAGAGCCCAATAAGTGGCGCCGCGTCACAGGTAAGCGCGCCGCTTCTGCACAGCGCGCAGGATCACTACGATCGCGCCATCGCGGCCCAGCGCGCGGGAGATTGGGCGACATACGGCCGCGAAATCCAGGCACTCGGCGCGGCGATCAAGTCGCTGCAAGGGGCGAAGCGCTGAGCGGGGCGCTTCCGTTCCCTCGCGCCGCGCGACATTTTGGCGATTCGAAACCGGATCGGAGATTTAGATGACGGCGAGTAACAAGGCGACGGCGGACAGAGACGCGGATGTGCTGCTCCTCGTAGGCACGATGAAGGGCGCGTTCATTCTTCGCTCCGACAAGGCGCGGAAGAAGTGGAAGGTGGAAGGGCCGCATCTGCGGGGCACAGCTGTGTACGCGATGCTCCACGACGGGCGCGAAGGAAGAAATCGCACCTTCGCTGCTGCCAACAACACGTTCTTCGGGAGCACGCTCCGCTCGAGCGATGACTTCGGTAAAACGTGGAGCGAGCCGGAGCAGCGTCCGATCAAGTTCCCGGAGGACTCTGGGCGCGCGCTCGCTCAGATATGGCAGATCGTGCCGGGGCGGGAGGCGGAGCCGAACGTGCTCTACTGCGGTGTAGAGCCGGCCGCTCTCTTCAAATCAACGGACAATGGCGACAGCTGGGAACCCGACTGCGGATTGATGTACCACGAGCATCAGCCGAAGTGGCAACCGGGCGCGGGGGGGCTCTGTCTTCACACCATCATTCTCGATCCGGACAATCCCCGGCGGATGATGATCGCCATATCTGCCGCCGGCGTCTATCGCACAGACGACGGGGGGAAAACGTGGCGCGCCCGCAACCACGGAGTGCGCGCCGAGTTTCTTCCCGACAAGCATCCCGAGTTCGGCCAATGCGTGCACAAGGTTGTGCAGCATCCGGCGCAGCCGGGAAGACTCTTTCTCCAGAATCATTGGGGGCTGTACCGCAGCGACGACTGGGGCGAAAACTGGAAGGACGTAGCCAACGGAGTGCCGTCGGATTTCGGCTTCGCGATGCAAATGCACCCGCACGACCCGAACACCGTGTACATCGTGCCAATGGAGTCGGACGGGTTTCGCTGCACTCCGGAGGCGAAGCTTCGCGTCTATCGCACCAGGAATGGCGGTGAGAGCTGGGAGCCGCTGACGAGCGGATTGCCGCAGTCCGGCGCGTATGAGACGGTGTTGCGTGATGCGCTCACCTCGGATTCGTACAACCCGGCGGGAATTTATTTCGGTACCAGAAGCGGAAAGATTTTCGGGTCGCAGAATGACGGCGATGGCTGGCAGGAGATCACCGATGGATTGCCCGCCGTGGTGTGCGTCAAGACGGCGATGGTGCCAGCGGCGACGGCGTGATCACGATAGAGCTGCCGAAAGCGCTCTGCTCGGTGGCCGATGAAGGGCCGGTGATTACGGTTGATGACTCGCACAAATCCGTCGGCGACGCGATCTCGGCGCTTCGGGAGGCGTCGCCGCGCGCCTTCGACAGCGTGATGGATGAGCGGGGAAACGTGCGCCGCCACATAAACGTGTTTCTCAACGGTGAAAGCATTCGATATCTGAATGGCCTCGACACTCCCGCCCCGAGCGGGAGCGCCATTCTGATCATCACCGCGATCAGCGGCGGCTGATCACTCCGCGAGCGCCATACACTCTATCTCGGCGCGGCCATTCCGTGCCAGCCCGCTGGTGCCGAATGCGCTGCGCGCCGGCTTGTGGTTCGGGAAGTAGGTGACGTAAACGGCGTTCATCGCTGCCCACTCGTTGATGTCGGCGAGCATCACCGTGCACTTCACCACTCTGTCCATCGACGATCCATTCGCAACGACAAGCGTCTTGATGTTCTCCATTATCTGGCGGGTTTCGGCGGCGATTCCACCCGGCACGAGCTGGCCCTTCGAGTCGGTGCCGAGCTGTCCGGCGAGGTAGAGAAGGTTACCGACGCGAACGACGGGAGAGAACGGCAATGACGCTGCCGACCCGGCCGCGACGACGTAATCGGGGGAGGGCCGCGTGGGGATGTTGACGTTGGCTTGGCAACCGAGGGCGGCGATCAGAGAGGCGAGTGCGAATGACGGGCGCATTGGGGCTCCTGGGTTAAGGCAACTAGTAACTAGTAACTAGTAACTAGTAAAATGGGGCGAGGTTCGAATGTGTGAATTAGTGCTTGTCGGGGCCGAGCTCCGCTGAAATGCGCGCCCGTTCCGACGCGATCATGCCTACCAGTAAACGTGAGATATTATCTATTAGATCCAGCCGTATTGCTACAACCTCGGTCCCGAGAACAGGCCGCCCGGCCGAATACCAGACCCTCGCCTCGCGCGCCGATCCAAGCGCATACTCATAAAGCCTTGCCCGATCGTGTTTCGACCTCCGACTGTAGCCTTCCGCAAGATTGGCTGCCACCGAGCCAACTGCTCTATACAGCTGGGACGAAATCCGGTTCGTTACCGGGTTGCGATATAACGTGTTGGCGTCTACCCAGCAGTTTTGAATCAGTTGGATGCTGAATCGGTATGCAGCCGTTCGGAAGAGGGGATCGGAGCTGGCTCCTGCATCAATCTGATGGTTTCCCATCCAGGAATTCTCAGTTTGTGCGTCACGCCTCCGCCATCACTTATCCGCAGAGAGGATGCGAGTAACGCGATCGAACCCTGAATTCATTTACTAGTTACTAGTTACTAGTTAGCAGTTACGAGGTTGCGACCAGTGTCTCCATGATCGATATTCGGCGGACGTCCTGAGCTCCGTCGCGATTCAAAGCCACAGTGTGAAAACTCACCTCAAACCTAAGAGGAAACGATGATGCTTCTGAAGGCAATATCTGTCGCTGCGGTTGCGATGCTTGCGGCCGGCGCGGCGAAGCCGGTTGCGATGCATCCAAAAGTGCCGCCTGTCGTTACGCTCACCGCGCGGGATTACGCGTTCGACCCGATTCCGGATATTCCAGCGGGTGTGGTGGACCTGCGCCTGCACAATCTCGGGCCCGACTTCCACCACGCCGCCATCTTCAAGCTCTCGGGCAGCCACACCGCGGAGCAGTTTGTCGCAGCGATGAAGAATCCCGGACCTCCGCCCCGTTGGGCGATGCCGGTGCCGGGCCCGAATGCTCCGCCGGTTGGTGGCACGTCGAACGTCATCGCCGAGTACACGCCGGGGAGCTACGTCGTGCTGTGCTTCATTGATACGAACGGCGGAATGCCGCATTTCATGAAGGGGATGTCCCGCGCGTTCAAGGTCGTACCGTCATCCAATGCAGCGAAGGGACCCAAGGCTGACATCGCGCTCACACTCGCCGATTATTCCTTCAAATTCTCACCGATGCTGACAGCGGGTGAGCACGTGGTGCGAGTCTCGAACGCCGCGATGCAGCCGCACGAGGTCGAGATCTTCAAGCTCGACGACGGGAAGACTGCAGACGAGCTGCACGCTTGGCTGATTGGAACGATGACCACGAAGCCGCCGGCCGATGGTGTCGGAGGCGTTGTAGGAGTTATGCCCGGCGCGCACCCCGAGTTCCGCGTCGCTCTCACGGCCGGACACTACGTGGCGGCCTGCTTTGTTCCCGACGCCAAAGACGGGAAGCCGCACTTCCTGCACGGAATGGAATACGCGTTTGAAGTGAAGTAACGAAACGCGCGGGAGAGAAAAAAAGAGAGCCCGGAAAATTCCGGGCTCTCTTTTTAGTCGGCAATCACGAGCCGAATAGGATTGTCGAGCGACACCGTTTTTTCTTCGCGCCGAAAGTGCAGCACGCGCCAGAACCAATTATCCCCCTGCGGCTGTCCGCCGTGCTCCATCACGATCTTCGCGACTTCCGCCGCCTGGTCGGGGTCCATTCTCAGGCATCCGTGCGATTCTGCCTTTCCGAGGCTTTCGAGCGCGCCGGTGCCGTGGATGTAATAGTCCGGCTCCTGAAAGAAGATCTTCACCAGCTTCATCGGGTTCGACGGACTCCCCGGATCCTTGGCAGTCTTGCCCTTCGCCCAAGCCGCATCCGGTGGAACCCAGCGTGGGTTCCAGACTATTCTCCTGATCCGGAAATCCCCGCGCGGAGTGGGATGCTCGTAGGCGCCGACAGGGGGTACTGGCCGAGCAGGCTGTCTCCCCGGACGCGATGAGGCAGGCCAGCGAGGTCATCGCCACAGGAAGCAGTCTCTGACGAGTCACTTTGCGGTTTTCTTGAGGGAAAGCGGGGTTTGCCTCATCTTTGATACATATGTATTGCAACCCTCGGTCCGCTCCGCCGAAGTTGCAGGGACGGGTTCCGGGCTGCACTATCTCCATCTGGCGGGTCGCTTCCTGCCCCGCTTTAAACACCCCTGACCCCCGACTACAATGAACCGAAAATCGTCTCTTCTGCTCGCGCTCGCCTCGAGCGTCGGCTGCAGCACAATGATGTCGCACCCGGCGCTCCCGGTGAGCGGCGGGTTCGTTACTCAGTTGGGAACCGATACAGTGGCGATCGAGCGTTACACGCGGACCGCCGACAAGCTGGAGGGAGATGTAGTATCGAGAAGTCCGCGCGTTCGCGTGGTTCATTACGTCGCCAGTCTCGATGCGAATGGAAGGATGACATCTCTCCACACGACAGCTCGCATTCCGAGCGCCGCGGCCACTGCGCCGGCGCGCCTCGACCAGACCATCACGTTCGGCCCGACGACGACAGTCGAAACGCTGCGGAATGGCCAGCGTGACACGGCGAACTCAGGTGTTCGCTCGTATCAGGGAGCCGGCGTGGGCACGATCCCGACAGAACCCCCGTCGTATGGATTGTACGAGCAGATCATCGCATCAAACACACCCCCGGTGGTTGGCTCGGCGGCATTGACCCAGGTGGGCGGCCCGGGGCCGCTGACTTCTCCGCTCGCGCTGAGCTGGCGCGGCACGAATTCGGTCCAATTCAGCAGTAACTTTTTTCCCGGCACGCCGTGGCTTGAAATCGCGGCGGTCCAGAATGGGAAGATCGTCGGAGTGAATTCGATGGGCACGACGATCAAGACGATTTCGCATCGCGATGACGCCGTCGACTACGCGAGGATTCTCGCCGGCTGGATGGCGCGGGAAGCAGCCGGCGCGATGATGGGGCAGGCTTCGACGCTCGACTCGACGCGAGCATCCATCGCTGGCGCGGACCTGCAAGTGGTGTACAGCCGGCCGCTGAAGCGTGGCCGAGTGATTTTCGGAAACGTCGTGCCGTGGGGCGAGGTGTGGCGCACGGGTGCAAATGCCGCGACGATGTTCTCGACGTCGCGCGATCTGGTGATTGGCGGGACGTTGGTACCGGCGGGCAAGTACACGCTCTGGACACTCCCGACATCGAGCGGCGCGAAGCTCATCATCAACAGCCAGACCGGACAGTGGGGAACCGACTACGATCCGAAGCGCGACCTTGCGCGAATCGATCTGACTACGTCGATGCTGTCGAGCCCGCAGGACCGCTTCGTGATCGGGTTCGCTCCGTCGGGAGCCGGCGGGGTGCTGAGGATGGCGTGGGACGACCGCGCGTATTCCGTTCCGTTTACCGTCAAGTAACACGCCGCAGTCGCCGCACTCCGGGTTTCCGGAGTGCGGTTGTGAGATGAAATTCGAACAACCACCCACCGCCGACTGATGCCGACAAATCGCCGTATTCTCGCTCTCTCTGCTGCGCTCATCTTCGCCGCGCCAGTGCGTGGATTTTCCCAGGCTCCCGCGGCCAGCACGCTCACCTCGCTGCAATGGAGAATGATCGGACCACACCGCGCCGGGAGAACGGTCGGCGCGACGGGGGTGCGCCAGCAGCCAAACGTGTTCTACATCGGGGTGAACAACGGCGGCATCTGGAAGACGACCGACTTCGGCCGCACCTGGTTTCCGATCTTTGACGATCAGGCGACAAGCTCGATCGGCGACATCGTTGTCGCTCCTTCCGATCCGAACGTCATTTACGTCGGAACGGGCGAAGGACTCCAGCGCCCCGATCTTTCCACCGGCGATGGCGTTTACAAATCCACCGACGCTGGAAAGACGTGGCGTCATCTGCCTGGATTGCGCGATGCCCAACAGCTCGGCGGGCTCGCCGTTGATGCGCATAATCCGAATCGAGTATTTGTCGCTGCGCTCGGACATCCATATGGTCCGAATGAAGAGCGCGGCGTGTATCGCTCGACCGACGGCGGCGAAACGTGGCAGCGCGTTCTCTACAAGGACGAGAACACGGGAGCCATTCAGGTCACGCTCGATCCGAACAATCCCGATGTGGTTTACGCAGATCTATGGGCGGGACGGCAGGGCCCGTGGGAGAATGCGACCTGGAACGGCCCGCTGAGCGGTCTCTACAAATCCATTGATGGCGGCAACAGCTGGACTCAGCTCACGAATGGGCTTCCGAACCCGGAGCAGGGACTCGGCAGAATCGGGTTCGGTATCGCGCCGAGCGATTCCCGCCGGCTTTATGCGACGGTTGATGCGGGGGCGAAGGGGGGTATCTATCGCTCCGATGATGGCGGTGCGTCGTGGACGAACATCAATCCCGATCCGCGGTTATGGGGACGGGGGTCGGACTTCGCCGAGATCAAAGTGGATCCGAAGAACGCGGACGTCGTGTACTCGGCGGACGTCGTCACCTGGAAGTCAACGGACGGCGGTAAGAGCTGGAAGGGATGGAAGGGCGCGCCCGGTGGTGACGATTACCATCGTATCTGGATCAATCCCGACAATCCGTCAATCATACTCCTCGGCGTGGACCAGGGTGGAACGGTAACCGTGAACGGCGGCGAGACGTGGAGCTCCTGGTACAATCAGCCGACGGCGCAGTTCTATCACGTCATCACCGACAATCGCGTTCCGTACAGAGTGTACGGCAGCCAGCAGGAGAGCGGCTCAGTCGGGATCGCGAGCCGCGGAGACTATGGCCAGATCACCTTCGCCGACTGGAATCCGATCGGCTCGGAGGAGTACGGCTACGTGGCGCCCGATCCGCTCAATCCGGATATCATCTACGGCGGTAAGATCTCCCGCTTCGACCAGCGCACTCGCGAAGTGCAGAACATCTCGCCTGCTCCCGGAGGGCGGGGTAAGTATCGCTTCATTCGCACCGCGCCGATCATCTTCTCGCACGTTGATCCGCACGTGCTGTACTTCGCCGGCAACGTGCTCTTCAAGACTACGAGCGGCGGGCACAGCTGGGATGTAATCAGTCCCGATCTTACGCGCGTGGAATACGACGTGCCGCAGAGCTACGGGATGTACACCGATGGAAATCTCGCGCGGGCGAAGAATCGCGGCGTGATCTACTCGATCGGCCCGTCGTTCGTCAACGTGAACACCATCTGGACGGGAAGCGACGACGGCTACATCCAGCTGACGCGCGACGGCGGCGCGACGTGGAAGAACGTCACGCCTGCGGCGATGACGCCGTGGAGCAAGGTGGCGCAGATCGAGGCTTCGCACTTCGACGACAACAGCGCGTATGCAGCGATCAACCGTTTCAAGCTCGACGACCTGCGTCCCCACATTTACAGGACGCACGACGGAGGGACGACCTGGCAGGAGACGGTGAACGGGATTCCTTCGAACGAGATCGTCAACGCGGTGCGCGAGGATCCGATCAGGAAGGGACTGCTGTTCGCGGGAACCGAGCGCGCCGTCTATTTCTCGCTCGATGACGGCGATCGTTGGCAGTCGCTCCGCGGCAATATGCCGGCGACGTCAATCCGCGACCTGGTGCTCCACGACGACGACATCGTTGTCGGGACACACGGAAGGTCGTTCTGGATTCTCGACGACTACTCGCCGATCAGGCAGATGGGCGCTACGGCGGATGCGGGGAATGCCTATCTCTTCAAGCCGAAGCTCACCTACCGCTTCCGGCGCGACAAGTGGACGGATACTCCGCTCCCGCCCGAAGAGCCCGCAGGGCAGAATCCACCCGACGGTGCGATCATCAACTACACGATCAAGAACTCTCCAAAGACAGCGGTGAGGCTGGAGATTGTGGACGCGGCGGGGAAGGTGGTGCGCGCGTTCTCGAGCAGTGACGCCGTGAAGCCGGTACTGGCTGATGTTGGAAACTGGCCGCTGTACTGGATTCGCCAGCCGCAGGCGCTGAGCGCAGCGGCCGGCGCGCACCGGTTTGCGTGGGATCTGCACTGGCCGCCGCCGGACGTTTCAGATTTCAGCTATCCGATCTCGGCGATAGCGCACGACACGCCTCCGAATCCCCTCGGGCCGGCCGCGCTTCCTGGCGACTATACGGTGCGGCTCACCGTTGACGGAAAAGTTTACACGCAGCCGCTGACGCTGAAAATGGATCCGCGCTCGGAGATGACGCCGGACGCACTTCGGCAGCAGTACGATCTCTCCATTCGCGCCTGGGATGGCATCCACCAGTCGGCCTCGGCGCTCCGCGAGGTGCGTGCGCTGCGCGAGCGTATTCGCGCGATGCGCGATACGGCGCTTGATGCGACCGTCGCGGCATTCGAGGGCGGCGGTGGGCGGTTTGGCGTCGGCGGTGGAGCGACGACACTAGGTGGAATCAGCGGCGCGCTGACCAGTTTACTCGATGACTTCGAAGGCGCAGATATGACTCCGACGACGCAAGCCGCGGCAGCGCTGAATCAGACGCTTGCCGATCTGGACACGATCCTTGCAAGATGGAATGGGGTGAAAGGTCTTTCCCGCCTCCAGTTCGACACTCGAACTGAAAATACAAAGCTGAAGCGCGATATTCGGTGATGGTTGAAAGGAGCGATGGCAAACTATGACGACCAGTAAAGAAACCGACTGGATGAACCATCCGCGGCTGCGGAAGATCGTGATGGAAATCAACGATCTGACGGTCGCGGAAAGAATGACGGTGCTGAAGGGGATCATTCCCTCCATCGCCGATGAGCTCTCGGACGCGGAATATGAAGAGTTCGCGCGGGGGATCCGATTGAAGGGGGAACGATTCCAGGAAGCGCAATCCCATCCGGGAGAGGGCCGCCGCGAGCGGAAGATTCCCGGAGAGCGCGACGTGGAAGGACGCTAAGCCCGGAGGGGCTCGATGGATTGGAGAATACTTCTTGGATTGCTGCTCGCGCTCACGCTCGTCTTTGCGATCTTTGCCGGCACCACGAGGAACAAAAAATGAGACGCCTGGCTTTCGCTCCTTTGATTCTCGCAGCGGCAGCGTGCGCTACCGCGCCGGGCCCGCCGCCGGAAAAACACGATCGCGTGATTGCCGTTACCGAGAGCAACATAATTCGCGCGACGGAGCTATCGACGCCGCAGAACATTCGCGTCAAGGTGCATCCCGATAGCGTCTTTGCCTTACTGCGCACGATCTACCCGGAAGTCGGTGTTGACGTGAAGCTCTTCGACCCGGCGAGGGGCGAGATCGGCAACCGCAACTTCAGCAAGTACTACAGACTCAAGGGAGTCGCGCTGCACAACTTCGTCGGCTGCGGAACGACCGCGACCGGGCCGAGCGCGGACACCTACCGTGTAACGATGTCGCTGGTGAGCTATGTGTTCCCTGATTCGAGCGGTTCGAGCGTCACCACGCGTCTCGACGCCAAGGCGGACGACACCGGGCTGAGCAAGGGAAACCTGTCCTGCCTCACGACCGGAATGCTCGAGGAGCGCGTGAATGAGCTTCTGCTCTCGAGGTCCGGCAGCTAGTCGGCGTCGCAATATCACCCGTAGGTTATTTCGAACCGGAGCTCCATTGAAGAAAGAAGATTCGCTTTCCCGCCGGGATTTTATTGTGCGCGCCGGAGTGACGGGCGCGGCGCTCAGCATCGCCGCGCCGCGGCTGAGCCGCGGACTTCTCGCTGCCCCGCTGACCTCGACGCAGCGATCGGCGAGCGTGACCGATCTTTACTCGGGACTGCGCTGGAGGATGCTCGGCCCCTTTCGCGGCGGACGCGTCGCCGCGGCGACGGGAGTTGCCGGGCGACCGAATGAGTTTTACTTCGGCGCCGTCAACGGCGGCGTCTGGAAATCCATAGATGCCGGGCGGGTGTGGGAGCCCATCTTCGACGGGCAGTCCACTTCGTCAATTGGCGCCATAGCGGTAGCTCCCTCGGCGCCCGACACCGTTTACGTCGGCAGTGGGGAATCGACCCTTCGCGATTCAACCGGCTTCGGCAACGGGATGTACAAGTCCACCGACGCGGGAAAGACCTGGACGCATCTCGGGCTGGAGGACACGCACCACATCGGCAAGGTCGCAGTCGATCCGAAAAATGCCAACATCGTATTCGTAGCCGCGATCGGCCATCTCTACGCCGCGAACGCTCAGCGCGGAATCTTCCGCTCCAGGGATGGCGGAAAGAGCTGGCAAAAAGTCCTCGGCGACGAAAACGTGGGCGCCGTCGAGGTTGTGATCGATCCATCCAACTCGAAGATCATCTACGCCGGATTATGGAACACGCGCCGCCCACCCTGGTTCACATACGCGCCAACGAACGGCCCCGGCGGCGGGATCTGGAAATCCACCGACGGCGGAACGACGTGGAAGAAGCTCGCTCACGGACTCCCGGCCGACGGGATCGGGCGCACGGGAATCGCGATCGCGCGCTCGAATCCGAAGCGAGTCTATGCAGTAGTGGACTGTCTCGTGCCGGAAGCTGGTCCGGTTGCGGAGCCGCCGCAGGGAACAGGACCGCAGCCGGGCGCGCTGCGGCCCGCGGCGACACCGCCCCCGGGGCAGGGTGGATTTTTTCGCTCCGACGATGCCGGCGCGACGTGGACGAAGATGTCCGGCGACTCCGCGCTGTGGGGACGCGGTTGGTATTTCGAAAAAGTCACCGTTGATCCGACCGATGCCGACGTCGTGTACGTGCCGAACGTAGCCGTCAACCGATCTATGGACGGCGGTAAGACGTGGGGAGTGATGCGCGGGTCGCCGGGCGGCGACGACTACCATCAGCCGTGGGTGTCGCCCGACGATCCGAATACGATGATCGTCGCCAGTGACCAGGGCGCTGTGATCACGCACAACGCGAAGGCGGTGAATCTTCGCGACATCACCTGGAGCTCTTGGCTCAACCAGCCGACGGCGCAGCTGTACCACGTCTCGGTGGATTACCGCTTTCCGTATTGGGTGACGGCGGCGCAGCAGGACTCGGGCGCGGTCGCCGTCGCTTCGCGGGGAAAGTACTCCGAGATCACGATGCGCGATTGGGAGCCGATCGCGCCGGGCGGAGAAAGCGGATACACCGCCGGCGACCCGCTCAATCCGGGAATCGTTTACGGAGGAGAGGGCACGCGCTACGATCTCGCGACCAACACTCCGGTAAAGGGCACCACGTCGCCGCAGGTTCCGGCCGGGGCAAAGGCCCGCGCCGACTGGACACAGCCGCTCGTCTTCTCCAAGGCGGATCCGCATTCGCTCTACTACGCGAATCAGTTTCTGTTCAAGACGACCGATGGCGCGCAGACGTGGAGTCGCATCAGTCCCGATCTCACGCGCGAGAATCCTGGCGCGCCGCTCACGCTTGACGCCGCCGCTCTTGCGTCGCGTGATCGGAATGACAATCGCGGCGTGATCTACACGATTGCGCCGTCGCCGGTGGCCGCGAATGTCGTTTGGATCGGAACCGACGATGGCAACATTCAGATCACGCGCGACGGGAAGTCGTGGGAGAACGTGACGCCTCCGCAGCTGTCCGCGTGGAGCCGGGTGACGATGATGCAGGCGTCGCACACCGACGTGAACACCGCCTATGCGAGCGTGGACCGGCACCAGCTGCAGGACTTCGAGCCATACATATATAGAACGCGCGATGGCGGACAGAGCTGGCAGATGATCACGAACGGGCTCCCGAAAGGCGCGTACGTTCACGTCGTGAAGGAAGACCCGATGAAGCGCGGGCTGCTGTTCGCCGGAACGGAGCGCGGGGTCTATGTCTCGCTCGACGACGGTGACAGTTGGATGCCGCTGCAGCTCAATCTTCCCGTCACATCGATGCGCGACTTCGAGATCTACCAGAACGATCTCATCGTCGCTACGCACGGCCGCGGCTTCTGGGTAATTGACGACATCTCCGCGCTCCGCCAAATCACACCGGCGGTGCTCTCCGCCGCTGCGTATCTGTTCAAGCCGGGCGACTCGGTGAACTTCATCGGCGGAGGCGGCAATGGAACGCCGCTTCAGAAGGATGAGCCGCACGCCGAGAATGCGCCGAATGGCGCAGCGATCGACTACTACCTGAAGAGCGCCGCGCCCGTAACGATCGAGATTCTCGATTCGACGGGAGCTGTGGTGCACACGTTCTCTAGCACGGGACTGACCGCCGCCGATTCCTCGGGCAGGCGCGGTGGCGGGCCGGCGCGGACGGGAATTCCGAACGTGTCGCCGCTATGGCAGACGAGTCCGGAGCCGATTTCCGGCGCCGCAGGGATGCATCGCGTGGTCTGGAATCCTGTCGTCGTTCCCAATCGTGGAAGTCTCACTGGCGGGGCAGCGGTGTTCCCCCGGGGTGACATCACGCCGCTTGCGGGGACATTCTCGGCGCGGCTCACGGTCGCGGGTTTCGTGCAGACGCAGAGCTTCGCGGTGAAGCCGGATCCGAGGACGATGTAAGGCGAGGGTAAGGTTCACTGCGTAACGGCAACGGAAGAACGGCAACGGCGGAGGAACGGGACTCCAGACTGTAGACTATCAGTCTGGAGTCTTTAGTTAACTACTCGGTGACTTCACCGGGAGCGCATCGGGCTCAGGATTTCACGTTGGTACGACGTCCGATCGCGGCAGGCGAAGTCACCGAGTTGTTGACTACCGTCTGGTGACTGCAAGTCTACAGTCTGGCGTCCCGTTCAGTTGCCGTTGCGGTGGCCGTTGCAGTTGCGTTCGTTGCTAGCCTCGCGCTCCCATCCAAAGCGGCACCCCCCTTGCTCTTTACCTCTCCCTCAACACGGAGAGGACTCAATGAACTTCCAGAGATTATCCCGCATCGGCGCCACCGCGATGCTCGCCGCAACGATGGGCGCCTGCGCAGGAACGGGGGGACTCGGCAGCATCCTCGGCGGAGTGCTCGGCGGACTCGGCGGCGGTGGCGGATCCAATCAGGTGAGCGGAACCGTCCAGAATGTCGATACGCGGAACCAGCAGGTGGTCGTGGCCCAGTCTAACGGCCAGCAGATCGCGCTGTCGTACGACAACTCGACGAACGTGACGTTCAATAATCAGAACTACCAGGTCACTTCGCTCGAGCGCGGGGATCAGGTCACCGCGCGCGTGCAGCAGACGCAGAACGGCGGCTACTACACCGATCTCATTCAAGTCGATCGGTCGGTGAGTGGCAATGGCGGAAGTAGAACGCAGAGCTCGTTTGAGGGAACCGTGCGCCAGGTGAATGTCCAGAGTGGCTGGTTCACAATGGACACGAACAACAGTGGCCGGATCACGGTGACGGTTCCTTACAACGTCCGGTCGAGCGACGTGACAAGATTCCAGAATCTGCGCGTGGGGGATTACGCGAGGATATACGGGACCGTCGTGAATACTGGGCAGGTACAGTTGACGCAGTTCTACTAGGAACGGCGGAAACAACCGCAACGGAAACTGCAACGGCAGATGAACGGGACTCCAGACTGTAGTCAATAAGTCTGGAGTCTTTAGTTAACTACCTGGTGACTTCACCGTAGAGCATCGGGCACCGGATTCGACGTTGGTAGACGTCCGATCGCGGCAGGGGAAGTCACCGAGTCGTGACTACAGTCTGACAGACTGTGAGACTAAAGTCTGGCGTCCAGTTCAGTTGCAGTTCGGTTGTAGTTGCCGTTGCCGCGTTCGTTCTAGTTACAACCCCAGCGCCAACTGCGGCGTAACCTGGCTAACCTCATCCGCCCCGATCGTGAACGGCCCGGCCATCGCGTGCTGCGCGGAAGCGGTGAGTCGGCCTTTGAACTTCGTGCGCCGCAGCGCATCACCAACAGTCTTCAGCGCCACCTTAGGCTCATTGCAATTCTCGCTCAGGTGCGCGAGCACGATGTGCTTGAGTCCCGGGTGAACGCACCCGGCTGCAGTCTCGGCGGCGGCGCTATTGCTCAGATGCCCCATCCGTCCGCCGATGCGCGCCTGCACCAAGAACGGGTACGGCCCGGCGCGAAGCATCTGCTCGTCGTGGTTCGATTCAACGATTAGCACCTCGAGATCCTTGAGCTGTGACGCGATCGCTTCGGAGACGAAGCCGAGGTCATAGACGATTCCCGCGCGCGCGCCAGATGCCGCGTGCGTAACGACCAGTCCGATCGGCTCCGTCGCGTCGTGCGAGACTGGAACGCACTGAACGTGGAGATTCCCGACGGAGAACACCTCGCTCTTGCCGACGATCTGCACCGGAATCCCGATCCAGTCACTGCACATCATCCGCGTCCCGGCGGTGGAGAACACCTTCCAATGCCATTTCTCGACACAGCCGGCGACGCCCTTGGCGTGATCGGTGTGCTCGTGCGTGACGATGACGGCCTCGACGGATTCCGGCTGAACGCCAATTGCGCGCAGCCGCTGCGCCATCACCCGCGGCTTGAATCCGGCGTCAACAAGTATGCGTGATTCGCCGGTCTCGATGAGAACCGCATTGCCGCCACTTCCGCTGCCGAGTATCGAGATCTTCACTCGGCCTTCCAGCGCCCGCGATAGGATTCTTCAAACTGTTTCTTCGCCTTCTCCGACAGCGCGACGTGTCTGCGCTCCATCACTCGTTCTGCCGTGACGATGAATTTATCGAGCGCGTAATCGTCGTACGGCTCGTCACCACCCCAGGAGAAGGGAGTAACAGCCTTTGGCGGAGCGTGCGATCCGTAGATGTTCGCCCCTGCGCCGACGACGGTGCCCGTGCTCAGCATCATCCCGATTCCGGTTTTCACGTGATCGCCGAAGAAGGTGCCGAGGAACTGTTGCCCGGAATCGCGGAGCCCCGTCGGCGTCCAGAGCTGCACGGAGCCGTACGTGTTCTTGAGGTTGCTCGTGGTAGTCAGTGCGCCGAGATTCACCCAGCGGCCGAGGTAGGAGTGTCCAACGAACCCTTCGTGACCCTTGTTGCTGTAGCCGAGGACGATGGAGTTACTCAACTCGCCGCGAACCTTGGCCCAATCGCCGATCGAGGATGTGGCGACGCGGTCACCCATCACCTGGCAATTGCAGCCGATCGCTAGCGGACCGACGAGTCGAGTGAACGGGTGGATGGCTGATCCGCTGCCGATCGAAATGGGGCCGGCGGTCGTGTCGAACACTACATAGGGCCCGATCTCCGCCCCTTCTTCGATGAAGACCTCGCCGCTCCCCATCCGTTCGCCAGCGGTATCGCTGGACCGTGAAAGGGTTTTGCCGAGAAGGGGGATGTCTTCATTGAGCTGGTCCTGAAGTGTGCAGATGTAATCCCAGATGTCAGTCATCCATCTGCCGGCGACGTTCTTTCCGCCAAAGCTCGTCTGAAGCGAGCCGAGATCCACCTTGCCCGACGCCAGGTCGCTGACGGGGAGCGCGCGGGCGAGTCGGATGGCGCAGCCGGCGCCGCTGTTCATCAGGATATCGAACTTCTTCACATCCGCGGAAAGTGAAACGATGAACCGCGAGTTCACGATGATGGAGCCTTCGGGAATCTCTCCGCCGTCAAGGAACGCTGGCGCGCCCGCTTCATCGAAGTTCTTGAGATGTGGCGCGCCGATGAATCCCTTGCTCTCCAGTCCGGTGACCCGCTCCCATCTGCGGCGAAGGATGAGAGCACCGGCGCGCAGCTCGGACGCTGGACGCGTCAGAGCGAACGGCTCGAACTCGCGCGCCTTGGCGTCATCGTAGAAGTAGAGACCGCTCACGCGTTCTTCAACGACGGCGGAAGGGAATCGACGAGCGTCTTCAGGTCGGCGGCTTTCTCGGCGGTTGTGACGAGAGTCACGCCGTCGCGCGTAACGACTACAAGGTCGGAGACGCCGTACATCACGACAGTGCCCGCGTCGGCGTGAACGACGTTGTTCTCGGAATCAACGAGATGCACTGAGCCGCTGGCCGAGTTTCCCTTCGCGTCGAGCGAGCGGGATCTTCGCAGTGCGGGCCAAGTTCCAATGTCGTCCCAGCCAAAGTTGCCTGCCACCACCATCACCTTTTTGCTGCGCTCGAGCACACCATTGTCCACCGAAATCGAGCGCACGCTGGAAAAGAATTTGTCGCGGTCGGATCGCGCATCGCCTTCAAGGGCGGGAGCGATCTCGGGTGTGAGCGATTTCACCTCGCCCAGGAAGTCCCCGACGCGCCATACAAAGATACCACTGTTCCACAGGTTTCCCGCCGCAACGAGTTGCGCTGCGCGCGCGGCATCGGGCTTCTCGATGAAGCGCGCGACTCGCGCGCCGTTAGACGCGTCCTTCGCGTCGGGCTCGATGTAGCCGAGGCCCGTGTCGGGGCGCGACGGAAGAATCCCGACCGTGACCAGCGCTCCATTGTCGGTCGCGAGCGACTCTGCGCGCGCGAGCGACCGGCGGAATCCCTCGTCGTCGGTGATGGCAGAATCCGCGTGCGTGCTCATCATCACCGCGTTGTCGCCGTCGCGCCGCTGAATCTCGAGCGCCGCCCACGCCAGCGCTGCCGCCGTCCCCGCCGGCTTCGGCTCAGCGATGATGTTTTTGCGCGGAAGCTCGGGAATCACACCCGCGATCGCGTCCACGAGCGAGGCGTTGGTAAGGATAAGGATGTGGTCGATGTCCACGATCGGAAGCAGTCGGTCAACCGCTTCGCGAAGCAGAGGCCGGCTGCTGACGAGTGGGAGAAGCTGCTTCGGCCTGTCCGGCGTGCTGAGAGGCCAGAAGCGTGATCCCACGCCTCCCGCAAGAACCACCGCCCAACGGCTCACTCTGGCGCCGCGCCGGACTCGTCGGCCGGGACGTTGGTGAGTCGTGCGACGAGCGAGTAGAGCTTCTTCGGACTGAAGGGCTTGGTGAGAACTTCTGTCGCGCCCAACTGAATCGCCGCGCGCAAGTCCTGGGCGTTTCCTCCGGCCGTCAAGATTACTATTGGCAACGACTTAAAGCGCTCCTCCTCACGTAGAAGGCGAAGTACTTCGAGGCCCGTTTTTCTGGGCATCATCAGGTCGAGAAGCAGCAGGTCGACCTTCTCCGCCGCGCGGACTGCATCGAGCGCTTCGTCGCCATCGTAGGTGAGCGTCACGGCGAACGGGCCCTGTTCGAGCTTCATCTGGACGATGCGGCCGATGTGTGGCTCGTCGTCGGCCATTATCACGTGGCGGGGATGTTCTTCAGACATCTCTTAAAGTAGTGACTCAAGCCGTGAGCGTTGGCTCCTCAGCTCGAAGAGAAGGGGCCCGAGTTCCGCCGATTTTCCAGCGAGCACGGTGAGGATAGAGTCGGCACCGAGCGTCGTGATGACAGCATACCCGTCGCCGTATTCCACGATGCAGGTGGTGCAGACGCCGAGACGTGATGCGTCGCCGATGTGAGCCGCTTCGGCGACCAACGAGGGAACGCGGGCGGCGAGATCGTGTAAATCGAGGGCGGAGTCGGCGCTGCCTTCGACGAGAAGTCCATCGCGTCCGGACACGAGGGCCGCGGTGACGCCGGGGCGGCGGCGAAGTGCGCTCGTAAACTCACGGATTGTCGGCATCGTGTTGACGGGCGAAGCTAGGTTTCTGCGAGAGCGAAGTCAAGCAAGCCAATCGCTTGATATGGCGTTATTTACGCGGTATTGTTCGAAGGCAACCCCGCCGCGTTCGTATCTGTCATACCTTCTGTCATGAAACTCCGCGTTATCTCACTCGGTGTGCTGGGCGCTGCCATTGCGGCGAGTGCCTGCACCAATCCGATTCACATCACGGCCCAGGATGCCACCGTCGTAGACACGCTCACCGTCTACGCGCTGTCTGGCACATCGCCTTCGCTGCCGAGCGGACTCGACCTCTTCACGCGCCAGCCGATCGTGGTGGACGGCCTCGCGGCATTCGATGTCGCCTTCGACATCGTGTCGCCAACGCAGGTGCGTATTCTCCCCGTTCGGTTCGTGGTCACGTCGCCCTCAGGTGTCCGGCAGGTCGGCATTCGTCTGCAGACGGGGACCTTCCCGCAGCTGCTGAACGCGCCTTCGGGGACGTACCAGACCGATTCCTCTCTCGTAGTGAACGTCGGGGATGTGGCGGTAATACAGACGACGCGCGCATTCCCGGGCGAGTTCTGCCAGTACACACTTTCGCCGTACCTTTACTCCAAGCTGTCCGTGCTGTCCATCGATATGCCCACGAGGACAATTCAATTCCAGCTTGGAATCAATCCCAACTGCGGCTTCCGCTCCTTTCTGCCCGGAATCCCGACGAGTTGACGAATGCATGACCTGAGGATGGTGCGCGATCAGATCGACGCCCTCCGTGAAGGCATGCGTCGGCGTGGCGAGCTCGACAAGCTCGGCCCGGTGATTGACCGCGCCGCGGATCTTGACCGGACTCGCCGCGAGAAAATTCACGCCGTTGAGGAGCGGAAGGCGGAACGCAACGCCGCGAGCCAGAAGGTCGCACAGCTCAAGCGCGCCGGCGAGAACGCCGAGGACGTGCAGCGCCGCTCACGCGAGTTGGGAGAGGAGATCTCGCGCCTCGATTCCGAGCTGGCGGAGATCGAGACTTCGCTGAACGCGATTCTTCTCGATCTGCCGAACGTCAACCTCGATCTCGTTCCCGCCGGCGGCGCCGAGAACAATGCCGTAATACGGGAGTGGGGAAAGCCCCGCAAGTCGGACGGCGTCAAGCCGCATTGGGAGATCGCGGAATCGCTCGGCCTCATCGATTTCCAGCGCGGCGCGAAGATCAGCGGGTCCGGCTTCATCGTTTTCCGCGCCGGCGGAGCGAGGCTTGTGCGCGCGCTGATGAGCTTTATGCTCGACCTGCACACGACGGAGCACGGCTACGAGGAGGTGTGGGTCCCTGCGGCGGTGAATCGTGCGAGCATGATCGGCACGGCGCAGCTCCCCAAGTTCGAGGACGATATGTACCGCCTCGCCGACGAGGATTTGTTTCTCATTCCTACCGCCGAAGTTCCGGTGACTAATCTCTACCGTGACGAGATCCTGAATGCATCCGAGCTCCCGAAGGCGTTCACCGCCTACTCGCCCTGCTTTCGGCGCGAAGCGGGCGCGGCCGGAAAGGACACGCGCGGGCTGCTTCGCGTTCATCAGTTCGACAAGGTCGAGCTGGTTCGCTACGCCACACCGGAAACTTCCAACGACGAGCTCGAGCTTCTCACTGCGCAGGCGGAAAAGGTGCTTCAGCTGCTGGAGCTCCCGTATCGCGTGATTCGTCTCGCTGCCGGCGACACTGGATTCGCGAGTGCGCACACGTACGATCTCGAAGTGTTTGCGCCCGGAGTCGGTGCGTGGCTCGAGGTTTCGTCGTGCAGCAACTTCGGCGACTTCCAGGCGCGCCGCGCGGGAATCAGGTACCGCCCCGCCGAGGGGGGGAAGCCGCAGTTCATCCACACACTCAACGGATCGGCGCTCGCTTTTCCGCGCATCATCGCCGCGATCTTCGAGCACCACCAGCAGCCGGACGGATCGGTCGCCATTCCGGCTGCGCTCCGTTCATACCTCGGCGCCGACCGGCTCGGTTAGAATGCGCCGGCTCGCTCCGGTCACACTCGTAACGCTCGGCGTTCTCGCGCTTCTATCGTGGTACGTCATTTACACGAGAGGAGTAGTTCGCGAGCTGAGGCAGGAGGCGTCGCGCGTCGGTCTGATGTACGCGCGGGTGTACAACGGACTCAGCGATCCGGGGCCCGATGCTGCGACCGCCGCTCTGCTCGATCTCTCCAGCCACATTCGCGAGTCAGGCGTGCCGCTGATCATCACCGACACGAGGGGCGAGCCAAGCGCTGCGGCGAATCTTCCCTTCGAAGGGCCGCTCCACAGCAGGGAGACGAGGCAGTACGTCCGCGTGCTGGATCGCGAGAACGCGCCGATCGTCGAGCAGGGCGTCGGGACGGTGCATTACGGTAACACGCCGCTCGTGCGCGGCCTGATTCTCATCCCCGTCCTGCAGTCAGTGCTGATCGCGATGTTTCTCCTCGCTGGCGCGTACGCACTGCGAACCCGGGGCCGCGCCGACCGCGAGCAGGTCTGGGCGGGGATGGCGCGTGAGTCGGCGCATCAGCTCGGCACGCCTCTCTCCAGCATCAGCGGGTGGATCGAGCTCCTCCGTGAAGCGGACGCGGAGCCGGCTACGCAGGCGGCGCTGGACCATATGGACGCAGATCTTGACCGCCTCAAGCGCGTTGCCCACAGGTTCGAAAGAATAGGCCGCCCGCCGAAGAACAAGCCGATAGACGTCGGGGCGCTCGTTGACCACGTCGCCAATTATTTCCGCGCGCGCGTCCCGACGCTGGCCCAGCGAGTGACGGTGACTTCGTCGCACGACCCCGATCTGGTGGTCGAGGGCGATCAGGTTCTTCTCGAGTGGGCGCTGGAGTCGCTCACCAAAAACGCGATCGACGCGCTCGCCGGCCGCGATGGCCGCGTCGAGATCACCGGGACATCGCTGCCGGAAGGAAGAGTTCGCATCCGCGTCGCCGACGACGGACCCGGCGTTCCGCGCGAGATCAGGGCGCAAATCTTCGAAGCCGGTTTCTCGACGAAGGAGAAGGGATGGGGGATCGGACTCTCCCTCGCGCGCCGAATCGTCCGCGACAGTCATAACGGCGAGCTGCTGTTGGTGCCGACCGAGAAAGGCGCGACCTTCGATATTGTGTTGGGGTGAAACTCAACTAGTAACGAGTAACTAGTAAAGGAATTCAACCTTCGTCCATTTACTAGTTACTAGTTGTAGTTGATGATTTAACTTTCAATGATGTCCCTCGCCCCCGCCGTATCCGCCGAGCCCCTCGCCGGATTGAATCAAGCACAGCGTGAAGCGGTGCTGCACTATGAAGGACCGATGCTCGTGCTCGCCGGGGCGGGCTCCGGCAAGACGCGGGTGCTGACGACGCGCATCGCGAGGCTCATCGAGCATCACGGAGTGGATCCGGCAAAAATTCTCGCCGTCACGTTCACCAACAAGGCAGCGGGCGAGATGCGCGAGAGAATTTCGCGCCTCCTCGGTGGCGATCCGAAGGGAATGTGGTGCGGAACGTTCCACGCCATCGGCGCGCGCATTCTTCGCGCAAACGCACGCTTCGCCGGCCGGTCGCAGGCGTTTACGATTTACGACGACGACGATTCACAGTCACTGCTGAAGCGGATAATGGAGCGGGAGAAAATCTCGCCGAAGATGTGGAGTCCGCGTTTGATCGGGAGTCTGATCTCCGACGCGAAGAACGCGCTCGTCGGTCCCGAGGAGTACGCGTCGCTGGCGATGGATCCCGTCTCCCGCGCGGCGGCCACCATCTACAC